>NZ_CP083553.1:383333-684166 GCF_025144465.1 Leisingera sp. S132
GGTCGCCGGCCTCCTGCCCGTGGCGGTCCGTCAGTTCGCGATGGTCGTCCAGTTCCACAATGAAAATGGCAGACCGCAGCCCGCCTTCGCTGCATTCGGCGTGAATCCGGGCGGCCTCCTGCTCGAACCCGCCGCGCAGCATCATGCCGGTGACCGGGTCGCGCGGCTGAGAGCTGCCGCCCAGCCTGCTGAAGCTGCCGGCGGCGGCCATCAGGACCGGCAGGCCCAGGGCAACGGCCAGCAGCGCCGTTTCGCCGCCAATCCAAAAGGTGGCCAGGGTCAGGGCTGGCAGAAAGGCGAGCATCGCCGGCCCGGAAACTGCGGGGGCGAGGATGTGCCGGAGGCGTGCCAGGAAGCCTGAACCCGTATGTGTCATTCCCAGACCTTTCGTCTGCAGCCGTTCGTTCGGTCCTGAGACTAAGATGCTGATATAACCCGGGAGTTAACGCAGCTGGGGAATTTCCGGATTTTCGTCCCCAGAATCGGCAATCTTCAGCTCAAGTCCCGCGAAATCGAACAGTTTCGGGTCCAGAAGATGCGAAGGGCGCGCATTCATCAGCGCCCTGAACATCACCTGACGGCGGCCCGGGGAGTTTGATTCCCACTGGTCCAGGATCTGTTTCACCTGCTGGCGCTGCAGCCCGTCCTGGCTGCCGCAGAGGTCGCAGGGAATGATCGGATAGTTCATGGCGCGGGCAAATTTTTCGCAGTCGGCCTCTGCCACATGGGCAAGGGGGCGGAACACGAACAGATCGCCCTCCTCGTTGACCAGTTTTGGCGGCATGGTCGCCAGGCGGCCGCCGTGAAACAGGTTCATGAAGAAGGTTTCCAGAATGTCGTCGCGGTGGTGGCCCAGAACCACGGCGGAGCAGCCTTCCTCCCGCGCGATGCGGTAGAGGTTGCCGCGGCGCAGACGCGAGCACAGCGCGCAGTAGGTGCGCCCCTGCGGCACCTTGTCGACGACAATACTGTAGGTGTCCTGGTATTCGATCCGGTGCGGCACGCCCATTTTTTCGAGGAACTCCGGCAGCACTGTCGCCGGGAAGCCGGGCTGGCCCTGGTCCAGGTTGCATGCGAGCAAGTCCACCGGCAGCAGGCCGCGCCACTTCAGCTCATAAAGCACCGCCAGCAGGGTATAGCTGTCCTTGCCGCCCGACAGGCAGACCAGCCACTTGGGCGTGCTGCCGTCTTCGCGGCGCTCCACCATGCCGTACTGCTCGATCGCCTCGCGCGCGTAGCGCACGATGCGTTTCCTGAGCTTCTTGAACTCAGTGGTCGAGGGAGCGCCGGCAAACAGCGGGTGGATTTCGTCCAGATCATCATCAAGCATGGCCGCGCCCTAGCCGAGGATGCGGGTTTTGCCAAGGAAAAAAGGCAGCAGAGGCCGGAGTGACCGGTCTCTGCTGCGGTCTGCGGCCCTGCTTAAAGGTAGCCGCGGGACGAGGGCAGTTCTTCTGGCAACGGCGGCAGACCGATGTCCCGGCGCATATGGTTGCTGAGCGGCGGCGTGCGGTCCGGCCTGCGTGGAGGGCTTTGTGCGGCGAACATTTGGCGCAGGAGTGCAATCAGCGTCCGGCGCAGGCCGAGGTCGGCGAGGATCTGAGCCAGAACGGCCTGATGGTCGTGAACGGGGGAACGGAAATCTGTGCGTGTCATGGGTTTTCCCGGCTGCGGCCAGCCGGTTCCTGTTGCGTGAAGGTGAAAGGGCGCGGCAAGGCAGGGCGCGCATTAATACGCGCGGTCAGAGCCGTGGGTGCCGCAGGTTTGGGAAGTGACGATCAGTCCGGGCGCAGATCAGCGCAGGCCGGCGGGCCGGCGCAAGCCTGGCCAGGAAGCGGCAATAGCCGTATTTTCTGCGGGAGATCGCAAGGTCTGAAACAGAGTGTTCATTCGCGCCTCCTGCAGCTTTGGGTTGATCGCGGAGATCGGATAGCACGCGCAGGCACGGGCTCTTATTCCGGTTTTCCCTACTGTGACTGAAATGCCGAAAGGCTGGATCAATTGCCGGGGGGGCAGTCCTTCCGGTCCGGCACGGGATCATAGCCGTCGCCGCCAAAGGGGTGGCAGCGTCCGATCCGCCGGGCGGTCAGCCAGGCGCCCTTGAAAGCGCCGTGTTTCTCCAGCGCTTCCAAAGCGTAGGCGGAGCAGGTGGGTTGGTAGCGGCAGTTGAAGCCGACCCACGGGCTGAACAGCAGCCGGTAGGCGCGCACAGGCAGGGCAAAGAGACGGGCCAGCGGGGTCATGGCGGATAGATAGGGGCAGGGCGGCCCGGTGGCAATGCGGCCAAAGGCCGGAACGGTCACTGGCCGTGGATCTTCTTGAGCGCGTAGATCAGGTCGCGCTTCAGTTCCTCGAACGGGCGCTGGGCGGTTTCCACAGCGCGGCCGATCAGCACGTAATCCCAGCCGGGGCGGCCATGGGCGGGCAGAATCATCCGTGCCGCCTCGCGCAATCTGCGTTTGGCGCGGTTGCGGGCGACAGCGTTGCCGACTTTCTTGGAGCAGGTGAAGCCCATGCGGATGCCGCCGTCATCGCGGCGGTTCCGGCCCTGCACCATCATCGCCTTGGTGCCCTGCTTGCGGGCAGGCGGGCGGGCGCAGGCGAGAAAATCACGGCGCTTGGCCATGACCTCGATTTTCTGGGTGTCAGGCGGACAAACGGACACCGCCGGAGGCGTGTCCCCGCGGGCAGCGTTGCCGTCCTTGGGGGCCTCCGGCGGTGTCATGTCCGTCAGAACGGGAACTGAGCTTATGCGCTCAGTTCTTTGCGGCCGCGGGCGCGGCGTGCGTTCAGGATCTTGCGGCCTGCCTTGGTGGCCATGCGCGCACGGAAGCCGTGGCGGCGTTTGCGAACCAGGTTCGAAGGCTGATAGGTGCGTTTCATCGCTCCGGTCTCCACATTTTGTCATCGGGTGCGCGGAATCGCCCGCCCGGGGTCTATCTCGAAGCCCGGTCTTTAGGAGGGAATGGCGGGTAAGTCAAACCCTGCAAGCCGCCTTTTCCGGGCAAAGTGCAACATTTCTGCCAAAAACTGCCCCGCAGCGGCCTGTCCGGACAGGGTGGCGGTAACACAGGGGCGGTGATTCTGCCATAAAGCTCACGGAATCCGGAGTTGTGATCAAGCGCCTGTGAGGCAGGGGGAACCACTCTCGCGGAACAGCCATTTAAGACGTAGCAACAGCAAGAGCGCAAGTGAAACGGATCAGATGAGCGGCATGACAGAGACACCGGAGACAGAATCCCGACCCAAGAAACAGGACGGCGCCAAGCCGGGGCTGGCGCGGCATCTGCCGCTGATTGCGGTGGTGGCGGTGGCGCTGGCCGGAGCGGTGGTGCTGAAGGATTACCTGACCTTTGACACGCTGCGCGACAACCGCGAGGCGCTGATAGCGTTCCGGGATCAGAACTATCTTGGGCTGGTGGCGCTGTTCATGGGGATCTACATCGTGATCGTGGTGTTCTCGCTGCCGGGTGCAGCGGTGGCGTCGGTTACCGGCGGTTTCCTGTTCGGGCTGGCGGCCGGCACCGCTTTCAATGTGGTCTCTGCCACCATCGGCGCGGCGGGCATCTTTCTGGCTGCGCGCATAGGGCTGGGGGCGGTTCTGACCGCCAAGATCGAAGCGGCAGAGGGCCGGGTGCAGATGCTGAAACAGGCACTTCGGGAAAATGAGGTCGAGGTGCTGCTGCTGCTGCGGCTGGTGCCGGCGGTGCCGTTTTTCGTGGCGAATCTGCTGCCGGCGCTGGTCGGGGTGAAGTTCCGCAACTTCCTGTGGACCACTGCGGCGGGTATCATTCCCGGCGCCATCGTCTTTACCTGGATCGGCGTGGGCGTCGGGTCTGTCTTTGACCGGGGTGAGGATCCGGACCTGAGCCTGCTGTGGGAGCCGCATGTGATCGGGCCGATCCTGGGGCTGTGTGTGCTGGCAGCGATGCCGATCATCGTGAAATCCATCCGCGGCAAGAAGAAGGGGCGCTGAACATGACCCGTATCACATGCGATCTTCTGGTTATCGGGGCCGGCTCCGGCGGTCTGTCGGTGGCCGCGGGCGCCAGTCAGATGGGGGCGGACGTGGTGCTGCTGGAAGGCCACAAGATGGGCGGCGACTGCCTGAACTACGGCTGTGTGCCCTCCAAGGCGCTGCTGGCAAGCGCCAAGGCGGCCCATGGCCAGGCGCATACTGCGGATTTTGGCGTGGCGGATCAGGTGCCGCAGGCAGATTACGCGGCGGCCAAGGATCATGTGCATCAGGTCATCGAAACCATCGCCCCGGTGGACAGCCAGGAGCGGTTCGAAGGTTTCGGCGTGCGGGTAATACGCGAGTTCGGGCATTTCGTTTCAAAGACCGAAGTTGCAGCCGGAGACTTTCGCATCACCGCGCGGCGGGTGGTGATCGCCACAGGCTCAGCGCCGCTGGTGCCGCCTATTCCGGGGTTGGGCAAGGTTCCCTATGAGACGAACGAGACGCTGTTCGACCTGCGCGGGAAGCCGGAGCATCTGCTGATCATCGGCGGCGGCCCGATTGGCATGGAAATGGCGCAGGCGCATGTCAGGCTGGGCTGCAAGGTCACGGTGATCGAAGGCCAGCGGGCGCTGGGCAAAGAGGACCCGGAAGCCGCCGCGCTGGTGCTGGATGCGTTGCGTGCCGAGGGCGTGGAGATCGCCGAGGGCGCCATGGTCTCCCGCATCACCGGCCGGGCTGGGGCGATCGGGGTCGAGACCAGGGACGGCAGCACCTTCAAGGGCAGTCACCTGCTGATGGCGGTAGGGCGCAAGGCCAACATGGAGCGGCTGAACCTTGCTGCTGCCGGGATTGAGACGCAAGGCAATGGCATCAAGGTGGATGAGAGCCTGCTGACCACCAACAGGCGTGTCTATGCCATCGGTGATGTGGCGGGGGGAATGCAGTTCACCCATGCGGCGGGCTACCATGCCAGCGTCATCATCCGCTCTGCCCTGTTCGGCCTGCCGTCCAAGGCGATGACCAGCCATATCCCCTGGGCCACCTATACCGACCCGGAGCTGGCGCAGGTCGGGCTCACCGAAATGCAGGCGCGTGACCGCTTTGGCGTCAAGCTGGAGGTGGCGCGGTTCGGCTACAACCACAACGACCGCGCCATAGCAGAACGCAAGACCAGGGGCTTCATCAAGGTGATGGTGGTCAAGGGCCGCCCCGTGGGCGTCACCATCGCAGGCCACCAGGCCGGGGAGCACATCGCCTTGTGGTCGATGGCCATCGCCAACGGCCTGAAAATGAGCCAAGTGGCGGCAATGGTTGCACCTTATCCCAGCATGAGCGAGATTAACAAACGGGCGGCAGGGGCCTATTTCTCCCCGCGGCTGTTTGAGAGTAAATTTGTTAAACGCGCCGTGCGCTTTGTTCAGCGCTGGATTTCATGAACTGAAGGCCGCTTCATGCTCAACACGCTCTCGGGCAGATTCCTGATCCTGACCACGGTCTTCGTGATGCTGGCCGAGGTGCTGATCTTTGTGCCGTCGATTGCGCGGTTCCGCGAGGATTACCTGGCCGACCGGCTGGAACGGGCGCAGATCGCCTCGCTGGCGCTCTTGGCGGACGACATGCTGGAGACCGAGCTGGAAGCGGAGCTCCTGGAAAACGCGGGCGTCTATAACGTGGTGCTGCGCCGCGACGAGATCCGCCAGCTGATGCTGGCGTCGCCGATCCCGCAGGAAATCACTGCCACCTATGATTTGCGTATGGCCGGCGCCCTGACCCTGATCCGCGATGCAATGATGCGGCTGCTCCGCCCGGAGAATGAGATCATCCGGGTGATTGGCGCGCCGGTGCGCGAGGCGGGCCTCCTGATCGAAGTGACTATGGAAACCGCCCCCTTGCGCGCGGCGATGATCGACTACGGCGTGCGCATTCTGATCCTGTCTGCTGTGATCTCCGTCTTTACCGCGGTGCTGCTGTTCGGGGCGGTGCGGATCGTGCTGGTCAAGCCGATCAAGGGCGTGGTCGGCTATATGCAGCGCTATGCGGCGGCGCCGGAGGATGCGCGCGGCATCATCCATCCCAGTTCCAGCGTGGTGGAGCTGCGCGAGGCGGAAGAGGCGCTGATGCAGCTGCAGACCGAGCTGACACATGCCCTGAAACAGCGCGAGCGGCTGGCCCAGCTGGGCGGCGCGGTGGCCAAGGTGAGCCACGATTTGCGCAACATCCTGACTTCGGCGCAGCTGTTCACGGACCGTATCGAGATGAGCGAGGATCCCCTGGTGCGCCGCCTGGCACCGAAGCTGGTCAACTCGATCACCCGGGCGGTGTCGCTGTGCGAAGGCACATTGGCCTTTGGCAAGGCGGAGGAGCCATCGCCCACCTTCGGCGTGGTCTGCCTGCATGAGATCACCGCCGACATCGCCGAAAGCGAACTGCTGGCGGCGGACAGCGACAGGGTGGAAATCCTCAACGCCGTGCCCAAGCCGATGATGCTGCGTGCCGATCCGGAGCAGCTGTTCCGCATCGTGATGAACCTGGTGCGCAATGCCCGCCAGGCGATAGCCGCCACCGGCAGGCCGGGACAGGTCACGGTTGAAGCCCGCGAGGAGGCGGACGCCTGGTACATCACCGTTTCGGATACCGGACCGGGCCTGCCCAAGAGGGCGCAGGACAACCTGTTCACCCCGTTCCAGGGCGGCGCCCGCAAGGGGGGCACGGGCCTGGGGCTGGCGATTGCAGGCGAACTGGCCCGCGGCCACGGCGGCAGCGTCAGGCTGAACAAGACCGGTGCCGAGGGCACCGTGTTCGAGATCTGCCTGCCTAAGGGTGACGGCACGCTCTGACACCTTCGGAAAGCACAGCTGGAAAATGGCCGCGGCCGGAACTATTTTTGTTTTTGGGGTTGCGCCCGTTCGATGCTATGAGTAAACCCCGCCGCAGTGGACCGATAGCTCAGCTGGATAGAGTACTTGACTACGAATCAAGGGGTCGGGGGTTCGAATCCTCCTCGGTCCGCCACTTCCTGAATTGTCGGGCGACACATAGTTTTGCCATTTGCGACAGAACCTTTCCTTTTTCGTGTCTCCAACATTCCAGCTCGCGCCTCCTGTTCCGCCAGTGGCGAAGCCTTCCCTGATTTTCACTTCGGAAGACCTCGTGTCTTCCGGAGGGCAAAGCAGGGTGGGCGCAGCCCGGACTGCGGCCGGACGGTGATCTGACACACGGGGCCGGAGCGGTGAAATTGGGAGGGGCCCGCGCCTGGCGCGGGAGGAACCGGATTTCTCCGTGGAGGCTGACGCGCAGCGGCATCAGAACCCGTGTTCAGATTGCCGGCCGGATGGCAGGCGGACCAATCAAACGGAAAATGCCAGGCGCGCTAGAGCGGAGCGGAGGCGCGGCTGACTTCTGTGCAAGCGATCGCGGTCTCTCCGCGATCGACTCTGTTGCGCAAATCGGTTGAGGGCCAAGGTTCCCCTTTCCCCAGACGGACTTATCCCACTGCCTCTGTGACGGGTATGCCAAGCGCGGTGAATCCGTTCATGACCGCAACACGGAGCTGAAGCTCGGCAACCTGACGTCCAGGATCCCGTGCCATCAGTCTTTGTCCCAGCAGTTTCATGCAGTGCATCTTGGTTTCGGCACGACTTCGGCGGTGGTATCCACTCCATTTCCGCCAAAGCGCTCGGCCAAGGTATTTCGACGCCCGCAGCGCTTCGTTGCGCGCAATCGCGCCTGCGGTGTCGGGTTTCCAGGGCTTGGCGTTCTTGCGGGGCGGGGCGACGGCATTGGCACCTCGGTTGGCGATGGCATCGTGGCACTTGCGCGTATCGTAGGCGCCATCTGCCGTGACACTGCCGATCTCCTGCTCGGGCGGGATCTGATTAAGCAGTTCCGGCAGCATGGGCGCATCACCAATGTTGCTACTGGTGAACTCGACTGCCCGGATTTCCAGTGTCTTTTCGTCGATACCGAGGTGAACCTTGCGCCACACGCGGCGTTTCGAGCCACCGTGCTTGCGCGCATTCCACTCGCCTTCGCCCTCTACCTTTATCCCAGTGCTGTCGATCAGCAGGTGTAGCGGCCCCTCAGAACCACGATACGGGATGTTCACGGCGAGAGACTTCTGGCGGCGTGAAAGCGTGCTAAAATCCGGTACCGACCAGTCCAATCCACTCAATCGCAGGAGACTTTCCACGAAGCCGGTCGTCTGCCTGAGCGCCATACGGAACAGCACCTTCATCGTCAGGCAGGTCTTGATCGCGGCGTCGCTATAGATGGGCTGTCGGCCTCTCTTGCCGGTCGGCCGGGCCTCCCACGTCATCTCGGGATCGAACCAGATCGTCAGAGAGCCACGACGCTTCAGCGCTTCGTTATAGGCCCGCCAGTTCTTGATCTTGTAGGTCGGGGGTGTTGGTCTGCTCATGCCCTCCAGCTATCACGCTGGATTCATGAGATGAATCCCTCACCCGATTTGCGCAACAGAGCCGCTGGTAGATAATCGTGACTCTCTAACATCACGGATCACCGCGGGCTTGTCAGATCCAGGTTTACTCCAAGAGCCATTCCAAGATGTTGAGAGAAACTATCTTGTACTTGGCATGGCAAAAAACCTACTCGCCGCAGCTGTAGACATGGAGACTGGCATGCGCGGGTTTCTTTTGGCGGGAGAAGAGTCTTTCCTCACGCCCTTTGTGCAGGGAACCCAGCGGTTCGATGCTGGTATGGATGCTTTCCGGACCGCGATGCAGGAAGACATTCTAGTTTTGGATCAGTTGAATGGCATTTCCGAAGTAATTGAAAAATGGCGCGGTGAGGTTGCGGCGCCAATGCTGGACTTGCGTCGAGAAATTGGTGACGCGGCCACTATGGATGACATGGCGGATTTTGTGGCAGAGGGGCGCGGCAAGGCCTTTTTTGATAGTTTCCAATCCACTATGGCGGAACTTCGAAATGAAGTTTCTGCGGCGATGGCTGCCAACCAAGCTGCCAACGAAGAGATAGCAGCTCAGACGCGCAAAATGATCCCTGCCGCCATTGTTGCTGCGATAATAATCGGTGCTGCAATGGCGCTGGTGACAGGATCCGGCATCGCTTCGGGCATTCAACGGATTGTAGTATCCATGCGTGGCCTGGCTGAAGGCAACAACACAGTGGAAATCCGCGGCCAGAAGCGCGGCGACGAAGTTGGAGATATGGCCCGGGCGCTGGAGACGTTTCGCGCCGAATTGGTTCGTATGCAGGAGGTCGAACAGCAGAAGGCCCTAAGCAAAGACGCCGAATTGGCATATGTGGTGCAGCAGCTAAGCGAGCGCCTATCACGTATGGCAAATGGCGATCTAACCATACGCATCACCGAGGCTTTCCCGGCGGAATATGAAAATCTGCGCGACGATTTTAACGGCTCGATCGACAACCTGAACGCCACAGTGCAGCAAGTGATCGAGGCTTCTTCGAGTATCCGTAACGGGGCGGCAGAAATCAGCCAAGCCTCGGATGATCTGTCGCACCGTACCGAAAGCCAGGCTGCTACCCTGGAGCAGACAGCGGCGGCGATTGATGAGCTTACAGCCAGCGTGAAATCCGCGGCCGAGGGTGCGCGCCGTGTAGAAGATACCGTCCGAGAGGCCCGCCAAGAGGCTGAAAGCAGCGGCGAAGTGGTGCGGAACGCAGTCGCCGCAATGGGAGTAATCGCGGAAAGTTCCAGCAAAATCGACCAGATCATTGAGGTGATCGACGATATTTCCTTCCAGACTAACCTTCTGGCACTCAACGCTGGTGTAGAGGCATCCCGTGCTGGTGAGGCCGGCCGCGGCTTCGCGGTGGTAGCCTCAGAGGTGCGGGCACTGGCGCAGCGTTCCTCGGATGCAGCAATGGAGATCAAGACGCTGATTTCCGACAGCTCCCGCCAAGTAGATCAGGGTGTCGATCTGGTAGGTCGGGCAGGCGAGGCTCTGCAGTCAATTTCCACCCGTGTCAGCCATATCTCGAAGCTGGTCACCGAAATCGCTGAAGGCGCAGAGGAGCAATCTACCGGCCTGCACGAGATCAACACCGGCGTGACCCAGCTCGATCAGGTGACCCAAAAGAATGCCGCGATGGTGGAAGAAGCCACGGCCGCAGGCTATATGCTGAATGCCAACGCCATCAAATTGGCAAAACTGGTGGGCCGGTTCAAGGTCGATGGCAATGGTGCTGAGCCCGTGGCCCCGGCAGTGACGGAAGCGGTTGAGACACACTCCTCAGTACATGCTAGTAAGCACTGGGAAATCTAGATTAACCTGTAGGACACGGGACTTGATCTGACATTTCTGCTCTTCTGGAGCGCAAGCATGAAGGACCGCTCCTTCCGCTGCTCTGCGGCGCTGAAATCTGAGCGCTTGTAGCATTTCTGATCTTGCGTGTGCATGCAGCGCGAAATTCGAATTCACAGGTTGGGCTCTTCGTTAGCTTTCGCCGCGCCAGGCGTGAATGGCCGATCCCCGAGCACAAGTCCTGCTCCCGCAAAAGGGATCGTTACCTTCTGAGGGGCGTTGTTGCACAAATCGGGTGAGGGATTCACTGCGTGAATCCAGCATGATAGCTGGTAGGCATGAGCAGTTGGGCCCCTACTAAATACAAGACCACGAACTGGTCGGCTTACAATGACGCGTTGAAGCGGCGCGGCTCGCTGACAATCTGGTTTGATCCAGAAATGATCTGGACGCCGCCGCCGACCGGCACGCGTGGCAGACAACCGATCTTCAGCGATGCGGCGATCCAGACCTGTCTGACTTTGAAGGTGCTCTTTGGCCTGCCCTTGCGACAAACGACTGGGTTCGTGCAAAGCCTGCTGAAGCTTGTCGGCCTGGACTGGGTGGTGCCGGACTTCAGCACCCTGTGCCGCCGCCAACGAACTCTGAACGTGAGCATCCCCTATCGAGGCAGCAAGGGCCCGCAGAATCTGCTGATCCCCTCTCGTGACATCACTGCGTGATGCACTGCCGGGCAGCGGACAGCACCGGTATCAAGGCCGAGGGTGAAGGCGAGTGGAACGCCCGCAAGCACGGTGGCCCCAAGCGGCGCATCTGGCGCAAGATACACATCGGCATCGATGAGGAAACACTGGAAGTTCGGGCCGTCGAAGTCACCGGAAGCAACATCGGTGATGCGCCCATTCTGCCTGATCTCCTTGACCAAATCCCGGCAGACGAAGAGATCGGTTCCGTGACCGCCGACGGGGCCTGCGACACGCGCAAATGCCACGAGGCGATTGCCACCCGTGGTGCCGCCGCTGTCATCCCGCCCCGCAAGAACGCCAAGCCCTGGAAGCCAACGAGCCCGGGCGCAGTGTCACGAAACGAAGCCCTGCGCGCCTCGAAGTATCTCGGCCGCGCCATCTGGCGACGGTGGAGCGGATATCACCGCAAGAGCCGGGTTGAGTCAAAAATGAACTGCATCAAGCTGCTCGGCCAATCCCTGATGGCAAAAGACTTCGAACGCCAAGTCGCCGAGCTGCAGGTTCGTATCGCCGTACTGAACGGCTACACGGCGCTTGGGATACCTGTCACAGTTTCCGTAGGATAAGTCCGCCCGGGGAAAGGGGAACTGCGGTCAGAACCCGATTTGTGCAACAACGCCCCGTCTGGGTCGTCTTGCCATCGTTGCTCCTTCGTCCCGGCACGCTGCCGGATCAGGAGCGGAAAATCCACCTAGCTCAACTGTTCAGATTTCTCGAGCCACCTCTGTGGGGGAGCCTCACTTCAGCTTGCTGTTCTCGTCTTCGAGCTGTTTCAGCCGCCGGATCTCCGACACACCCATCCCCGCATAGACCTTCTTCCCGCGATAGAACGTCGCTTCCGCGACCCTCATCTTGCGGCAAATCTCTCCAACCGCCGTCCCGGCTTCCGCTTGCCTCAAAGCAAAGGCAATCTGTTCGTCGCTCAATCGTTTCTTCGGCATCGGTACACTCCCTCTCTTGCCAGAAATGTTCCCAATAATTCGCATTCACTCCGGACCAGTTTCAGGGGGCAGGACCAGGTTCAGAACCAGCTGAATGGAAAAGTTTAACCAGTGCTTGCTTTTGTCCCTGCCGAGCCGGGTCCGGACCTGTGGCGGCTAATCTTATTGCGCAATATTCTTTCAGCCCTTCATTGCGCCTGAATGCCTTTGGCAAAGTCCATGAAGGCGCGGATCACGCGGACGTCACGGCGCTGGGTGAGGTAGATGATGCTTTCGCTCATCGTGAGTTCGGCATCGCGCAGGCTGTATTTGACCAGACGGTCGTCATGGCCGAATTCCGCCTCGGAGACAAAACCGATACCCGCGCCGGAGGCCACAAGCTCACGCACGGCCTCGCGCCCTTCGGCGACAATTGCGGGCTTCAGCCGGATGCCCTGTTCACGCGCGGCGGTCTCGACTTTCTCTCGGGTCTTTGAGCCCTCCTCGCGGAACACCAGCGGAAGCTGTGCCAGCTCCTGGAACGACAGGTCCGCTTGCGAGGCCATCAGCAGGCCTCGCGCGGCAAAGGCAACGATGCCGGTGGCGCCGAGGTTCAGAACACTCATGTCCTTGCCCGGGGACAGGCTGCCGGCCACCCCGATTTCGGCATTGTAGTCACGCAGTTCATCGATGATTTCGCCCGTGTTCCCGGCGCGCAGCGAAATAACCACATTCGGGTAACGCTTCTGGAAGGGCCCCAGGAAGCCGGTCATGTGCTGGGCAGAGTCCGCAATGATGCGCAACTCCCCCTCAACTGCGGCACGGGTTGCCGACAGGTAGTCGCCGATCCGGCTTTCCACCTCGAAGTACTGCTTGGTCATGTGAAGCAGGTCCTCCCCCGCGGCTGTCAGGAACACCCGTTTCTTCTCGCGCCGGAACAGCAGCACGTCGTGGTCCTGCTCCAGCTTGCGCACCTGTTCCGAAACCGCCGGCTGGGTCAGGTGCAGTGCCTCTGCGGCGCGGGAAAAGCCGCCCAGAAGGGCCACGTGGTGAAAGGCCTTGAGTTGTGAGTGACGCATAAGGGGTTTCCCGTGAACTTATATAGGTAAGACCTATCATTGAATTGTTTTTTGCAATTTTACATATGAATTGTGCTGGCGCAATCATGCTCTCGAACCATGCTTTGGAGACAGGCAATGACCGCTTCCGCACCGCAGATAGACCCGCCGTTTCTGGGTGAACCGTACCTTCTGACCCCTGGGCCGCTGACCACATCCTATGAGGTGAAACAAGCCATGCTGCGCGACTGGGGCAGCTGGGACGACGACTTCCGCGCCATGACCCGCGACATGCGCAGCCGCCTGCTGGCATTGCTGGGTGAGGGTGCCGGCGCTTTTGACTGCGTGCCGATGCAGGGCTCCGGCAGCTTTGCGGTTGAGGCGATGCTGGCGTCTTTTGTGCCGCGGGATGGCAAGGCGCTGGTGCTGGCCAATGGCGCCTACGGGCTGCGCTCGGCGCAGACGCTGCAATACCTGGGCCGCGACTATCAGTTGCTGGACAAGGGAGACTACCTTCCGCCGCGCGGGGAGGAGGTGGCGCAGATCCTGGCGGATGATCCGTCGATCACCCATGTGGTGGCCATTCACTGTGAGACGTCTTCGGGTATCCTGAACCCGGTGGAGGAGATTTCCGAAGCAGTTTACGCCGCGGGCCGCAAACTGCTGGTCGACTCGATGTCGGCCTTTGGCGCGATTGAACTGCAGCCGTCGCAGATCCGCTATGAGGCGATGGTGTCTTCTGCCAACAAATGCATCGAAGGGGTGCCGGGCTTCGGCTTTGTCATCGCCCGCAGAGAGGAGCTTGAGGCGGCCAAGGGCAACAGCCATTCGCTTTCCCTGGATGTGCATGCGCAATGGGCGCATATGGAAAAGACCGGCCAATGGCGGTTCACCCCGCCGACCCATGTGGTTGCGGCCTTCCTGGAAGCGCTCAAGGCGCATGAGGCTGAAGGCGGCGTCGCGGGGCGCGGCGGCCGCTACACCCGCAACCGCGATGTGATGGTTGCTGGCATGCGCGAGCTGGGGTTCGAGACCCTGCTGCAGAACCGCTGGCTGTCGCCCATCATTGTCACATTCTTTTGCCCTGCGGACAGGAACTTTGTCTTCGACCGCTTCTACGATCTGATGAAGGAGAAGGGCTTTATCATCTACCCGGGCAAGCTGACCGTTGTGGACAGTTTCCGCGTCGGCTGCATCGGGCAGATGGATGAACATGTGATGCGGCAGGTCGTGACTGCCGCCAAGGAAACGCTTGCCGAAATGGGCGTCGCCAGCGCGGCCCCGCCCGCCGCGGCGCTGGAAGAACGCGCCAAACTGGCCGCCTGAGAGATAGAGGACTTTAAGATATGACCATTCAATCCCCCGTCGTTGCAAACGGCCGCGCCTATGACGTGCCCAAGACCTGCGCAATTGCCATTTGCCTGGACGGCTGCGAGCCGGAATATCTGGACAAAGCAATTGCCGACGGTCTGATGCCCACGCTCAAGCGGATGCGCGCGGAAGGCACTGACCGGCTGGCGCATTCAGTGGTGCCGTCATTCACCAACCCCAACAACCTGTCGATTGCGACGGGCCGCCCGCCGGTCGTGCACGGGATCTGCGGCAACTACCTGATCGACCCGGACACCGGCGAAGAGGTTATGATGAACGACGTGCGCTTTCTGCGTGCACCGACGGTATTCAAGGCGTTTTATGATGCGGGCGCGCGGGTGGCGGTGGTCACCGCCAAGGACAAGCTGCGGGCGCTGCTGGGTGCAGGCCTGGTGTTTGATGAGGATCGCGCCAAGTGCTTCTCTGCAGAAAAGTCCGATACCTCCACCGCCGCCGAGCACGGGCAGGAGAAAGCCAGCGAATGGCTGGGCATGGCGCAGCCGGAGGTTTACTCGGCAGAGCTGAGTGAGTTTGTTTTTGCCGCCGGGGTGAAGCTGCTGAAGGAATGGGCGCCGGATGTGATGTATCTGACCACCACCGACTATGTGCAGCACAAGTACAGCCCCGATCAGGCGGAGGCCAAGGCCTTCTACGAGATGTTCGACAAGTACCTGACAGAGCTGGACGCGCTGGGCGCCGCCATCGTGGTGACCGCCGACCACGGCATGAAGCCCAAGCACCACGCCGATGGCTCCCCCAGCGTGATCTACGTGCAGGACCTGATGGATGACTGGCTGGGCGAGGGCCAGGCGCGGGTGATCCTGCCGATCACCGACCCCTATGTGGTGCACCACGGCGCGCTTGGCTCCTTTGCCACCTGTTATCTGCCTGAAGGCGCGGACCGGGCGGAGATCATGCAGCGGCTGGCAGGCTATGACGCGATCACCGATGTTCTGACCCGCGAGGAGGCGGTGGCCCGGTTCGAGCTGCCTGCTGACCGGATCGGCGATATCATCCTGGTCTCGGGCGAAAACATCTGCATCGGCACGTCTGAGCACCGTCATGATCTGGCGGCGCTTAATGAGCCGCTGCGCAGCCATGGCGGGCTGACCGAACAGGAGGTACCCTTCATCTGCAACCGCGTCCTGCCGCTGCCGGAGCGCCCGGTGCTGCGCAACTTTGATGCGTTTTTCTATGCCGCGCAGGCGGCGGCGCTGTGAACATGAAGGATCAGGCCATGAGCAATATCGAAATCCGCAACGAGGGCATGCGCATCGGCGGCGAGGTGGTCTTTACCGAGGAAACCGTGCCGGTTCTCTACCCCTACACCAACGAGGTCGTGGGCCATGTACCGGCTGGCCAGGCTGAACACGCCCGCAAGGCGTTTGAGATTGCCGCGAACTACACGCCCAAGCTGACCCGTTATGAACGCAGCCAGATCCTGCAGCGGGCAGGGGAGCTGATCGGGGAAAAGCGCGAGTGGCTGGCCAAATGGCTGACGCTGGAGCTGGGCATCTGCCACCAGCACGCGATCTATGAAACCAAGCGCGCCCAGGACGTCTATCAGTTTGCCGCCGCCGAGGCGCTGAAGGACGATGGCGAGATCTTCTCTTGCGACCTGACGCACAACGGCAAGGCGCGCAAGATCTTTACCAAGCGAGAGCCGGTGAAGGCGATCTCGGCGATCACCCCGTTTAACCACCCGCTGAACATGGTCAGCCACAAGATCGCACCTGCGATTGCCACCAACAACTGCATGGTCTGCAAGCCGACGGAACTGACGCCGCTGACCTGCATTGCGCTGGCCGATATCCTGTACGAAGCGGGGCTGCCGCCGGAGATGTTCCAGGTGGTCACCGGCTGGCCTAAGGACATTGGCGATGAGATGATCACCAATGAAAACATCGACATCATCACCTTCACCGGCGGTGTGCCGGTGGGCAAGATGATTGCCGAGAAAGGCGTCTACAAGCGGCAGGCGCTGGAGCTGGGCGGCAACGACCCGCTGATCGTGCTGAATGATCTGTCTGACGCCGATCTGGAAAAGGCGGCCACCATTGCCGTGGCCGGCGCCACCGGCAACTCCGGCCAGCGCTGCACCGCGATCAAACGCATCCTGGTGCAGGAAAGCGTCGCTGACCGCTTTGTGCCGCTGGTTCTGGCGAAGGCGCAGAAGATCAGGTTCGGCGATCCGCAGGACCCGGAAACCGAGCTGGGCTGTGTCATCCACGACAAGGCTGCGGAGCTGTTCGAAAACCGGGTGCTGCAGGCCGCGGAGGAAGGCGCCGAGATCCTCTACCATCCGCCCCGCCAGGGCGCGCTGCTGCCGCCGATCGTGGTCGACAAAGTGCCGCACAACAGCGAACTGGTGATGGAAGAGACCTTTGGCCCGGTGATCCCGATTGTCCGTGTGCCGGATGACGACGCCGAAGTGATGCGGATCTCCAACTCCACCGAGTTCGGGCTGTCCTCCGGCGTCTGCACCAACGATCTGAACCGGGCGATTGCCTATATCAACGGGCTGGACGTGGGCACCTGCAATATTTGGGAGCAGCCCGGCTACCGCATCGAGATGTCCCCCTTCGGCGGGATCAAGGACAGCGGCAACGGGGTCAAGGAAGGTGTGATCGAGGCGATGAAATTCTTCACCAACGTGAAGACCTATTCACTCCCCTGGCCGGAATAAGGCCGGCCCGCCGGGGCTGGCTCCACCTGGCCCCGGCCTTTTCATCTTTCCCTTTTGACCCCCTGCACGGAGGCGGCACATGCTCGTCCATACGGAAGGTGAATCCAACACGTCCGAAGCCCGAAAGGCCTGGCTGAAAACATCCATCGGGCCGAATTCCGCGCCGCTGCTGGAACGGGACGCAAACGCCTTCCTGCACCAGAGCCTGTCCAGCCCCTGCGTCAGCACCATTGCCAAGGCCGACGGCATCTGGATCGAGGACATGGATGGCCGCCGCTACATGGATTTCCATGGCAACTCGGTGCATCACCTGGGGTATGGCCACCCCAAGCTGGTTGCAGCCATCAAGAAGCAGCTGGATGACCTGCCGTTTGCGCCGCGCCGCTTCACCAATGAACCTGCGGTGGAACTGGCAGAGAAACTGGCGGCAATCACCCCCGGCGATCTGGGCAAGACCCTGTTCACCACCGGAGGTTCCGACGCCAATGAGGTGGCGCTGAAGATCGCCCGCGCCGCCACCGGGCGCTTCAAGACCCTCAGTTTCTGGGATGCGTTCCATGGCGCGGGTTTCGGCGCCGCCTCGGTCGGGGGGGAGGCCACCTTCCGCAGCCACATCGCCGGACCCTTGCTGCCGGGGACGGAGCATGTGGCACCGTTCAGCCCGTCCAACTGCGCCTATGGCCACAAGTCGCTGGCGGCCAGTGCAGAGGCCTGCGCGCGGATGATCGACTATGTGCTGGGACGCGACGGCGACTATTGCGCCTTCATCGCAGAGGCGATGCGCGCGGTGCCGAACGTGCCGCCGCCGGGGTTCTGGAAATCGGTGCGCGAGATCTGCGACCGTCACGGGGTGCTGCTGATCCTGGACGAAATCCCCACCGGGCTGGGCAAGACCGGGCAGATGTTTTCTTTCCAGCATGACGGAATCGTGCCGGATATCGTGACACTGGGCAAAGCGCTGGGCGGCGGCATCCTTCCCATCGCCGCCTGCGTGGCGCGGCGCGATCTGGATGTCTGCGGCGATTTTGCCATCGGCCATTACACCCACGAGAAGAACCCGGTCACGGCCCGAGCGGCCCTGACCACGCTGCAGATCCTCGAGGAGGAGGGGCTTGTGGAGCGCGCCGCCGAACTGGGCCGCCACGCACTGGAGCGTCTGCGCGACGCACTGGGCCAGGTGTCCGTTGTCGGTGATATCCGCGGCCGCGGGCTGATGTTCGGGGTGGAGATCGTCGAGGACCGGCAGACCATGGCGCCCGGCATCGCCAAAGCAGAACAGATCTACTACGCCTGCCTTGAAGGCGGCCTCAGCTACAAGATCAGCCAGGGCAGCGTGCTGACCCTGTCGCCGCCGCTGACCATCTCCCGCGCGGATCTGGACCGGGCGCTGGATATCGTGATTGCCGCGGTGAAGGCGGCAGACTGACGCCCCATTGTGCGGACCAGTAAGAAGCCCCGGCCACTGCCGGGGCTATTTTGCTCAGCCTGGCAACTTGCTCCGGCTGCAGCGGTTGCGGGAATTAATACATCCCTGACGTGTGTTTCTGGCCTTCCGGGCTGATGCGCCGCTCTTCCAGCCTCCGGTAGAGTCAATGCAGGCCGGTGCCACTTGGTGCCGCAGCCACATGAACCGCCGGCCTGCCGGCGTCTATCTGATGGGAGACTGAAATGACTGCATATCTGAAAACGATGCTGTCCAAACTGCGCGGCGATGAGCGCGGGGTGACACTGGTGGAGTACGGCATTGCCATCGCGCTGGCAGTGGCTCTGGGCACTGCTGCCTTGGACAACCTGGCGGGTGACGTCGGGGACTCGATGGATGCGGCAGGGGCCTGCATGCCGAACTCGGACGGATCCGCGTCGACTTGCTAACTTGTTGCGTTGTCTTCCCGATCCCGATCGGGGAGCCTGGCGGATTCGGGGCTTCGGGGGGAATGCTCCGCATCCGCCAGAAAACTGCCGCTGGCGTTTACCTGCGGCAAGCACGGCAGGAAGCAGAAGCCTGCGGCCACATTTTCCGACGAACAGCCGGGACCGCCCTTCTGCTGCGCCAGCCAGCGACGAAAGGAAACCTGGCATGAATATTTCATCACTTCTCAGCATGATTTCCGGACTGGCCCTGGCGGGCGGCTCTGCCTATGTGGCTAAGGATTACATCGACGGGCAGGCCGTGACCGGCGGCCCTGAAGGGCCGGCGCTGGTCGAAGTTGTGGTCGCCTCTCAGGATATCGCTTTCGGGACGGCATTGACCGCGCAATCGCTGACCACCATTTCCTGGCCGGCCGAGGCCCGGCCCGCTGGCACGTTTACCAGTTTTGACGCCTTGCTTCCGGATACCGGAAAACCGCCGCGCCGCGCCCGCCGCGCGATTGCACAGGGAGAGCTGATCCGGGCGTCCAAGGTCTCGAACTTCGGGGAAAAGGTGACGATCGTGCAGACGCTCAGCCCGGATCACCGTGCGATGGCCCTCAAGGTCAGCGCAGAAACCGCAGTGGGCGGTTTCGTGACCCCGGGCGACAGCGTTGATGTGCTGCTGACCCAGGGCCGCGGTGCCGGGCTGAAAACGGTGACCATCCTGCAGAACGTCCGGGTGATCGGTGTGGACCAGGATGCCAACCAGGAAACTGACCAGCCGGGCGTCGCCCGCACGGTCACGGTTGAGGTCACTCCGGACGGAGGCCAGCGCCTTGCTCTTGCGCAGCGCGCGGGCACGCTGAGCCTGACCTTGCGCAATCAGGAAGCGGCTGCCGAGGAGGTTCCGCTGGAGTCGATCAGCCTGAATGACGTGCTTCGGAATGTGCAGGTGCAGCTGCCGGAACCGGCGGCAGAGCCTGCGCGCAGGACCGTTCTGATCCGCCGCGGCACCGAAGTGTCTGAAACTGAAATCCGCTGATTGAAACCGCACTGAGAGGCCTGCCGGACCATGCGCCAGAACAACCGCATAAGAAAGTTTGCACAGGATGAGCGCGGCACGATGCTGGTCATCTGGGGGCTGACCTTTGTGGTGCTGCTGGGGATTGCGGCGATGTCGTTCGACCTGGGCCGCACGGGCATCACACGCAGCGAACTGCAAGCCTACACCGACAATGTGGCGCTGGCCGCTGCAGGCGAGCTGGACGGCAAGAATGATGCCATCACCCGCGCCCGGGCTGCTGCCGCCAATCTGATCAGCGACCGCAAGACCTTCGGCACCGGCGGCAGCGTGCTGAGCGGGGATACCGATTACACGCTCACTTTCTATTCCGAACTGCCCGATGATGACGCCGCGGCCCTGACCGCTGTCACCGCAGACCCGGCAGAGGCGGCCTTTGTCCGCGCCGTCGCAGCGCCCAGCACGGTGCCCGCCACCTACGGCGCGGTATTTGCCGCGCTGACCGGCCGGTCCCGCCCGAATGAATTGGCGCGGGCCTCATCCGTGGCGGGCTTCACCCAATATGCCTGCGACATTACCCCGCTGATGTTCTGCGTCCCGCCGGGCTTCTCGGCGGACGCCAGCATCGGCGACATGATCCTGCTGCGTTCCGGCGGCAGCGGTTCCGCCTGGGGCCCTGGGGACTTCGGCTTTCTTGATCCGGCCAAGGTGCTGGTCGATGACGAAGGGCCATGCGCGGGGCTCAACGGGGCGCAGCTGGATGCCTGCCTGCTGGGGGCCGAAGGCAGCATCACCCAGTGCTTCAGCCAGCGCGGTGTCGATATCGAGCCGGGGCAGAAAGTGGGCATCCGCGATGCCATCTTCAACGTGCGCTTCGATATCTACAAGGCGATCATGAACGGCAAGCGCAATGACGCCGACTACCCGCCGGCGCCCAATGTCATCAAGGGCATTGTGCCCCATGGCGGCGGCAGCTGCATCGGCAGCAACGAAGACCCGTCGCCGGACACCGTGGGCCTGCCGCGCGATGATTGTTTTGCTGCCGGTGGCTGCGCGCGCTTTGGTGACGGCAAGTGGACCGCCGGGCGGGCCGGCTATGTCGGCACCAACTATGGCGGCGTCGACCCGCACCCCGGGGCCACCACCCGCTATGAGTATTATCTGGAAGAGATTGATGCCGCTGGCGGTCCCGGAGGCGCTGGCGGCATCCTGTCGGGTCTGGCTGAGACCGGCCGCCCGGTGTGCTCACCCAACCAAAGCGCCAGCCCGCAGCGCCGGGTGGTGATCGCCGCGGGAATCGACTGCGCTGCAAACCCGATCAACGGCTCGACCTCCGATGTGCCGGTGCAGGAATTCGTGAAGATCTTCCTGACCGAGCCGGTGGGTGACGACGGCGCCTCGCCGCCAACCCTGGATATCTGGGGCGAGGTTGTGGGCAGCGCGGGCGGCGGGGCCGGGGGCACTGGTGACGCCGGTATCTTCCGCGATGTCGTGCAGCTCTACAGGTGATCGGGATGGCTGGCAAAACACATTTCTCCGGCGGCTGGACCGCCTTTCGCAAGAGGGAAGAGGGCGCGGTGCTGGTGGAGTTTGCACTGATGCTGCCGGTGATGCTGCTGGTTTTTGCGGTGATCATCGAGGGCGGGCGGATGATGTGGTCCTACCAGGCTGCAATCTCCGGCGTGCGCGATGCAGCCCGTTACCTGGCGCGGGTGGCGCCGCAGAACATCTGCTCCTCCGGCGGCACTGTGGACGCGCACCAGCCGCAACTGCTGGCGATCGTGCGCGAAAGCATTTCGGGTGATGCGCTGTTTCCGGCCAGCCTTGCGGTGACCTCAGTCACCCCCGGCCTGACCTGCCAGGCGGGCAATTACCGGATTTCGCCTGCGCCGGTTGTGACGGTGCGGGCCAGCCTGACTATGACCTTTCCTTTTGCGGGTGTCTTTGAACTGAACGGCGGCAGCCGTGCCACCATCAATACGGTCATCACCGACCAGAGCCGGGTATTCGGAACATGAAGGCACTGACGAAAGAATATGCAGCGCTGCGCCGGTTCCGCCGGGATCAGGAGGGCGCCGCGCTGGTGGAGCTGGGCGTTGCCATCCCGCTGTTTCTGCTGTTGTTCATGGGCATCATCGATTTCGGCCGCATGGCATTTCACTATGTGGTGGCGGAACGGGCGATGAATGTGGCCGCCCGCGTGGCCGCGGTGCGGCCGCCGGCCTGCGCCGGGGTGCCGGAATTTCACCGGCGCGACCCATCGGCCACCGGCACGCCGCCGGAGTTCGGCACCTCCTGCCGGGCCGGGACGGACATCTGCCTGGATGCGGGCACGGTGACCTGCGCGGGCAGTGCGGCCAATGCCACGGCAAATGAAATCTGGGGCCTGGTTCGCGGCGCGATGCCGCCGGATGCCACCATCGCCGCGCTTTCGTTCAGCTACAGCTACGACGGCAGCCTCGGCTTTCTGGGCGGGCCTTACGTGCCCGTGGTCACGGTGGAGCTGCAAAACCAGACATTTCAGTTCGTGTCGCCGCTGGGGCGGCTGGCGGCGCTGGCCGGTGCGGCGGGGGGATCCGGCCTGGGTGCTGCGGTGCCGTTCCCGCCGATGAGCGTCTCTTTGCCGGGTGAGGACCTGGCACTGGGCCAGAGCGGCTGAAGCGACAGAGAAAGGAGAGGCCGATGCAGGCTGAAACACAATCCATTGCGGTCATCTCAAAGGATCCGGCTGTCTGTGCGCTGGTTGCCAGCGTGGCGCAGTTTCAGCCCGGGACCGGAGTGCAGAAATACGCATCCGCGCTCACCGACATAAACGGCACCGCGCTGCAGCTGGCCAAGGACAACGATCTGATCATTTTCCGCGCCGGGGCAGATGCGGCCGCCGACGCTGTGGCGGTCAGGGAGATGCTGAGCCACACCGGCGGCGATGCGCGGATCCTGGCCCTGGCCGATACCCGCATGCCCTTTGCTGATCTGCGGCTGCTGACAGAGGCCGGGGTGCTGGATGTGCTGCCGGAAACCGCTTCCGTCGACGAGATGTCGGCGGCGATCCGCAAATGCCTGAAGGCAGAGGAGGCGCAACCGGCCCCCGGCGGCACTGCCCGCGGCAGCCGCGAAGGCATGGTGGTTGCAGTCAGCCAGTCCTGCGGCGGTGCGGGGGCGACGACGCTGGCTGTGAACCTGGCGGACTGCCTGACCCGGCGCCGCGGCTTGCGGCGGCGGGAGGCGGAGTTCAAGGTCGCTCTCCTGGATCTGGATCTGCAATTCGGCGCTGTCGGCAGCTTCCTCGACTTGCCGCCGAACCGCTGTCTTTACGAACTGGCAAGCGAGGGGTTCGTTCCCGACGATGTCTTTGCCGGACAATCCATGAGCGAGGCCGCCCCCGGACTGTGGGTGCTGGCAGCCCCGGCGGAGATTGCCCCGCTGCATGCGCTGAAACCGGAACAGGTGCAGGCGCTTGTCGCGCACATGCGCCAGCAGTTCGACTTCGTGGTGATCGGCCTGCCGCGGGCGCTGGCGGAATGGCTGACGCCGGTTCTGGAAGCCAGCGAGCGGCTGCTGATGGTGACCGGCAGCTCGGTGCCTGCGATCAGCCAGGCGCGGCGGCTGCTGGATTTCTATGCCGAGGCCAGCATGAGCTTGCAGACCGACATCGTGATCAGCCGCGAACGCAAGCCGCTGTTCGCTGCAAGCCACCACAAGGAAGCCTCCAAGCTGCTGCAAAAGCCGTTCAAGTACTGGCTGCCCGACGATCCATCGGCCGCTGCTGCCGCGGCGGACCGCGGCGTGCCGCTGTCATCTGCCGCCGGCCGCTCCAGCCTGGCCAAGGCGATCCGGCGGCTGTCATGCGACCTGATTGAAACAAGAAAAGCCCGCACCAGCGCGGCGCAGCCTCAGCAGGGAAAGGCGGTTTGAGATGTTCAGGAATTTTGGCAAACGAACAGAAGATGCTGCCCCGGACACGGTGGTGCGGCTGTGGCCGGAGGCGGGCGCGCAGCCGCCTGCAGCAGAGCCGGACACCAGCGAGGAAACCCGCAAGCTGACCGCCTTTCTGGAGCTTAAAAGCCGGATGCATGAGGCGGTGATAGACCGGCTGAATCTGGCAGTGATCGACAAGGTCGAGCCGGAGGAACTGCGCCGCGAGGTGGCGGCGCTGGTGAGCGATGTGCTGGCAGAGGAGAACAACCCGCTGCGCGCCGATGAATTCCGCCGCCTGGTGGATGAGCTGATCGACGAGGTTCTGGGGCTTGGCCCGCTGGAGCCATTACTGGCTGATCCCGGCATCAACGACATTCTGGTCAACGGCCATCAGACGGTCTTTGTCGAACGCGGCGGCGTGCTGGAGCAGACCGGCGTGCGGTTCCGGGACGAAAAGCATCTGCTGCGGATCATTGACAAGGTGGTCTCGCGCGTTGGGCGCCGGGTGGATGAGAGCAATCCTTGGGTGGATGCGCGGCTGGAGGACGGCAGCCGGGTCAATGCCATCATCCGGCCCTGTGCCATCGACGGTCCGTCGCTGTCGATCCGCAAGTTCGCCCGCGATCCGCTGACGATGGAGAAACTGGTGGCGGGCAACGCGCTGAACGGGCGCGCTGCGGCCTTTCTGCAGGCGCTTGTCGAGGCACGGGTCAATATCCTGATCTCCGGCGGCACCGGCTCTGGCAAGACCACCATGCTGAATGCGATATCCGCCGGTATCGACCCGCGCTCGCGGATCGTCACCATCGAGGATGCGGCAGAGCTGCAGCTGCAGCAGGCCCATGTGGTGCGGCTGGAAACCCGTCCGCCCAATCCTTCCGGCGGCGGCGCCGTCAGCCAGCGCGATCTGGTGCGCAACGCGCTGCGGATGCGGCCCGACCGGATCATCGTCGGCGAGGTGCGCGGCGCCGAGACCTTCGACATGCTGCAGGCGATGAACACCGGCCACGACGGTTCGATGACCACGGTGCACGCCAATTCCGCCCGCGATGCGCTGGGCCGGATTGAGCAGATGGTCTCGATGATGGGGATGGAGCTGCCGCTGGCGGCAATCCGGGCGCAGATTGCCTCCGGCCTGCAGATCATCGTGCAGCTGGCCCGCCTGTCCGACGGGCAGCGCAAGGTAATCAGCATCTCCGAACTCACTGGCCTGGAAGGGGAAGTGATCACGATGCAGGACATCTTTGTTTTCCGCCGGATGGGCAAGACGGCGGATGGCGGCATCGCGGGTGAATTCATCCCAACTGGCATCCGGCCGCAATGCGCCGCTCTGCTGGAGGCGGCGGGCGTGGGCATTGACGGCAGCCTGTTCCAGCCGGAGGGCGCCTGATGCTGAAGGAAATCTTGAACGGCGTGCACAGCTGGAATGGCCAGCTGGGGGGCTACGCGGTCTATTGCGGCATTGCAGTCGGGGTTTTGCTGCTGATGTCCGGGCTGCGGCAAATGCTGGGCCGCAAGGGCCGGTCGGCAGCCTCCCGCAGCCGCCGGATGCGGATGATTGCACAGGGGCGCAGCGGCACTGATCGTCTTGCCATCCTCAAGCCGCCGCAGCAGCGGACCGGATGGCGGCGCATTCCGGTGGCGGGGGATCTGCCGCAGATCCTGCGCCAGGCGGATGTGCCGCTGAGCCCAGGCCTGTTCTGGCTCGGCTGCACTGCGCTAACCGTCCTGGTTTCGGTTGCCGCAGCGGGATATGCGGGGTTGCCACAGGGGCTTGCGATCGGGGGGCTTGCCGGCTTTGGCGTGCCGTTTGCGCTGCTGCTCAACCTGCAGCGCAAGAAGATGGACAAGCTGATGCACCAGCTGCCGGACGCGCTGGAAATGCTGGCACGCGGCCTCAAGGTGGGTCACCCGCTGAACAACTCGATCGGTATCGCCGCCCGCGAGATGCCGGACCCGGCAGGCACCGAGCTGGGCATCATCTTTGATCAGGTGACCTATGGTGACGACCTGCCGGATGCGGTGCAGGAATTTGCCGACCGGACCGGGCTTGAAGACGCGCAATACCTGGCCGCCAGCATCAGTATCCAGCACGGCACCGGCAGCGATCTGTCGGTGATGCTGGAAACCCTCGCGCGGGTCATCCGCAGCCGCATTGTCCTGCGCCGCAAGGTGCATGCTCTGGCCTCCGAGGGGCGGTTGACTGCCTGGATGCTGTCGGCCCTGCCGCTGGTGATCTTTGCCACCGTCTCGGTGCTGACGCCGGACTACTACGCGGGCGTGGCAGAGGATCCGCTGTTCCGGCCGATGATGGCCGGAATCGTCCTGCTGACCGTTCTGAACGCGCTGATGCTGCGCAAACTTGTCAATTTCAGGATCTGACCGGGGAGGCCTGCCATGGAGGAATATGTCACAGGGGTATTGACTGGAACCGGGCTGGCGCCTGGTGCGCTGGCCGCCGCCGCGGTGGCCGCAGCTGTACTATTGATCTACTTTGGTGCTGCTGCCGGCATGGCCCGGAAATCGCCCGCTGCGGCGCGGCTCTCGTCGCTGGGGGAGACCCGCCGCCGGCAGTCCCGGGACTTGGCGCTGCTGAAGGCGCCTGCTGACCAGCCTGGCGGGCTGATGAAGGCCTTTGTGCCTGCCAGCCTGACGGAACGGTCGGAACTGGAGAACAAGCTGTCCCAGGCAGGGTTCTCGCAGGCCGGGGCGCTGCGCGCGTTCACGCTGATCCGGGTCTTGCTCGGGCTGGCACTGCCGGGGGTGCTGCTGCTGGTCATCGCCGCCGCCAAGACACCGGGTTTATTGCCGGCCAATCCAGTGACCGCGCAGGTGGCGGGCTGGACCAACATGCAGGTGTTCCAAGCGCTAAGCGGGCTGGTGGGGGCGGGTTTCTTTGGCCCGGTCTATGTGCTGAACGCCCGCGCCGCTGCTCGCCGCCGCCGGATCGAGGAGGCTTTCCCCAACGCGCTGGACCTGATGCGCATCTCGGTGGATTCCGGACTGGGCTTCGACGCCGCCATGACCCGGGTCGGCAACGAACTGGCGCAGGTTTCGCCGGATCTGGCCTTTGAGCTGCTCAGCGTCCAGCGGCAGATCCAGGCCGGCCGGGCGCGGCAGGATGCGCTGCTCGATATGGCCAGCCGAACCGGCGTCGAGACGGTCCGGTCGTTTGCCAATGTGGCCCTGCAGTCAATGCAGTTCGGCACCAGCATGGCGGCGGCGCTTGCGACGTATTCCGAGGACCTGCGCAATCAGCGGGAAATGCGCGCGCAGGAAATGGCCAGCAAACTGCCGGTCAAGATGTCGGCGGTTCTGGCCTCCCTGATGCTGCCTGCGCTGATCATGATTACCATCGGCCCGGTGGTAATCCGCTACATCCGTTTCATTGCGAACTGATTCGAAACCAATTTGGACAATTGCCGGAAATGGTTGCGATTGGTTCGGGCCCTTAAGTCCAAAAGACTGAAAAAATCGCCCTAGGATTGCAAATTTGCGCGGCTGGACGCAATTTTCGTCAAATTCTTGACGCAATTGAATGGGCCGGCCAGCATGAGGGGACGCAATAGGGGGTTGATAGGTACGGGCGCTTGCTAAGTTACTAAAAGCGCTATGTTAAAAGTTAACATTGCTGTGGGGGGACGCGCGTTATGGGGACCAATGCGCATTTTGACACCCACACCATTCGGGCTGCTGAGGCCGGAATGATTGCGCCAATTGCGCGCTGGTGTGAGTGTTTGCACGGCTGTGCGCCTTTCAGGGACGCGTTGAGCGGACTGGCGGCGGCCATTAAAGGGGAAGCAGCTGCAATTTGCAGGGTATCAACCGGCCAGGGCCGGGCTTCCGGATCGGTTTTCTTTGACAGGGCTGCGGGCAGCGGAAACGGACCGCCACTGGAGCGCTCTTTTGCCCGCTCGGTGCTGGGCAGCTATCTGGACAAGGCCAAACCTGGTGCGATCTGGTACAAATCCATGAGCGACGAAGCGGCGGATCCGGTTCTGGACCGGTTCCACACGTCCCGCAATATGGTGGAACTGGCGGTGATCCCGCTGTCGTCCGGCAAGCAGCACACCGATTTCCTGGAGGTTCATTTCTCCTCCCGGCCCGGTGCGGTGCAGCAGGCGCTGCTGAACATCATCTCCGGCACCTTGGTGAGGACTTGGACCAACCGGTCGCCCGGGCTCTACGCCGAGGCCTGCCTGACAGAGCGGCGCGCGGCCCGCGGATCCGGTGTCCAGGCGCATCTGCTGAGCATGGAGAACCCGGCCCAGCTGAGCCGCGCCGAGTACCGCGTCTGCGTGCTCTTGAGCAAAGGTCAGACGGCCAAGCGGGTGCAAACGGATCTTGGAATCTCGAAATCGACGCTGCGCACACATTTGCGAAACATCTATGCCAAGACGCAGACCGGCAACATGAGCGAACTTGTTTACCGGCTGGTCTCTGTCGACAGCTTCTCGGGGCAGGTGCCGCGGCGCATTTCGGCGGCATGACGGCGGGAGCCGATCTCCTGCCGCTGGCTGCGGCCACGCCGGTTCTGATCCTGGCCGCAACGGGGGACCTGCGGCACCTTCGGATATCCAACCGGCTGATGCTGGGATTGGCTGCGGTCTTTCTGCTGACCGCGCCGCTGCTGCCGTTGGCGGAAACCGGGCTGCGCCTGCTGGCAGCCAGCATTGTTTTTGCCCTGTGCTTTGCGCTGTTCTGCGGGCGGGTGCTGGCAGGGGGCGACGTCAAGATGATGGCGCTGGCCATGCTGTTTGTGCCGTCCTCCGCGCTGGCGGCCTTCGGCTGGAGCTTTAGCGCCGCAATGCTCACTGTGCCTCTTGCACTGACTGTGCTGGGCCGGATTGAGGCCGCTGCCGCCTGGCGGCATTGGGCTTCGCTTCAGACGCCGGGGAAGATGCCGATGGGGGCAGCCATTTCCCTGGCTTTGATGCTCTTGCTGATTGTTCTGGCTGCCAAGGCGTGATCCCGCACTGATGCAGAAACCTCAGCGGGCAGGCGGAAAAACTGCCGTCCGCTTGACTGTTCCATAGACAAAACTGGTGTCGATCGAGGCAATGCCGCCAACCGGGTGGATACGGTTTCGGATAAACTCCTCATAGGCCTCCAGATCCGGCACCAGCACCCGCAGCTGATAATCCATCGCGCCGGTCAGCACGTGGCATTCCAGAACTTCGTCGATCAACTGCATCTTGCGCTCGAAATTCTTCACATCCACTTCGCCGTGCCGCTCCAGCTTGATACGGACAAAGACGGTGATCGGCAGCCCGTAGGATTTGGCATCAACCACCGCGCTGTAGCCCTGGATCACCCCCTGGGCCTCTAGGTTGCGCACGCGGCGCAGGCAGGGGGAGGGGGAGAGGCTTACTGCCTCTGCCAGGTCCTGGTTGGTCATTCGCCCGTCCCGTTGCAGGGCGCGGATGATCTGGCGGTCCTTACTGTCCATTTCGCACTCCTGATTGGCAGAATCTGCCAAAATAGTTACCTATATAGAAATAATTCGCAATCCGTTGCCGGTAAAATAGGCGGATGATGCCTGTAACAACAGACAGGAGCATCCCATGAAAACCTCCGGCGGCTTTGCCACTCGTGCCATCCACCACGCCTATAATCCGCAGGACAACGAAGGCGCGCTGACGCCGCCGCTGCACCTGACCTCCACCTTCACATTTGAGACCGCCGAGGCCGGCGGCGAGATGTTCGCAGGCGAGCGGCAGGGCCATATCTACAGCCGGATCTCCAATCCGACCTGCGACCTTCTGGAGCAGCGGATCGCCACGCTGGAAGGCGCCGAGGCGGGGCTGGCTCTCAGCAGCGGCATGGGGGCCATCACTGCGGTTCTGTGGACGCTGCTATCACCCGGTGACGAGGTCATTGTGGACAAGACGCTTTACGGCTGCACCTTTGCCTTCATGCGCCACGGGCTGGCGAAATGGGGCGTTACCATCACCCATGTCGACATGACCGACATGGAGAACCTGCGCGCGGCAGTTTCGGACAAGACCCGCGTTGTGTATTTCGAGACCCCGGCCAACCCGAACATGCGGCTGGTGGACATCGCAGCGGCCTCAGAAATTGCCCATGCCGCAGGCGCGCAGGTGGTGGTCGACAACACCTATGCCACCCCCTATCTGACCCGCCCGATCGAACTGGGTGCCGATATCGTGCTGCACTCGGCCACCAAATATCTGGGCGGCCACGGCGATGTGGTGGCGGGCCTTGTCGCCGGCACCGCCGAGCAGATCGGTGAAATCCGCCTGGTCGGCATGAAGGACATGACCGGCGCGGTGATGGCGCCCTTCAATGCCATGCTGATCCTGCGCGGCCTCAAGACCCTGGCGCTGCGTATGGACCGTCACTGCGCCTCTGCTGTGACCGTGGCCGACTATCTGGCCGCCCATCCGGCAGTGAAATCGGTTTCCTTCCCGGGGCACGAGAGCTTTGCCCAGACCGATGTCGCCAAGCGCCAGATGGCGCAGCCCGGTGCCATGATCGCCTTTGAGGTCGAGGGCGGCCTGCAGGGCGGCATCGCCTTCATGAACGGTTTGCAGATGATCCAGCGGGCAGTCTCGCTGGGCGATGCGGAAACCCTGATCCAGCATCCGGCCTCGATGACCCATTCGACCTACACCCCGGAGGAACGCGCCGAGCACGGCATCAGCGACGGGCTGATCCGCCTGTCCGTGGGCCTGGAAGAGGTCGAGGATATCCTCGCCGACCTGGAGCAGGCCTTGCCCGCTCCCATGCAGCACGCCGCCGAGTAAGGAGAAAGCCATGCGCCCCGATCTGACCCACCTCAAGACCATCGAGCAGCGGCTGTTGTGGCTGTCGCATTGGATGATTCACAACGCGAACCACATCCGCCCCAAGGCGGACGGGATCAAGATCGGGGGGCACCAGGCGTCCTCGGCGTCGATGGTGTCGATCATGACGGCGCTTTACTTCTCGGCGCTGAAGCCGGGCGACCGGGTGGCAGTGAAACCGCATGCCTCGCCCGTCTTCCACGCGATGCAGTATCTGATGGGTAACCAGACGCGCGAGAAAATGGAGAACTTCCGCGGCTACGGCGGGGTGCAAAGCTACCCCAGCCGCACCAAGGATATCGATGACGTGGATTTCTCAACCGGCTCTGTCGGCCTTGGCGTCGGGATCACCGCGCTGGCTTCGATGGTGCAGGATTTCATCACCGCCAAGGACTGGGGACAGGACGCCCGCACCGGGCGCATGGTGGCGCTGGCAGGTGATGCCGAGCTGGACGAAGGCAACATCTACGAGGTGCTGCAGGAAGGCTGGAAGAACGATCTGCGCAACACCTGGTGGATCATCGACTACAACCGCCAGTCTTTGGACGGCATCGTCCGCGAGGGCCTGTTTGAGCGGATCGAGAAGATCTTTGACGCCTTCGGCTGGGACGTGGTGCGGGTGAAATACGGCGCCCTGCAGCGCGCGGCATTCAAGGAGCCGGGCGGTGAAGCCCTGCGCGCCTGGATCGACGCCTGCCCGAACCAGCAGTATTCCGCGCTCACCTATATGGGCGGCGCGGTCTGGCGGCAGCACCTGATGGATGACCTGGGCGACCAGGGCGACGTCAGCGCGCTGATTGAGAAGCGCAGCGATGAAGAACTGGCCCAGCTGATGGAAAACCTCGGCGGCAACTGCGTGGAGACGATGGCGGATGTGTTCGCCTCCATCGACCACGACCGCCCGGTCTGTTTCCTGGCCTATACGGTCAAGGGCTGGGGTACTCCGATTGCCGGCCACAAGGACAACCACGGCGGCCTCATGACCAAGGCGCAGATGGCGGAGTGGCAGGCCCATATGGGGGTCGCGGATGGCGAGGAGTGGGAGCCCTTCGCCACCGTTTCCGACTCCGCCGCGCTGCAGGGCTTTCTGCGCCAGGTGCCGTTTTTTGCCGAAGGCCCGCGCCGTCATTTCGACGCGCCGCTGCCGGTGCCGCCGATTGCGATTGATACCTCCCGCGAAATCTCCACCCAAATGGCCTTTGGCAAGATCCTCGATGATCTGTCCAAGGGCGACAGCGAACTGGCGTCTCGGATTATGACCACCTCTCCCGATGTGACCGGCACCACCGGGCTGGGGCCTTGGGTCAACCGGCGCAAGCTGTTTGCACGCGAGGTGCAAAAGGATGCCTTTATTGAGCACCGCATCCCTTCCACCGCGAAATGGAACTTCGCCCCAGAGGGGCAGCATCTGGAACTGGGCATCGCCGAGATGAATCTGTTCCTGCTGCTGGGCGCCGCCGGGCTGTCGCATTCGCTGTTCGGCAAACGGGTGATCCCCATTGGAACTGTTTACGACCCCTTTGTTTGCCGCGGTCTCGATGCGCTGAACTATGCCTGCTACCAGGACGCGCGTTTCATGATTGTGGGCACACCCTCCGGCGTCACGCTGGCGCCTGAAGGCGGCGCGCATCAGTCCATTGGCACGCCGCTGATCGGCATGAGCCAGGACGGGCTGGCGGCGTTTGAGCCTGCCTTTGCAGATGAGCTGGCAGTGATCATGGAATGGGCCTTTGACTACCTGCAGCGCGACGGCGAGGGCGACCCGGATGAGCGCACCTGGCTGCGCGACGAGACCGGCGGCTCGGTCTATCTGCGCCTCACCACCAGCCCGATGGAGCAGCCCGGCAAGCGCGCCGATGAGGACTTCCGCCAGGGGGCCATCGACGGTGGCTACTGGCTGCGCAAACCGGGGCCGAACTGCGATGTTGTCATCGCCTACCAGGGCGCGGTCGCACCGGAGGCGATCAAGGCCGCAGGCATCATCGGTGAAAGCCGCCGCGACGTGGGCGTGCTGGCAGTGACTTCTGCTGACCGGCTGAATGCGGGCTGGACCGCGGCGCAGCGCGCGCGCTCGCGTGGCAACGCCTCCGCGCAATCGCATATCGAGACGCTGATGGGCGGCCTGCCGCCGCATTGCAAGGTGATCACCGTGATCGACGGCCACCCCGCGACGCTTGCCTGGCTGGGCGGGGTTGCCGGCCACCAGACCATCCCGCTGGGGGTGGAGCATTTCGGCCAGACCGGCACCATCGGCGATCTCTACCGCCACCACGGGCTGGATGCCGCGGCCATCGTGGCCAAGGTGAACGGGCTGACTGCCGGCAAACGGGTCAGCAACGCGGTGCCGGCCGGGTAAATGCCCGTCTGAGCTTGCGGGATCAGATTGAAGTGCTGGGGCGGCCGCGCGGAAACACGGCCGCCTTTTGCATTATTCCGCCACGCAGTCGGCGAAGTAGTGGGTCAGCCCGTCGGGGCCGGTTTCTTGCACCAGACCGTGAATGTCGGTCTCGAACCCCGGGCATTCCCGCCCGAAGGCGCGGTTGAACTTCAGGTATTCGACGATCTTCTTGTTGAACACCTCGCCCGGGATCAGCAGCGGAATGCCGGGCGGGTAGGGGGTCACCAGGCTGGTGGTGATGCGCCCCTCCAGATCGTCGATCGGCACCCGCTGGGTGGTGCGCCGCGCGATATGGCTGAAGGCTTCGCTTGGCTTCATCGCCGGGGTCAGGTCGCTCAGGTACATCTCGGTCGACAGCCGCGCCACGTTGTTCTTGGCGTAAAGCGCATGCACATGCGCGCACAGGTCGCGCAGGCCCATCTGCTCATACCGCGGCTGGCTGGCGCAGAATTCCGGCATCGCCCGCGGCACGGCCAGGTTGCGGGCAAAGTCGTCCTTGAACTGCTGCAGCGCGCTCAGCAGCGAGTTCCAGCGGCCCTTGGTGATGCCGATGGTGAACATGATGAAGAAGGAATAGAGCCCGGTCTTTTCCACCACCACGCCGTGCTCGGCCAGGTATTTGGTCACGATCGAAGCCGGGATGCCCCAGTCCTCGAACCGGCCGTCCAGATTGAGGCCCGGGGTGATGATGGTGGCCTTGATCGGGTCCAGCATGTTGAAGCCCGGTGCCATGTCGCCAAAGCCGTGCCAGCTGTCCTCGCCGCCCGCCTCCACACCGTCGGCATCGGTCTTCTTCAGAACCCAGTCCCGGGTGCTGCCGATGCCTTCCCCGGCCAGCTCCTCCGGCCCCCAGACCTGGAACCACCAGTCATCGGCGCCGTATTCCTCATCGACCTTGCGCATTGCGCGGCGGAAATCCAGCGCCTCCATGATGCTTTCCTCGACCAGCGCGGTGCCGCCCGGCGGCTCCATCATCGCCGCCGCCACATCACAGCTGGCGATGATCGAATATTGCGGGCTGGTGGAGGTGTGCATCAGGTAGGCTTCGTTGAACAGATGCCGGTCCAGCTTGGTCTCCTCGCTGTCCTGCACCAGCACATGGCTGGCCTGGCTGATGCCCGCCAGCAGCTTGTGAATCGACTGGGTGGCATAGGTCACCGAGTGTTTGGTGCGCGCCCGCTTGCGGCCCATCGCGTGATAGCTGCCGTAGAAATGGTGGAAGGCCGCATGCGGCAGCCAGGCTTCGTCGAAATGCAGGTTCTCGGCGTAACCGTCCAGCTGCCCCTTGATCACCTCGGTGTTGTAGAGAACCCCGTCATATGTCGACTGAGTCAGGGTCAGGATCCGCGGCCTCACCGACTCGGCATCCACATCTTCCAGCAGCGGGTTGGCGCGGATCTTGGCCTTGATACTGTCTATTTCGAATTCCGAATGCGGGATCGGGCCGATGATGCCCCAGTGGTTGCGGGTCGGCTTCAGGAACACCGGGATGGCACCGGTCATGATGATCGAATGCAGGATCGACTTGTGGCAGTTTCGGTCCACCACCACAACGTCACCCGGTGCCACCGTGTGATGCCAGACCATCTTGTTGGAGGTCGAGGTGCCATTGGTCACGAAATAGCAGTGATCGGCGTTGAAGATCCGCGCTGCATTGCGTTCCGAGGCCCCAATCGCGCCGTTGTGGTCCAGCAGCTGCCCCAGCTCCTCCACCGCGTTGCAGACATCCGCGCGCAGCATGTTTTCGCCGTAGAACTGGTGGTACATCTGCCCGACCGGGCTTTTCAGGAAGGCCACGCCGCCGGAATGCCCCGGGCAGTGCCACGAATAGGAGCCGTCCTCGGCATAATCCAAGAGCTTCCTGAAGAACGGCGGCTGGATGCTTTCCAGGTAACTCTTCGCCTCGCGGATGATGTGGCGCGCGACAAACTCCGGCGTGTCCTCGAACATGTGGATAAAGCCGTGCAGCTCGCGCAGGATGTCATTGGGCAGGTGGCGGCTGGTCTTGGTCTCGCCGTAGATGTAGATCGGCACGTCGGCGTTCTTCCAGCGCACTTCCTCGATAAACGTGCGCAGGGCGACTACCGCGGGATCCAGATCGGGGCCGGGGGTGAATTCCTCGTCGTCGATGGACAGCACAAAGGCACTGGCGCGGGACTGCTGCTGCGCATACTGCGACAGGTCGCCATAGCCGGTCACGCCCTGCACCTCAAAACCTTCATCCTCGATGGCCTGTGCCAAGGCGCGGATGCCGGAGCCTGAGGAATTCTCGGAGCGGAAGTCTTCGTCAATAATGACAATGGGAAAGCGGAATTTCATGCTGTTCTCCTGGCGGGTATCCAGCCCTGTTTTTGAGGATACAGGCTGCCCGCAATGATGCAACGCCCGCGGCAGGGCGCAATTCGCGTTACGCCGATCCGTAGAGTCCGCCAAGAGGGCATGTGCAGAATTCGCTGGCTTTTGACGGGCAGATAGTTGACATTGTCAATTATCATGACACAGACACGCTTCCATCTGCATCACTCCCTCGGTTACCAGATCACCATGCTGGCGCGTGTGATCGAACGCCGCTTCGAACTGCGCATCGCCGAATACGGGCTGACCCGCGTCACCTGGTGCGTGCTGCTGGCAGCGGGTGAAGAGGGACTGGCGACCCCATCGGAGATTGCGGATTTCATCGGCATCGACCGCACCGCCACTTCCCGCGCCTTGCGTCAGATGGAGGCCGGCGGGCTGATCACCCGCCGCAGCGGAGAGGGCGACGGGCGCTCAATCCGTGTGGCGCTGACCGCCGCGGGCCAGGCGGCGCTGCAGGCGGTGCTGCCCATCGCGCAGGAGAACGCGGCGTACTTTGAGGCCAAGCTGAGCGGCGCAGAACTGGCCGCGCTCCGCCAGTCCGCCGTCAAGCTGCTGCAGGACGAGCCGCGCATCGTCGCCAAACTGTAAATCTCCGGGGGCAACCATGGGCAAACTGTTTTCCTACCGCAATCGGCCTGTGCACCTGGGGCCGTACCCGATGGAATCCTTGGCACGGCAGGCGGCCCCTGACAGACCCGAAGCGCAGCCGCCGATGACGCAGGTCAGCTTCCGCCGCCCCGATGCGCCGCTCTCCATCGTCAACGCTATGCGCGACTATCAGGCGATGCTGGACGCCACCCGCGAAGGGCTGGTGAAAACGGAAGGCGCAGAAATTCCTGCGGACCCGCAGCAGCGCACGGATCACATGAAGGCCTTCGGCTATTTCTGCGACGCCTCTCTGGCCGGTGCCTGCGCGGTGCCTTCCGGCGCCTGGCTGGACGCGCCGCTGGTGAACCCGGATGTGGCGGCGCTGGCGGAAACCCTGCGCACGAAACAGACCAAGACCTTCGCCTCCGGCATCGACGTGGTGATGGCAAACTTGCGCGAGGCGATGCAAGCCCCGCCCGCAGACTGCCGCCACCACACGCATGCGCTGGTCTATGTCTATGAATTCCCCCGCGACCCCGGGGCCGGGGAAGATGGCACTGACTGGTTGGCGGATGCGCAGGACCAGCGCGCCTGTTTGCGGGCGGCGGAAACCGTAGTGACGCTCGCCAATTACATCCGCCTCCTGGGGTGGGAGGCGCGCGCCCATACCGGAGCCGCCAGTGATGTGCATCTGGGCCAGCTGGCGGTGCAGGCCGGGCTCGCCACTTCTGAGGACGGCGTGCTGACAAACCCCTTCCTCGGCACCCGCTTCGGCATCGCCGCCGTCACCACCACGCTGGAGCTGGCCGCCGATCTGCCGCTGGTGCCGGGCCAGGCACCGGGCCTTGCGTACCGGCTGGGCCTTGGCACCCACGCCAAAAGCGCCGTCGCCCGCGACCCATACGCCAAGCGCCGCTTTATGGACGGCCCGCACCCGTTCGAGACCCTGAAACGGGTGGACGATCCAACCACCTACATCGACGAGGTGAACGTCGCGCGCGTCCCGAAACGCGCCGACATGTTTGCCCGCGCCCTGTTCGGCGACCTTGGCAAAGGCCCGCAAGAGGCGGCGAAGAACGGCAATTATGTCCGCAAGTCCTCCTCCGCCTTTGCCTTCCGATCCTCGCTTGCGGCCTTCGTGCTGCTGCAGGACGGCGAACCCGCGCCGCAAGTTGACCACAGCGCCGCCGATGCCGCCCGCAATGCTGCCAGTATCAAGGCCGCAGCCTATTTCCTCGGCTGCGACGCGGTGGGTATCTCACGCTGCCCGGACTGGGCCTACTACTCCCATGACGCGGCGGGCGAACCCCTGGCGCCCTACCACGAAAACGCCATCAGCATCATCATCGACCAGGGCCATGAGACGATGGAGGGCGCCTCCGGCGACGACTGGATCGCCTGCGCCCAGTCGATGCGTGCCTACTTGCGGTTTTCGCTCCTGGGCGGGGTGATCGCGCAGCAGATCCGCAACCTCGGCTATACCGCCCGGGTGCATTCGGTGATGGACGGCGAGGTGTTGCAGCCGCCGCTGCTGCTGCTCTCCGGCCTTGGCGAAGTTTCCCGCATCGGCGAGGTGATCCTGAACCCCTTCCTCGGCCCCCGCCTGAAATCCGGTGCCGTGACCACCAACCTGCCGATGACCCACGACAAACCGGTGGATTTCGGCCTGCAGCGCTTCTGCGAGGCCTGCAACAAATGCGCCCGTGAATGCCCCTCCGGCGCCATCACCGCCGGGCCGAAGCTGATGTTCAACGGCTACGAGATCTGGAAGTCCGACAGCCAGAAATGCACCACTTACCGCGTCACTGTGCCCGGCGGTGCCATGTGCGGCCGCTGCATGAAGACCTGCCCCTGGAACCTGGAGGGCCTGTTTGCCGAAGCGCCGTTCCGCTGGGCGGCGATGAATGTGCCCGGCAGTGCGCCGCTCCTGGCCAAGCTCGACGACGCGCTGGGCAACGGTGAGGTGAACGCGGTCAAGAAATGGTGGTGGGACCTGGAGATGGAGGACGACGGCGCGTATCTGCCGTCAAAGCACCCTGTCAACGCGCGCAAGCTCTCCAAGGGTCTGGACCTGAAGTTCGAGGATCAGACCCTGGCGGTCTATCCGGCGCCACTGGCACCGCCTCCTTATGCCTGGCCCGCGCCGATGGACCGCGAGGCCGGTATCGCCGCCTATCAGGCCATGATCCCAGCGGCGGAGCACAAGCGCCGGCGTGCGGCAGGCCTGCCGCCGGAACATGTCTATACTGCCGGCCAGGGCGACGCCCCGGTGATGCGGGTGCGCCTGTCGATGGTTGAGCACATGACGGAGGCTGTCACCAAGTATGAGTTCTCCCTGCCGGACGGTTCTCTGCTGCCGCCGGCAGCAGCCGGTGCACATATCGACGTGGTCGTCGCGCCGGAATTTTTCCGCCAATACTCGCTGTCGGGCGATCCCGCTGATCGCAGGAAATACCAGATTGCGGTGCTGCGCGAGAATGCTGGCCGCGGCGGTTCCAGGCTGATGCACCGGATCTTTGAAGAAGGGCGGATGGTGTTCATCTCCAAGCCGATCAACCACTTCCCGCTGGTGGAGGATGCCGCCAAATCCTACCTGATGGGCGGCGGTATCGGGGTGACGCCGATGATTGCAATGGCCCACCGCCTGCACGCTTTGGGCCGGGACTTCGAATTCCGCTACTCATGTTCGAAAAAGTCAAGTGCAGGGTTCGTTAGGGACCTTTCTGAGGTGCCTTGGATTGATAAAGTGCATCTGCATTTCTCCGATCAAGGCACCCGGGCGGACCTTGGGGAGGTTCTGAAGTACCGCCCTGGAAGCCATGTCTACACTTGCGGGCCGGAAGCCTACATGCAGGCCGTACTGGAGGCGGCAGAAGCCAATGGCTTCCCGGAAGAGGCCCGCCACATGGAATACTTCTCGGTTCCCGAACAGCCTGAATACGAAAACCATCCCTTCACCCTGAAGCTGGCAAAATCGGGCCGCGAGATCCTGGTTCCAGCGGACAAGACCGCAACCGAGGCACTCGCCGAAAACGGCATCCACGTGGATGTGAAATGTTCCGACGGGATTTGCGGAGTCTGCAAATGCGGGCTTGTTGCCGGCGAGGCGGAGCACCGCGATTTTGTGCTGTCGAACAAGCAGCGCGAGGGTGCCATTATTCTTTGCCAGTCCCGCGCGAAGGCACCGGACGGCGTGCTGGAGATTGATCTCTAGCCCGCGTGCTGGACGGCGCGGCCCAATTTTCTTGTGAAAGAAAATTGCCAAAAGTTTTGCTGAAAACTTTTGCGCGCGGGGCGGCGGCGGGTCAGAACACCTGCCGCTCTCCCAGCAGATAGCGGGCGACGTCCGCATAATCAAACATCAGCGACACCGCGATCACCGCGCAGACCAGCAGGATGATCCGCTGCGGCCAAACGGGCATATCCACCCGCATCCGCTGCCGCCACAGCCAGAAGACCAGAGGCGTCCACAGGATCACATGGGGCAGCCCCAGCAGCCGCACATATCCCAGCTTTCCATACAGCCAGTAGACTCCAACTCCCGCCAGCACGCTAGCGGCCACAGTGACCAGCCCCGCCAGGCGGCCGGGCTTCCAGAACAGCAGCGCCAGCGGCAGCACAAAGGCGCCCAGAAACAGGATGTTGACCCAGATCTGTACCCATACCGGCTGGGTTGCGATTGCCTCTTCCAATGTCATGGCACGGCCCTCCCGTCTGCGACCCTAGGCAAGGGCCGTCCGCACGGCAAGCGCTACAGAGCCGGGCCTTCGCGCATCCTCTCCTGCTCGTCCGGCGTCGGCGTGTGGTTGAACACGTAGGCCGTGCGGCAGGCCTCCTCGCCGCCCAGTTCCGCGATCCTGCGGCGCTGACTGGCAAAGGCGCGGAGGTTCACGTCCTCCGGATCGCAGATCATCTGCAGCCGCCGCTCGCCCTCAGCCAGCGCCGCCTTGATCTCCGGATCATTCACCGCGTCCATCGCCCGGTTCACCTGCTCATGCGGGTCTGCCTCCAGATCAAACAGCTGCGGCTGCATCCCGGCGTAATAGACGTGTTTCCACTTGCCCCAGCGCACCATGAAGGCGCCGGTTTTCGATCCGCCGTCATGGTATTCGCTAAAGCCGGTTCGGCTTTCGTCATAGGGCGCATTGGCAATCCTGCGCAGCGAGACGCCTGGCAGATCTTCGGCCTCAGCCAGGCTGCAGACCTCGCGTGCGGTGGCGGCGATGTCGGTCAGGCTGGTGCAGGTTGCCACCTGATGCCCTGCCGGAATTCCCGGCCCGGCGGCGATCATCGGAACCCCGGCCGATTGCTCGTACATCACCTGCTTGGTCCAGAAACCCTGATCGCCCATCATGTCGCCATGATCCGAGACGTAAAGGATCACGGTGTTCTCCAGCTGGCCGCTGTCCTCCAGCGCCTTGATAACCCGGCCCGCGCAGTCATCCATGAAGGAGGTGAGCCCGTAATAGGCCGTCTTGGCCTCGCGCATCTTCTGTTCGCCGAAGTAGTCATCGTAGTTGAAAAACTCCGCGATATTGCGCAGTTCCTCATGATCCGGCAGCCCCCCGCCATAGCCCACCGGCAGGTCCACCTCAGCCGGGTCGTACAGGCTGTACCATTCCTCCGGGCAGGTCAGCGGGTAATGCGGGCTGACCAGGGACACGAACGCCGCCCAAGGTTGCAAGTTCCTCTTGGGATCCAACAGCCAGGCCTCTGCTGCCTCGGTGATGGCGAGATCGTAATCGGTGTAGGTGCTGGACCCGGTGCCGACATCGCCGGCCAGTTCGGCGGCGGAGCCGTAAGGCGGCGGGTTTTCCCGCAACAGGCCGATCGCCCAGCCCACGCCGCCTACCACATGCATTGGCAGGACTTCCTCGGAAAACCCGTTGTCATCTTCCTTGGAACGGAAATGCAGCTTGCCGATCGACACCACCTCGCGGCCTGCGCCGCGCAGGGCGTGCATCCAGCTGCGCGGGCTGCCGCTGTAGGGCGTGGCACTGTCCCAGTGGCCGGTCCTGTGCACCCAATCGCCGGTGGCCAGCGCAGCCCGGGCCGGCACGCACATGGGCGATGGCGTATAGGCCGCGGTGAATATTGTGCCGCGCGCCGCCAGCGCATCCAGGTTTGGCGTTTTCACAATCGGATGCCCGGCACAGCCCATCGCATCCTTGCGGTGCTCGTCGGAAATGATGACCAGGAAATTCGGCTGCTTGCTCATCGGGACCTCCCATCCAGCCGCCGCAGCCGCAATGGCCAGGCGGGCAGGCCGCAGTGTTCTGGAAATCCGCGCGGCAATCCAATAGATAAATCTGCAATGAGGTCATAAGAAAATTTATGGACTGGCATGGTGACACCTCTGAAGTGGCTGCACAACTTCGAAGCCGTGGCCCGGCTCGGCAACATGACACTGGCCGCGCAGGAGGTCGGGCTGACGCAGGCCGCGCTCAGCCAGCAGATGCAAGCGCTGGAAACCCACCTGAAACTGCAGCTGTTCACCCGCGAGCCGCGCGGGATGTCGCTCACTGCCTCTGGTGCGCAGCTTTACAGCGACGTCTTTCCGGGGCTGGAGCAGATCTCCAACGCGCTGAAACGCTACCGTCAGCCGCAGAGCAGCCGCCTGCGGATCCTTTGCAACGCCAGTTTTGCCCTGCGCTGGCTGATCCCTAATCTGCCGGGGTTCCATGCCCGTCATCCTGGTATTCATGTGGAAACCCGCACTGCCCTCTGGCGGCCGGAACGGCACGGCTACGACCCGGATGCGGAGATCTACCTTGGCGGCCCGGTCCAGCCGGCGCCTGCCAGGGCACTCGTGAAATGCAGCCTTACCGCGGTTCGTGCACCGGGCTGCGCCGAAGAAGGGCCGCTTCCCGTAATCCGCATCAGCGGCCAGGAAAGCCTGTTTGCGGAATGGCTGAAGTCACCGCGTTTCACGGGTCGCGCGACCCGCCAATCCATTGAAGTCGACAGCGTGCACGCTGCTGTCAGCCTGGCCGCAGATGGTCTTGGCTGGACCCTGTGCCCTTCCTTTCTTGTCCGCCCGGAGCTGCAGACCGGACGGCTTCTCGCCGCTGATGCAGATGTGACGGCGCCCAAGCGGGCCTATTGGCTGCGTTTGAAGGACCGTCCGGGCGCTGCGGCAGAGGCCTTTTGCGAGTGGATCACAGCTGAACTGCCCGCCGGATTTGGGTAAGTGCATCCTGGCGCAGAGTGTTCAGTGAAGGCTTGCGCGAACATCCAAGGGCTGTTTCTTTTCATCTTTCCAAAAGCACTCAAAGCTCCGCGGCCAGCGGCAGGTGCCTTCGCTTAGGGCGGGGCGGATGGATTCAGCCTTGCGGCCCGGCAGGCGGGCTGCTATCTGCAACATGATTGTTATGATATAACATATGGATTTACACATGATGGATAACAGGCTGCCGGTAACTGTGCTCTCGGGCTTCCTCGGAGCGGGCAAGACCACGCTCTTGAACCATGTTCTGAACAATCGGGCGGGCCGCCGGGTGGCGGTGATCGTCAACGACATGAGCGAGGTGAACATCGACGCGGACCTGGTGCGCGGCGGGACGGAGCTGTCGCGCCAGGACGAGAAACTGGTGGAAATGACCAACGGCTGCATCTGCTGCACACTGCGCGATGACCTGCTGCAAGAGGTGCGCCGCCTCGCGGCGGAAGGGCGCTTTGACTACCTGCTGATCGAAAGCACGGGCATTGCGGAACCGCTGCCGGTCGCTGCGACCTTTGATTTCCGGGACGAGCAGGGCGCCAGCCTTTCGGACGTGGCCCGGCTGGACACCATGGTCACGGTGGTTGATGCGGTGAATCTGCTGCGGGATTTCGCCAGCCATGACTTCCTGAGCGACCGCGGTGAAAGCTTGGGCGCGGAGGACGACCGCACCCTGGTCAACCTTTTGACCGATCAGATCGAATTCGCCGATGTCATCATCCTGAACAAAGTGTCGGATGCAGGCGCCGACCAGACCGCCGCGGCAATGGCGGTCATCAAGGCGCTGAACCCCGATGCCGAGGTGATCCACGCCGATTTTTCCGAAGTTGACGGGGACCGTATTTTCGACACCGGCCGGTTCGATTTTGACAAGGCGCATGAGCATCCCTTGTGGGCCAAGGAGCTCTATGGCTTTGAGCATCATGTGCCGGAAACAGAGGAATACGGCATCAGCTCCTTTGTCTTTCGGGCCAGGCGCCCCTTTGATCCTGCCAAGGTCCACGCTGTTCTGAATGGCGACCTGCCAGGGGTGATCCGGGCCAAGGGCCATTTCTGGATGGCCAGCCGGCCCGAATGGGCCGCTGAATTCTCGCTGGCCGGGGCAATCTCCTCGGTCCGGCCGCTGGGCCTGTGGTGGGCTGCGGTTCCAGCGGAACGCTGGCCCTCCCATCCTGAGGCCCGGCGGGAATTTCTGCAGAACTGGGACGAAACCTGGGGTGACCGGCGGCAGGAACTGGTGTTCATCGGTGCAGGCCTCGACAGGGCGGCAATCACCGCACGGCTGGACGCCTGCCTGATGCCGGAAACGGCGAAAGGCTTCAACCCGGCCTGGGACATGCTGGACGACCCCTTCCCAAGCTGGCGCCGCAATGGCTGACCGCCGGGTGCGCCGCAATCTGAACTCCCGCCTGAAACGGCGGCGCAGGGCAGGGGATCCAATGCAGGCCTACGATGCCTTGCCGCCGGCCTTGCGGCAGTGGCTGGCGTCCGCTTGCTTGCCCTGGAGCCCGGCGTCGGCGCTCAGGCTCTGGACCAAGGCGGGCGGCAGCCGCGATCCCATGGCCGCGGCCGCACGGATGGACGCCGCTGAACAGGCAATGCTGAAACGGGACGCCCGCGTCTGGGCATTCCGGAACTAGACACAAAGACCGCCGTCTCAGGCGGTCTTCTTCTCCGCCTCCGCCGCGGCGTCAAACTCCGCCCGGGCGGCGTCGATCACCGGCAGATGCTCCAGCGCCCAAAGCCCCAGCGCCCTGACCGGTTCGCGGAACGACTCGCCCAAGGGCGTCAGCGCATATTCCACCTTGGGCGGGATTGTCGGGTGATAGGTCCGGCTCACCAGCCCATCGCGCTCCAGCTCACGCAAAGTCAGGCTCAGCATCCGCTGGGAAATCCCCAGATGCCGTTTCAGCTCATTGAACCGCAGCACGCCGTATTGCGCCAATGAGATCACGATCAGCACGCTCCAGCGGTCGCCAACCCGTGACAGCACCTCGTTGATGCGCCCGCACTCCGGGCATTGCCCATCCGCCATGGTGGTACCTTCCGTGTTACCGGGGCTCAGGAATGTGCCTTCTTGTGCCCTCTCCGGTGCCGCTTATATAGCTGGTTACAAATTTATACCACCCTTCCTGAAAGGACCGGACACATGAGCAAGAGCACCCTGATCGAGAAGCTGAACTGGCGCTACGCCACCAAGAAAATGGACACTGCCAAGGCGGTCCCGCAGGAGAAGGTCGACCAGATCATCGAGGCGATCCGGATGGCGCCGACGTCCTCCGGCACCCAGCCGTTCGAGGTGTTTGTCATCACCAACCCGGAGATCCGCGCGCAGATCCGCCCGCACGCCTGGGACCAGGCGCAGATCACCGACGGCTCGCACCTGATCGTCTTTGCCGCCTGGGACAACTACTCCGAGGACCGGATCGACGCCGTCACCCGCCAGATGACCGAAGAGCGCGGTGAGATCCCGATGCTGAACCAGTATTACGACAATCTGAAGGCCACCTACCTGCCGCGCGAAGAAAGCACCAACCACGACCACGCCGCCCGTCAGGCCTATATCGCGCTGGGCTTTGCCCTGGCTGCCGCGGCTGAGCTGGAGGTCGACAGCACCCCGATGGAGGGGTTCACGCCGGAGAAGATCGACGAAATTCTGGGCCTCAGGGACAAGGGCCTGCGCTCTGTCCTCTTGCTTCCGCTTGGCTACCGGCAGGAAGACGGTGATTGGCTGCTGCCGATGAAAAAAGTGCGCAAGTCCCGTGAAACCATCGTGACAGAAATCGCCTGAGCATTCTCCGTATGACAGCAGCAGGCGGCATTTCCGGCCGCCTGCCTGCCCCCCTTTGCAGGCGCATATGGAAATCAAATCGAATTGAATCCTTTAATGTGCTGATTTCAGGCTACATTAACAGCTGTGTGTTACTTTTTCAGGCACGGCTCTTGCCGCTTCCATAGGGCCGAAGAGTGGTGTGATTGTGCCGGGGGCAGCCAAGGCGTGTTTACTTCTGATTTCTCTGCAGGCGAACTGCAGCCGGAACTGAAGCAAGTGTTTTACCACTGGCGGAACGCCGCGGAAGACGGGGAATTCCCGCGGCTCACTCAATTTGAACTGCCAAATGCCCGCCCGGCTCCGAACGTTCTGTCAGTCTTTGAAATTGAGCGGACACAAACCGGCGCAGCCGCCGATTTCAAAGCGCTGTACGTCCGCAACAAGATCATCAACACGCTGGGAAACAAATACGTTGGCACCCGGCTCTCGGAACATCCCGGCTTTGGACCCGGTTCCATGATCTGGAGCTGTTTTCACGAAGTCGCCTCCACCTCCCGGCCATTGCTCGCTGCACTGCCCTATGTCGGACCGCTGCCGGAATACCGCAGCTCGTCCGAAATCTACCTGCCGCTGCGGGGGGAGGGGGTGTCGGTTGACTATGTGCTGGTGGGTGTCGTGCTGCTGGAACAGGAGTACAGCCACAAAGCGCACTGACCCGGGCGGGGCACGTTGCGGCAGCGCGGCAGGCCGCGCCTCAGATTGCTCCGCTGTCTGCCGCAAATCCCCTTGCACCTTGCCATGCAGGGCTTTTCCCTTGCGCGCACCCGGGAATCCGCCTATATCGCGCGCTGTCAGAACATGGGCGGTGAACGCCCGGGCGGCATATCTGAGCAGGGCTGGGGACTACCTCGGCCCTTTGTGTTTGTTTGATCAGATGTGCTCCGGGCCACGTTCTGGACTGGCTTAACCAAGACCGGCGGAGACAACCGCCCGGCCAGAAACACTAGTAAAGGAAACCTGAGACCTCATGGCTCAAAACGCATCGATGGAGGAATTCGAAGCCCTCCTGAACGAAAGCTTCGAAATGGACACCCCGGACGAAGGTTCGGTTGTCAAAGGCAAAGTGCTGGCAATCGAAGCCGGCCAGGCCATCATCGACGTCGGCTACAAAATGGAAGGCCGCGTTGATCTGAAAGAATTCGCAAACCCCGGCGAAGCGGCTGAAATCGCAGTCGGCGACGAAGTGGAAGTGTTCCTGCGCGCCGCTGAAAACGCCCGTGGCGAAGCTGTCATCTCCCGCGAGATGGCCCGCCGCGAAGAAGCCTGGGACCGCCTCGAAAAAGCCTACGCAGACGATCAGCGCGTCGAAGGCGCGATCTTCGGCCGCGTCAAAGGCGGCTTCACCGTCGACCTGGGCGGCGCTGTTGCCTTCCTGCCCGGCTCGCAGGTTGACGTGCGCCCCGTGCGCGACGCCGGCCCGCTGATGGGTCTGAAGCAGCCGTTCCAGATCCTGAAGATGGACCGCCGCCGCGGCAACATCGTTGTCTCCCGCCGCGCGATCCTTGAAGAGTCCCGCGCCGAGCAGCGCGCCGAGGTTATCGGCAACCTGTCCGAAGGCCAGGCAGTGGACGGTGTCGTCAAGAACATCACCGAATACGGTGCGTTTGTTGACCTGGGCGGCGTTGACGGCCTGCTGCACGTCACCGACATGGCATGGCGCCGTGTGAACCACCCCTCCGAGATCCTGTCGATCGGCGAAACCGTCAAGGTTCAGGTCATCAAGATCAACAAAGAGACCCACCGCATCTCCCTGGGCATGAAACAGCTGCAGGAAGACCCGTGGGATCTGGTTGGCGCCAAGTACCCGCTGTCTTCCGTGCACAAGGGCCGCGTCACCAACATCACCGATTACGGTGCATTTGTTGAGCTGGAGCCGGGCGTCGAAGGTCTGGTCCACGTGTCCGAAATGTCCTGGACCAAGAAAAACGTCCACCCGGGCAAAATCGTCTCCACTTCCCAGGAAGTCGACGTCATGGTTCTGGAAATCGACGGTGCCAAGCGCCGCGTGTCCCTGGGCCTCAAGCAGACCATGCGCAACCCGTGGGAAGTCTTTGCTGAGACCCACCCGGAAGGCACCCAGGTCGAAGGCGAAGTCAAGAACATCACCGAATTCGGTCTGTTCATCGGCCTCGACGGCGACATCGACGGCATGGTTCACCTGTCCGACCTGTCCTGGGACGAGCGCGGCGAAGACGCGATCCAGAACTACCGCAAAGGCGACGTGGTTCAGGCCGTTGTCTCCGAAGTGGACGTCGAGAAAGAGCGTATCTCGCTGTCGATCAAAGCCCTGGGCGGTGACAAGTTCGCCGAAGCCGTGGGCGGCGTGAAGCGCGGCTCGATCGTGACCGTCGAAGTGACCGCAATCGAAGACGGCGGCATCGAAGTGGAATACGAAGGCATGAAGTCCTTCATCCGCCGCTCCGACCTGTCCCGCGACCGTGCCGACCAGCGCCCCGAGCGTTTCTCGGTTGGCGACAAGGTCGACGTGCGCGTCACCAACGTCGACTCCAAGACCCGCCGCCTGGGCCTGTCCATCAAGGCGCGCGAGATCGCGGAAGAGAAAGAAGCAGTGGAACAGTATGGCTCCTCGGACTCCGGCGCATCGCTGGGCGACATCCTGGGCGCCGCACTGAAGTCGGGCGACTAATAGTCCCTGGCCTCACGGCTGACAAAACAGAAAGCCCCGCAGGTATCTGCGGGGCTTTTTGTTTATGGCACGATGGCTACACCCTGTTTGACCCAGAGCCGCCCCAGCGCTAAGCATCCTCCGGTCGGCGATGCTGGGGTCACGTCTTGCAACACGAAGGTTCCAAACGAAAAACTGAGGTGGCGACCCTGCGGTCGCGGCCGGATCTTTATGGCATAGAGACCCTTGCTGCGCGCTATCTGAAACAGACCTTCAAACCCCACGCCCATGACGAATACCTTTTTGGCGTGATCGGTGGCGGTGTCCATGCTGTCTGGTGCCGCGGTGAAATGAATCAGGTGCCGCAGGGCTCGGTGGTCACCATGCGGCCCGGCGATGTCCACCATGGCGGCGCGGGGAGCGAGGCTGGCTGGCGGCAGCGGATGATCTATATCCCTGAGGCCGGGATGCGGGCGCTGCTTGAAGACGTCACAGGCCGCGCGCCAGCCGGAACGCTGGACTTCGGCGCCGCCTTCCATGCCCGGCCTGGACTTGCACGGCGCTTTGCCGTTCTGCATGAGGTTCTGCACACATCTGATCAGACTCTGTCGCGTGACGTGGCGCTGGTTCAGATGCTGGGCGGGCTGCTACGCGAACTTGCGCCGGAGGTCTCCCAGCCGCTGCCCAGCGGCGGCGGGCGCATTGCCGACGCCATCGAATATCTGCACAGCCGCGTCGAGGAGAACGTGCCGCTGGAGGACCTCTGCCGTATCACCGGGCTGCGGCGGCGGCAGACGATTGACGCCTTCCGGCGCGCCACCGGCCTGCCGCCCCATGCCTGGCATCTGCAGCGCAAGGTTCAGCATGTGAAAGAGCTGCTGCGCGCGGGCCTCTCTCCGGCGGAGGCTGCGGCCCAGGCGGGGTTTGCAGACCAGAGCCACATGGGCCGCCACTTCCGCGCCATCACCGGCATCACCCCCGCTGCTTACGCCAAAGCCTGACACCGCGTTTTCGTTCTATAACGCCCGGGCACCGGCAGCCTATTCGGCCTCTGATGGAAAACCGAAGGGGGCAGAAATGGCCGTTTCCGAAAACTTCGTTGCAAGGCGCACTGCTCTATGGGCCGATCTGGCGGTGCTGGGTGTGGCGCTGGTCTGGGGCGCAAGCTATCCGGTTGCCAAGGGCGCGCTGGAGCATATGCCGGTGCTGCTCCTGATCTTCTTCCGCTTTGCGCTGACTGCGCTGGTGATGGGACTGGTGGCCTGCCGCGACCTGCGCGCGGCCTGCCGGAGGGATATTCTGTCCGGAGCGCTTCTCGGAAGTATCCTCTGCGCCATCTTTCTTGCAGAGACCTGGGGTGTGTCGCTGACCACGGCCACGAACACCGCGCTGATCATCTCGCTCTGCACCATCTTCACGCCGTTTCTGGAGTTCGGCCTGCAGCGCCGCCTGCCGCCTGCCGGGGTTATTGCAGGGGCTGCTGTGGCGGTGGCGGGTGTCATGGTGCTGTCGGGCGGCGCCGGGGCGTTCGGGGCCGGTGATGCGCTGGTGCTCTGCGCCGCGGGCCTGCGGGCGGTGATGGTGGTGTCAACCAAGCGCCTGATGGAAGGCAGCCGGCTGTCCTCGGCCGCGCTGACAGCCGTGCAGGCCTTTACGGTTGCCGGTCTGGTGCTGGCGCTGATGCTGTTCCAATCCGGTCCTGCCGGGCTGCTGGCAGGCGCCGGAATTGAAGGCTGGGCCGCCGTTGCCTTCCTGTCGCTGTTCTGCACGATCGGTGCCTTCTATGTCCAGAACGCAGCCGTCCGCCGCACCAGTCCCACGCGGGTCAGCTTTTTGATGGGAACAGAGCCGCTGTTCGGCTTTGCGCTGGCCTGGATGCTGCTTTCGGAACCCGCCTCTGCAAGCGCCCTGATCGGAGCCGGGCTGATCGTCGGCGGCACCTTTGTTGGGCTGGCGGCAGAGAGGCGGCGCTGACGCCGGCGCCTCCGCTTGCGGCTGTCAGTTCGGCCGCACCGCCACCAGCACGACGCCCAGTTCCTCTTCCAGTTCCTGCAGCTTCTTCAGCTTCTCGTCAGGCAGGGCGGCGGTGGTTGCCTCAATACCTGCCAGCGCCACAACCGGGCTGCCGATATCTTTTTCGAGGCTCTTGATCGCGTCCAGTTTGTCCGCCTCAAGCGAGGCAAGCGGATACAGCATAGTCGTCTCCTCCGTGTTGATGCCGTTGACTATAGCCGATTCTTGGCGGCACGGGCCTGAACGGCACAAAAAAGGCCCCGGCAGCAACCGGGGCCTCTTGCAGCGCAGGCAGGATCAGGCGTGCTGGGCGCTGTCTGCGTGGGTGACAACATCCGGTTCCAGGTCCCAGTTCTTGCCGTCCAGCCCGTCGATCTGGTCGTCCTCGGAGACCCGCAGGCCCACGGTGCGTTCCAGCAGGAAGGACAGGATCAGTGCCGTGACCACCCCGGTGCCGATGCAGACGGCAGTGCCCGCCAGCTGCATCACCAGCGAAATCTCGCCGTGCTGGAACGCATAGGCGCCTTCTTCGATGCCGAAATAGCCGCCGCGCGGCGTGCCCGCCTTGAACAGGCCCAGCAGCACCATGCCCAGGGTGCCGCAGCCCAGGAACAGCGGGAACAGCTTGTGCTCGTCGATGCCGCGCTTCAGCGTGAACTCATAGACGGCATAGGCCGCTAAAGGCGCCGCCAGGCCGACGATGAAGGCCTGCCAGGGCAGGTAGACATCAAAGCCGGATGCGCCTGCAACATAGCCCGCCAGCGGGCCCAGCAGGGTATAGGCGTATTTGCCGGTGGCATAGGCGATCAGCAGCCCGGTGATGGCGCCGCCGGCCCAGACCATGGCATAGTTGTTGAGAGCAATGCCGACGCTGGTGTCGGCCATGGTGACGCTCACGGCCAGCGCTTCGGGATCAAAGAAGAACAGGCAGGACAGGATCACCATCGGCAGGCCTGCAAAGATTAGCAGCAGGCCCGGTGCGCACAGCCCGATGCTTGGCGCCAGATAGGCCGAGATCCGCGGATGCGGCGCCATCATGCCGGGGCGCGCGCCCAGTTTGGGGGTGAACACCAGCGCCATGCCGGCCGGGAACAGATAGACAAAGCCGACGCCGAAGAAGTCGTGGAAACCGGCATTGGTCAGCGGCCCCACGGAGCCCCAGGTCGCCCAGCTGAGCGCCGAGGAGACCACCGCGGCCACGATGCAGGTGATGAAATAGGCCGGCGCCTTCATCCGCTCCGACACGGCGAAGTGCAGCAGGATGTTGATGATGCCGGCAAACACCGCCAGGAAGAAGATGAAGATCTGGAAGGTGTTCAGCCCCGGGAAGGTTGCCGGGTCAGTGTGATGCGCCAGTGCATTGGTCATGGCGCCGCCCAGCCACCAGTCGTTGATGGAATCCATCATGGTCGAGCCTTCCATGATGTAGTACTGCCCGGCCCACAGGCCGAAACCGATGACATAATAGGTGGCAAAGCCGAGGAAGAACCCCAGCGTTTTCTCGATGGTCGAGTTGAACAGGTTCCTGCGCCGCGCGGTGCCCGCGTCGATCAGCAGCAGGCCGACAACGACCAGGATGGCCCCGACGATGCCCGATGCATAAAGAATGTTCTGCACCAGCGAATTCAGGGTGACTTGCTGTACATGTATCGTGCTCATGTCCAATGGCATTTCCAGTTCTCTCCAAGTTGGTTTGCTGTCCTGCCGGTTGTTTGCCACCGGCTTTGACAGGCCGGCGCCCGTTGCCGCCAAAGGGCGGATGCGCCGGTTAGATTGGACCAGATCCGGTCAGTTCCGCTGACACGCCTGGTCAGGAAAGCATGGGCGATGCCGGGCGCTTTACAATGAAAAATTTTACCCGCCGGAAATATAGTTTCATATGCGGCATGCAAGGCCGGCAGATGCCGCATCCCGCGCGGCTCAGCAGGGAGAGGGCCGGCTTCGGCGTGTAACCGGCACAGGCTTGCGGCGCCCCGAATCAAACCGGGCTTGCCCCCCGCGGCAGTGCCGATGCCGCGCTGCGGCGGCGCTTTGATGCCCGCGATTGGGGCCTTGCGGCCTCAAAAGGTGGTAAAGAGCCGCCGATTTGCCCGTCAAACCTGCGGCATTTTGTTCCCCCGCGCTCGGAATTTTCCTATACTCTCAGAATAATAGCCAAAACATACCGGCACCCTGGGAGGAAAAAGAACATGATCCGCTCTGAGTTGATTCAGAAGATTGCAGACGAAAACCCGCACCTGTATCAGCGGGATGTGGAGAGGATCGTGAACACGGTGTTCGAGGAAGTGACCGATGCCATGGCCCGCGGCGACAGGGTCGAACTGCGCGGCTTCGGTGCCTTTTCGGTCAAGAAGCGGGACGCGCGCACAGGCCGCAATCCCCGCACCGGCGAGACGGTCGAAGTCGAAGAGAAACATGTGCCGTTCTTCAAGACGGGTAAACTCTTGAGGGACCGCCTGAACGGGAAAGCCTGATGCGTTACATTCGCTACGCGGTTCTTGGGGCGCTGGCCATTGTGCTGGTGTCCGTCTGTCTGGCCAACAGCACGGTGGTTGAGCTGAAACTGATGCCTGCGGCTTTTGCCGAACTGGCCGGCTTCAACTACAGCATCGCGCTGCCGCTGTTTGTGGTGGTGCTGGGCGGGGTTGGCGCCGGGCTGGTGATCGGCTTCCTGTGGGAATGGCTGCGCGAGCACAAGCACCGCAGCGAAGCGGCCCAGAAGGCCCGCGAGGCGCGCAAGCTGAACCGTGAAGTGACCCGGCTCAAGAAGCAGAAGAACGAAGGCAAGGACGAGGTCCTGGCGCTTCTCGAAGACGCAAGCTGACCTGGCAATGACGGACATCCGGGTCAAGATCTGCGGGCTCAGCACGCCGCAGGATGTGTCAGCTGTTGCCGCGGCAGGGGCGGCCTATGCGGGATTTGTGTTCTTCCCGAAGTCGCCGCGCAATGTCTCCATCGCTCAGGCCGCCGCGCTGGCGATCGAGGCGCCAATCGGCCTGTGCAAGGTGGCACTGACGGTGAATGCCTCTGATGATGACCTGGACGCCATCACCGGCGCTGTGCCGCTCGACATGCTGCAGCTTCACGGGAAGGAATCCCCGGAGCGGGTGGCAGAGGTGCGCGCCCGCTACGGGCTGCCGGTGATGAAGGCGGTTGGCATTGCCGATGCCTCCGACATTCCCCAGATTGCGCTCTATGAACAGGTGGCCGACCAGCTGCTGATCGACGCCAAGCCGCCCAAGGAGGCAGAGCTGCCCGGCGGCAACGGCCTTGCCTTCGACTGGCGGCTGCTGGCGGCACGCAAATACTGGCAGAAACCCTGGATGCTGGCCGGCGGGCTGACGCCGGAAAACGTCGCAGAGGCCATCCGCATGACCGGCGCGCGCCAGGTCGATGTCTCCTCTGGCGTCGAAAGCGCACCAGGAGAGAAGGATGCGGCTCTGATTGAGGCCTTCACCACGGCCGCCCACGCCGCCCGCGGCTGACGGCCCCCGCCGCCGCGGGTTTCTGGATATGCCGCCAAGAGCGGGATTTAAGTATTTTGGGGAAAGATGAAAACACCGGGCCTGCGCCTTCATCTTTCCAAAAATACTCTGTGCGCGGCATCAGCGGCACACGCGGCGCCCAGGGTGTTGCACTCCCGGCGTACGCCCCCGTCACGGCATTTTAAGCCCATTGTGCCATGATCCTTCCTGATCGCGGTCACTGCCGGGCCTGACACTCCCGGCACATTGGAACAGGGCCCTTTGGCAGGGGCACGCACAGACGACGTTTCGCGTGCGGGAGCAACCCTCCCGTCCCGCCTCCGCCCCTTGGCGACGCCGCCATCCTTATCCTTCCCGCCTTTTGGACAGGCAGCACATCGCAAACAGCGGCAGATCACCGGCAGGGCAGGGGCCTTGGCCGGGCACATCTGGTTGCGCAATCTCCCTTTACCAAGGCGCTGCTGCGCTATAGTCATGGCGGGCGCTGCGAAAGTGAGGGAAGAACCATGGCCGACGATCTTTTCAACAGCTTCATGAACGGTCCGGACGAACAGGGCCGCTTTGGCATCTTTGGCGGGCGTTTCGTCTCCGAAACCCTGATGCCGCTGATCCTGAGCCTTGAGGAAGAATACAACAAAGCCAAGGACGATCCCTCCTTCTGGGCCGAGATGGAAAGCCTGTGGAAACACTACGTTGGCCGTCCCAGCCCGCTGTACTTCGCCGAACGCCTGACCGCGGAGCTGGGCGGCGCCAAGATCTATATGAAGCGCGACGAACTGAACCACACCGGCGCGCATAAGGTGAACAACGTGCTGGGCCAGATCCTGCTGGCGCGCCGCATGGGCAAGACCCGCATCATCGCTGAAACTGGTGCGGGCCAGCACGGCGTCGCAACCGCTACCGTCTGCGCCAAGTTCGGGCTCAAATGCATCGTCTACATGGGTGCCCATGACGTGAAGCGGCAGGCGCCGAACGTGTTCCGCATGCGCCTCCTGGGGGCTGAGGTGATCCCGGTCACTTCCGGACGCGGCACATTGAAGGACGCGATGAACGACGCGCTGCGCGACTGGGTGACCAACGTGCGCGACACTTTCTACTGCATCGGCACCGCGGCCGGCCCGCACCCCTATCCGGCAATGGTGCGTGACTTTCAGTCGGTCATTGGCAAGGAAGTCCGCTGGCAGCTGGCCGAGCAGGAAGGCGAAGGCCGACTGCCGGACACCGTGATTGCCGCGATCGGCGGCGGCTCCAACGCCATCGGCCTGTTCTACCCGTTCCTGGACGAGGCTTCGGTGAACATCATCGGGGTTGAGGCCGGCGGCAAGGGCGTTGACGACCGGATGCAGCATTGCGCGTCGCTGACCGGCGGCCGTCCCGGCGTGCTGCACGGCAACCGCACCTACCTGCTGCAGGATGAGGACGGCCAGATCCAGGAGGGCTTCTCGATCTCCGCGGGGCTGGACTACCCGGGCATCGGGCCGGAGCATTCCTGGCTGCACGACACGGGCCGCGCCCAGTATGTCTCGATCACCGACAAGGAGGCACTGGAGGCGTTCCAGGTCAGCTGCCGCACCGAGGGCATCATCCCGGCGCTGGAACCCAGCCACGCGCTGGCCCATGTGATGAAGATCGCGCCGGATCTGCCCAAGGACCACATCATCGTGATGAACATGTGCGGCCGCGGCGACAAGGACGTGTTCACCGTCGCCAAGCATCTGGGCTTTGACATGTCCGACACCGAGGAAGGCCGCACCTTCGAGGAATAAGGCCAGTGCCGCGTCTCCTCTGTGTTGTCTGAATGAGGCTCCGGGATTTCCGGGGCCTTTTTTCTCCGGATCAGCGCAGCGACCGCAGCACCTGATTGCGCGCCAGAGTCTCTTCCTCCATGCAGGCCCAGTAGAACATCGGCGCAGCACTGCCGCCCGCGGCCAGTTCAGGCCTGCACGCAGCGTCGCGCTGCTTCAGCCAGGTGCGCTGTTCTGCCAGCAGGGCCGCGCCTGTGCCGCGGGTATCCGCCAGCGCTTTTTTCTGCTTCCATAGGCGGTTCAGCTCGTCGTCTGCAAACTGCCACTTCTCCTGGGCGCAGAAATTAGCATCGATCTGGGTCTGCCCGCTGCAACGGGATTGCGCGGCTGCGGCAACAGGGCTGAGTGCCGCCAGCAGGGCAAGTATCCGCATCATTGCCGGTTCTCCTTCTGACTGGGGCGCGGCTCAGGCCGGGTCGGCGGCGTAGCTTTGCAGCACGCTCAGCGGCACGATGTCCAGCGCCCGAATGTGGGTGGCTTCCAGATGGACCTTTGGCGCGCAGCCTTCATCTGCGGCCTGCAGGAAGCGGGCCGCACACAGGCACCAGCGGTCGCCGGGCTGCAGGCCCGGAAAGCTGAACTCGGGCCGAGGGGTGGACAGGTCGTTGCCGACATATTTGGAAAATGCCAGGAACTCCGCCGTTGTGACCACGCAGACGGTGTGGCTGCCCTGGTCATCAGCGCAGGTGTTGCAATGACCGTCGCGGAAAAAGCCGGTCACCGGGCCGTTTGAGCAAAGCGCAAGCGGGCCGCCCAGAACATTGATGCTGTCGTCTTTGTCCATCGAAGACCTGTCCTAGCTGCGTGCCCCGGTAAGTGTAGTGCGATTGCACCCTGCGTCCCGGTATTTCCGGCAGCAGTGGCAGGGCTGTCAAACACAAAACCGCCCGCCAGCGGGGCTGGCGGACGGCTGAAAACTCACCTGAAAAACGGATCAGGTGTTGAACAGGAAATGCAGCACGTCGCCGTCCTTGACGACATAGCTCTTGCCTTCGGCCCGCATCTTGCCGGCTTCCTTGGCGCCCTGTTCGCCATTGCAGGCGATAAAATCGTCATAGGCGATGGTTTCGGCCCGGATGAAGCCCTTCTCAAAGTCGCCGTGGATGACGCCTGCCGCCTGTGGCGCGGCGGTGCCGGTGCGGATGGTCCAGGCGCGCGCTTCCTTGGGGCCGACGGTAAAGTAGGTTTCCAAGTGCAGCAGTTCGTAGCCCGCGCGGATCAGCCGGTCGAGGCCGGCTTCCTCCAGCCCCATCTCCTCCAGGAACATCTGGGCCTCATCGGCTTCCAGCTGGCTGATCTCTTCCTCGATCTGGGCAGAAATGATCACATGGCTGTTGCCCTGCGCCGCGGCCATTTCCGCGACCTTGGCGGAATGGGCGTTGCCCTCGACCGATTCCGACTCGCCCACGTTGCACACGTACAGGACCGGCTTGGTGGTCAGCAGCTGCAGCATCTTCCAGGCTTTGGCGTCCTCGGCGTCGATCTCGACCAGGCGGGCGGGCTTGCTGTCTTCCAGCACCGCTTGGGCGGCGGCCAGCAGGCGGTCCTGCTGCTGGGCCTCCTTGTCGTTGCCCTTCAGCTTGCGCACCAGGTTGGCGCGGCGCTTCTCGATGCTTTCGAGATCCGCCAGCATCAGCTCGGTCTCGATCACCTCGGCGTCCGTGACCGGATCGACGCGGCCGTCCACATGGGTCACGTCGCCGTCTTCAAAGCAGCGCAGCACATGGGCAATCGCATCCGTTTCACGGATGTTGGCCAGGAACTGGTTGCCCAGGCCTTCGCCCTTGGACGCGCCTTTCACCAGGCCCGCGATGTCGACAAAGGTCATCCGGGTCGGGATGATCTGCTTGGAGCCGGCAATCGCTGCCAGCTTGTCCAGCCGTGCGTCCGGCACGCCGACCTCACCCACGTTGGGCTCGATGGTGCAGAACGGAAAGTTGGCCGCCTGCGCCGAGGCGGTTTTGGTCAGCGCGTTGAACAGCGTCGATTTACCCACGTTGGGCAGGCCGACGATTCCCATTTTAAAGCCCATTGCGGCCTCCTGATGCCATTTGGGAGCTGCTTCTAGGCAGCATTGCACGCCCGCGCAAGCCAAGTCTGTCTGGCAGAAGTGCCACAGTCGCGAACTGTGTGCCGCTTCACAGACAGTATGCACACTGATTTTCCATAAGCCCCTTGGCAAATGTTTAGGGAGTTTTAGAACACTCTTGAAAAAGCTTGGCCAAAAGTCATTATTTTCCGAGGGGCTGGAAATGAAAAAGACAACTCTGCTGGCGGCTGCGGTTTCGGCAGCCATGGCGGCACCTGCAGCAGCGCAGGAAGTGACACTGGGGCTGGGGTATTCCGATTACCACCGGGAAACCGCGGAAAACGGCGCCCTGTTTGCTGCGGAGTACCTGCACACGCCGTTTTACGAAAAGGGGCGGCTGTCGGCACGTTTCGGCGGCACTCTGCAGGTGGTGGAGACAGGCGATGTTTTTGCCGGTATTGGCATCAGCGGCCTGATCGACCTGAACAACAACTGGTTCATCGAAACCAGCGTCATGCCCGGCGCCTATCACGAAAGCTCGCCGGAAAACGATCTGGGGTCCGCCTTCGAAATCCGCAGCCTGCTGGCGGTGGGCAAGCGGTTCCAGAACGGCAAGGCTGTGTCGCTGGCCATCAGCCACAAGTCCAACGCCTCCACCGCGGACGAAAACCCGGGCGTGAACTCGCTGACCCTGCGCTGGCATATTCCGCTGGGCAGCTGAGCCGGGCCGCCGGACCTCGCGCGGGATTGATTTCCCGCGCAACATTCGGCACACCGGGGCGGACAGATTTCAAAAGGCCCGCCCATGACCCGTATCGATGCCAAATTCGCTGAACTGAACGCCGCCGGCAAGAAAGCCTTTGTCACCTATGTGATGGCGGGCGACCCTGACTACGACACCTCGCTGGAGGTGGTGAAGGGGCTGCCGGGCGCAGGTGTCGACATCATCGAGCTGGGCCTGCCGTTCACCGATCCGATGGCCGACGGGCCGACCATCCAGCTGGCGGGCCAGCGGGCGCTCGACGGCGGCATGACCCTGGAAAAGACGCTGCAGCTGGCCGCCGATTTCCGCAAGGGCGACGACACCACCCCGATCGTGCTGATGGGCTACTACAACCCGATCTACAACCGCGGCGTGGACAAGTTCCTGGAGGATGCCAAGGCGGCCGGCATCGACGGGCTGATCGTGGTGGACCTGCCGCCCGAGGAAGACGATGAGCTGTGCATCCCGGCGCAGAAGGCCGGGCTGAACTTCATCCGCCTGGCGACGCCGACAACCGACGGCAAGCGCCTGCCCAAGGTGCTGCAGAACACGTCGGGCTTTGTCTATTATGTTTCGATCACCGGCATCACCGGCGCGGCTGAGGCCGAGGCCGGCGACGTGGGTCCTGAGGTCGCCCGCATCAAGGCCGCGACCGATCTGCCCGTCATCGTGGGCTTTGGCATCAACACGCCGGAGAAGGCGCAGAACATCGCGTCAATTTCGGACGGCGCGGTCGTGGGCAGTGCCATCGTCAGCCAGATCGGCGCAGGCAAGTCCCCGGCAGAGGTGCTGGCCTTTGTGAAGTCGCTGGCGGACGGTGCTCACAAGGGCTGACGCTCTTTCGTTATGAGATTTGGAAAGCCGCGCCTTCGGGCGCGGTTTTTGCGTTTCCAGGGGTGCGGCAAACGGGGCGTTGCTTTTGCTGGGCTGAATTGGTAAAGAAAATTTACCAAATGATAGCGGGAGAGAGTCCGGTGCCGGTGATTACCAATATCAACGACCTGAAGCGCATCTATGAACGCCGTGTGCCGCGGATGTTCTTTGATTATGCCGAGAGCGGCAGCTGGACAGAGCAGACCTTCCGCGAGAATACCTCGGACTTTGAGCAGATCCGCCTGCGCCAGCGGGTGGCTGTGGACATGACCGGACGCACGACAGCCAGCCAGATGATCGGCCAGGACGTGGCGATGCCGGTGGCACTGGCGCCGGTGGGGCTGACGGGGATGCAGCACGCCGATGGCGAAATCAAGGCGGCCCGCGCGGCGGAGGAATTCGGCGTGCCGTTCACGCTTTCCACCATGTCGATCAACTCGATCGAGGAAGTGGCGGAGGCGACCTCCCAGCCGTTCTGGTTCCAGCTTTATACGATGAAGGACGAGGACTATATCCGCCGCCTGATCCAGCGCGCCAAGGATGCCAAGTGCGCGGCGCTGGTGATCACGCTGGATCTGCAGATCCTCGGCCAGCGCCACAAGGATCTGAAGAACGGGTTGTCCGCCCCGCCGAAGTTGACGCCCGCCACTATCGCCAACCTGATGACCAAGTGGACCTGGGGCCTGCAGATGCTGGGCGCCAAGCGGCGCAACTTTGGCAACATCGTGGGTCATGTGCACGGCGTCTCCGACACCTCGCAGCTGGGCGCCTGGACGGCAGAGCAGTTCGACCCGGCGCTCGATTGGGGCAAGGTCGAAAAACTGATGGAGATGTGGGGCGGCAAGGTGATCCTGAAGGGGATCCTGGATGCCGAGGATGCCCGCATGGCCGCCAAGCTGGGTGCCGATGCCATCGTGGTGTCGAACCACGGCGGGCGGCAGCTGGACGGCGCGCTGAGTTCCATCCGGATGCTGCCGGAGATCATGGACGCTGTGGGCAGCGATGTTGAGGTGCATCTGGACAGCGGCATCCGCTCCGGCCAGGACGTGCTGAAGGCGCTGGCGCTGGGGGCCAAGGGGACCATGATCGGGCGCGCCTTTGTCTATGGCCTGGGCGCCATGGGGCAAAAGGGCGTGACTGCGGCGCTGGAAGTGATCCGGAAAGAACTGGATACCACCATGGCGCTGTGCGGCGAACGCTCGGTCGAGGCGCTGGGACGCCATAACCTGCTGATCCCGGAGGATTTCGGCGGCCGCTGGCAAACGTGAAATCAGCGCAATAACGACAATCAAGCGGAGTTTTTGCTGTCCAAGCCTCCCGTATGCGAGCAACCTTGAGTTGTTTGATTTGGCATCGGGAGGTTTTGATGCGGACGTTTTTAGCAACCTGCGCAATTGGTGCGGCAGCGATGGCGGCGCCGGCGGCGGCGCAGACGGTTTATGTCAATCAGGGCAGCGACTGGACACCCAGCCTGCGCCAGCAGTTCTACACCCAGGATCAGGGTGCGCGGATCATGCCGATTGCCTGGATGCGGGCGCTGACCCTGCCGGGCGGCGAGGCGTTTCTGCATGATGCGCTGGCGCGTTATGGTTATTTGCCGATGGCGGGGCGGCAGCAGGCCGACCTGCCGGCCGGTTTCACGACCAATGGAACCGGTACGGATATGGCCGTGGGCATGAGCTGCGCCGCTTGCCACACCCGCCAGATTGAGGTGAGCGGCACCGCCTACCGCATCGACGGCGGCCCCGGCATTGTCGACTTCCAGAGCTTCCTCAAGGATCTGGACGATGCGGTTCTGGCGGTGCTGGCAACGGATGATGCGTTTGACGCCTTTGCAGATCAGGTGCTGGGTTCCGGTGCGGACCCGGCTGCCGAAGCGGCGCTGCGGGCTGAGGTCGAGGTCTGGAGCAAGCGGTTCCACACCCTGATCGACCGGTCGCTGCCGGATCCGGCCTGGGCGCCGGCCCGGCTGGATGCGATTTCGATGATCTTCAACCGTCTGGCCGGCCTCGACATCGGCGAAGCGGCGGATGACTACCTGATCCCGGACAATATAGCGGTGGCGGATGCGCCGGCACGCTATCCGTTCCTTTGGAACGCGGCGCGGCAGGACTTCACCCAATGGCCGGGGTTTGCGGCCAATGGCAATGATCTGCTGGGGCTGTCCCGGAACCTGGGTGAAGTGTATGGGGTTTTTGGCGAGTTCCATCCGCAGCCGAAGACCGGCGGGCTGTTCAACCGGGACTTCATCTCGGTGAATTCAGCCAATTGGGAGGGGCTGAGCGAGCTGGAGAAATGGATCTGGGATATCGGTGCGCCGCAATGGCCCTGGGAGCTTGACCATACACTGGCGGCGCAGGGGGAGACGGTCTTTAACCGGGACACGTCGGACGGCGGCTGTGTTGAATGCCACGGCAAGAAGAAAGGGAAGTTCCGTTCGATCTTCCACACCACCTATGCGACGCCTGTCCTGGATGTGGGTACTGACACCCGTGAATGCGGAGTTCTGGCGCGCAGCGTGAAAACCGGGGTGCTGGACGGTGCCTCCATCCCGCTGACGGGCACCACCCTGGGGGCCGAAGCATCAGCCTTTGATGTGCTGGCGGTTTCCGTAGTCGGTGCGATTGTGCAGCATGGGCTGTCAGGCGCGGACAAGGATTTCATGGCGCTGGCCAAAGCTGCGGGGGATACCCCCTCAGCCGAGGATGATCGCGAGGTGCTGGAGCGGTTCTCGGATCTGCGCAAGGCGTTTCCCACCGGGGATAGGGCAGGGCTGCTCAAGTCCATGACCGGCGCAGAGAGCTGTAAATATGAGGCGCGGGTGCTGGACGGTATCTGGGCCGCCGCGCCCTATCTGCACAATGGCAGCGTGCCCACGCTGACAGCGCTGCTGACAGCGCCAGCAGACCGTCCGGCGTCGTTCACGCCCGGTCCGAACTATGATATCGAGGCGGTGGGCATGGCGGCAGAGCAGAGCGCCTTTGATCAAGTGATCGAGACCACCGGCTGCGATCAGCTTGATTCGGGCAACAGCCGCTGCGGCCACGATTACGGCACCAGCCTCTCCGAGGCGGATAAAAAGGCGCTGCTGGAGTACCTGAAGTCGATCTGATCCCGGAAAATGCCGCCGCAGCCCTGTTCGCAAGGGCTGCGGCGGCATGAAACCCCTTTCCAAACTGGCTGAACGCGGCTATAGGCACGGCTTCACGCGGGGTGACAGCCTTGGAGGCACCCCGGCAGTCATATTGGAGAATTAAGATGGCAAAAGAGATTCCTGATCTCGTAGTCCAGGAACGTGCGGGGACAGGCAAGGGCGCCGCTCGCGCTGCGCGCCGCGCAGGCATGGTTCCGGGTGTGGTTTACGGTGGCGACGCAGAGCCGCTGGCAATCCAGGTTCCGTTCAACGAGCTGCTGAAAAAGCTGAAAGCCGGCCAGTTCAAGTCCACCCTGTGGAACCTGAAAGTGGAAGGCCACGAAGACGTGCGCGTGATCTGCCGCGACGTTCAGCGCGATGTGGTCAAGGACCTGCCGACCCACCTCGACCTGATGCGCCTGCGCCGCACCTCGAAGATCAACCTGTTCATCCACGTTGAGTTCATCAACGAGGACAAGGCTCCCGGCATCAAGAAAGGCGGCATGCTGACCGTCGTGCGTCCGGAAGTCGAACTGAGCGTGACCGCCGGCGACATCCCGGAGAAGATCGTTGTGGACCTGGAAGGCCTGAACATCGGCGACGTGGTCACCATCTCGTCCGTGGATCTGCCCGCAGGCGCCAAGCCGACCATCGACCGCGACTTCGTGATTGCGAACATCGCAGCACCGGCCGGCCTGGCTTCTTCCGATGACGAAGAAGAAGGCGAAGGCGAAGAAGCCGCTGCCGAAGAATAAGACCCGCGCCCCTTGGGCAACGGTTTCACGGGCTCCCATCCGGGGGCCCGTTTTCTTTTGTGCGCCGACTGTCCGCAGGTGATTGACTTTTGCCTGTGCCGCTGTCCCATTTCCCTCTGAGGACGGGAGGAGACGGGCATGGCGGACTACGATATCGCCGTTGCGGGCGCGGGCATTGTGGGGATGAGCTGCGCGCTGTGGGCGCAAATGCGCGGCCACAAGGTATTGCTGATCGACCCGGAGGATCCGGGATCAGGCACCAGCTATGGCAATGCCTGCACGCTGGCGACCTATGCGTGCCTGCCGGTGAATGATCCCTCGGTGCTGACCTCGCTGCCCAGCCTGATGTTTTCCAAGGACAGCCCGTTGTCGCTGTCCTATGCCCATGCGCTGCGCAATCCGGGCTGGATGCTGTCTTTTCTTGCTAACTGCCGCCCCGGCCCGTCAAAGCGGATTTCGGGTCATCTGGCGGATCTCCTGTCGCACGCCGATGCCGGGATCAACCCGCTGATCGAGGCCGCGGGCGCAGCGGATCTGGTGGTGGAGCGCGGCCAGCTGTCGGTCTGGTCAACGGAGAGCGCGGCCAAGGCTGCCAGCGGTGGTCTGGAGCGCCGCCGCGCCCTGGGCATTCCGTGGCGCGAGGTGGACCCGGAGGAAGCGCTGGAGATGGAGCCGGGGCTGCATCTGCCGGTCAAACGCGCCGTGCATTTTCACGCCGCCCGCAGTTTGCGCGATCCGCTGGAGTTCATCACCCGGATGCACAAGGCCTTCACGGATCTGGGCGGCACGACCCTGCGCGCCAGGGCAGAGGCGGTCAGCGCCTCGGACACTGGCGTGGAGCTGCAGGCCGGCGGCCAGAGCCTCACCGCGGGCCATGCGGTGATTGCCAGCGGCGCGTTTTCCAAGCAGATCGAAGGGGCTGGCACGCGGAAACTGCCCTTGGGCACAGAGCGCGGCTATCACGTGATGTACGAAGGCGAGGCGCACCGGGTGACGCGGCCGGTGGGCTGGGGTGAGGCCGGGTTTTATGCGGTGCCCCATGCGCAAGGCCTGCGCCTCACGGGCACGGTGGAGATCGCGGCGCTGGATGCGCCCGTGAACAGGCGCCGGCTGGCCTATATCGCCCGCAAGGGGGCTGAGATGCTGGGGCCGCTGCCCGCGCCGAGCAGCGAATGGCTGGGCTACCGTCCGACAATGCCGGATTCTCTGCCGGTCATTGGGCGCAGCGCGCAGTCGGACCGGGTGCTTTATGCCTTTGGCCACCAGCATATCGGGCTGACCCTGGGCGGCATTACCGGGCGGCTGATCACCGATCTGGCGGAAGGCCGCCAGCCCAACGTGGACCTGGCGCCTTTTGCGGCGGACCGCAGCTTTGCCTGACGCCGCGCGGCTCTGGATTCCGCGGCCCAAATAGGGCATCACTCGGTTTCCTTGAAACGCAGATCGGGCAGGACCCCCATGAAACTCTTTGTCGGCCTTGGCAATCCCGGCCCGAAATATGAGCGCAACCGCCATAACATCGGCTTCATGGCGCTGGACCAGATTGCCGGCGATCACGGGTTTTCTCCTTGGAAGTCCAAGTTTCAGGCGCTGATTTGCGAGGGGACTCTTGGCGGCGAGAAGGTGCTGCTGCTGAAGCCGCAGACCTTCATGAACCTGTCCGGCCAGTCGGTGGGGGAGGCGATGCGGTTCTACAAGCTGACGCCGGCTGATGTGGTGGTGCTGCATGACGAACTGGACTTGGCGCCAGGCAAGGCACGCATGAAGCAGGGCGGCGGCCATGCCGGCCACAACGGGCTGCGGTCGATCCATTCGCACATCGGGGCCGATTATGCGCGGGTGCGGCTGGGGATCGGGCATCCGGGCCACAAGGACGCGGTGGCGGGCTATGTGCTGCGCGACTTCCCCAAGGCAGATGAGGGCTGGCTGGACGACCTGATGCGCGGGATTTCGGATGGCGCGGCTGAACTGGCCAGGGGTGATGGCGGCAAGTTCATGAACGCGGTGGCCCTGCGGGTGGCGCCGCCGCGCAGCTCCACCACCAAGCCCAAGGCGGAGGCGAAGCAGCCCGCCAAGGAGGAGGTGGCGCCGGATACCCGCTCGCCGCTGGAAAAACTGATGGACAAGTTCAAGTAAGCCTAGGCTGAGAACAGAAAGAGACAGGCAGATGGTGAAACTGATTATCGACACCGATCCGGGCATCGACGATGCCATGGCGATCTTCTATGCCGCCGCGGCCCCGGACATTGACCTCCTGGGCCTGACCACGATCTTCGGCAATGTGACCACCGCAACGGCCACCCGCAATGCGCTGCGCCTCTTGGAGGCCGCGGAACTGGACGTGCCGGTGGCGGCTGGTGCCACCACTCCCCTGGTGCTGCCGCCGTTCAAGCCTTCGGCGCATGTGCACGGCGACGAGGGCTTTGGCGACATTCCGGCGGCAGAACCCAAGGGCCAAGCGCTGGAGGAGGACGCAGCGGATTTCCTTTGCCGCATGGCACGGGAGCACAAGGGTGAGCTGGTGGTCTGCCCGATCGGCCCGCTGACCAACATCGCGCTGGCGATGCAGCGGGACGCGGAGTTCATCAGGAACGTGAAATCCATCGTGGTGATGGGCGGCTCGCTGGAGGAGGGCGGCAATATCACGCCCCACGCAGAGGCCAACATCTACCATGACCCGCATGCCGCGGACGTGGTGTGCCAGGGCGGGTCCAAGGTGGTGTTTGTCGGGCTGGACGTCACCCACCGCATTCTGTGCCTTGCGCACGACTTTGAGGCGATCGCCGCCAAGTCGCCGGAACTGGGCGGCATGCTGCAGGAGATGTCCTATTTCTACCTGAAATTCTACCTGGAGGTCGCGGGCAAGAACGGCTGTTCGCTGCATGACCCGGCGGCGGTGATCGCCTGCACCAACCCGGAACTGTTCGGGATGCGTGATGTGGCGCTTGAGGTGTCCTGCGAGGGCGAAACCTCCGGTGCCACCCTGGCCGCGCCTGACAGCGGGCGGGAGCCGGTCAAGGTCTGCATGACGGTTGAGGCAGATGCGGTGAAGACGCTGTTCCTCAAGCGCCTGGCGCTGCTGCCGTAACCAGCCTGGCGGCCTGCGGGCTGTCACGCATACCGTTTGGCCCCGGCGACGCAGAGCACCACAAACGCGGTGGCGCCCAGCATGGCGGGGGCCACCGGCTCTGACAGCAGCCAGCCTGCCAGGATCAGGCCCAGGAACGGCTGCAAGAGCTGCAGCTGCCCCACGCCTGCGGTGCCGCCAAGCGCCAGGCCGCGGTACCAGAACACAAACCCGATCAGCATCGAGAACATCGAGACATAGCCCAGGCTGATCCAGACGGGCAGGCTGAGGCCCGCCAGGGTTTCAGGCCGGGCGGCCAGCGCAGTCAGCGCCATCACCGGCAGCGCCAGCGCCAGCGCCCAGGAAATCACCTGCCAGCCGCCCAGCCGCCGCGACAGCTGTGCGCCCTCGGCATATCCCAGACCGCATAAGGTAATGGCCGCCAGCATCAGCGCATCGCCGGCCAGCGACACATCCGCGCTCTGCGACAGGGCAAACCCCGCCACCGCAAAGCTGCCGAGGATGGAAAACAGCCAGAACAGCGGGCCGGGCCGCTCGCCGCCGCGCAGTACGCCGAAGATGGCGGTCGCCAGCGGCAGCAGGCCGATGAAGACGGTCGAATGCGCGGCTGTGATATGCTGCAGCGCCATCGCGGTCAGCAGCGGAAAGCCGATCACCACCCCGCCCGCGACCACTGCCAGCGGCAGCAGGTCCTGACGGCGCGGCACCGGCTGGCGCAGCAGCAGGAGCAGCGTGGCACCGGCCATTGCGGCTATGACAGCCCGGACTGAGGTCAGGAACACCGGGTCCAGCATCCCCACGGCAACACGGGTTGCAGGCAGTGATCCGCTGAAGATCACGACACCCAGCAGCCCGCTGCCCCAGCCTGAAAACGATGCCTGCATGGTCTGACTCCCTTGTCTTTTGGGCTTTCTAAGACTGCAGGCGTGTCATAGACAGATACAGGGCCATACAGTTTTGTAAAACTGTACTGGAGGTTGGAGCAATACAGTGAGGTGTCCCATGGCACAGCCCTCCCGACGTGCGCTGGTCATCAATGACATCCGGCGGCGCATCACGTCGCGGGCGCTGGTTGCGGGCGACAAGCTGCCGTCGGTCCGGGGCTGCGCGGCCAAGCTGGGCGTGTCGCCTTCCACCGTGGCGGAGGCCTATGACGTTCTGGCCGCCGAAGGGGTGATCCACGCGCGGCGCGGGGCGGGGTTCTATGTTGCAGCCAAGCCGCAGCCCTTCGCGGTGTCTGAGACCGGGCCGCAGCTGGCGCGCGAGGTGGATCCATTGTGGGTGGCGCGGCAGTCGCTGGATGCGGGCCCGGATGCGCCCAAGCCAGGCTGCGGCTGGCTGCCGGAGGATTGGATGCCTGTGGCCTCCCTGCGCCGTGCGATGCGGACGCTGGCAGCGGCACCGGAAGCAGTGCTGACGGACTATGGCAGTTCCAAGGGCGCCGCCGGGCTGCGGCGCCATATCAGCCGCCAGCTGTTCGACCAGGGACTGGCCTGCCCGCCGGATCAAGTGCTGCTGACCGGTTCTGGTTCGCAGGCACTGGATCTGGTCTGCCGGATGCTGCTGCGCCCGGGCGACACCGTGCTGGTTGATGATCCCTGCTACTTCAATTTCCAGGCGCTGCTGCGGGCGCATCAGATCCGCATTTTTGGGGTGCCTTACACGCCGGACGGCCCGGACCTGGAGTGTTTCGAGGCAGCGCTGGGGGAACATCATCCGCGGCTCTACCTGACCAATTCCGCGCTGCACAATCCGACCGGGGCCACGATCACTGCGCCAGTGGCGCACCGGGTGCTGGCGCTGGCCGCGCAGCATGACCTGATCATTGTCGAGGATGACATTTTTGCGGATTTCGAGCCGGAGCTATCCCCGCGGCTGGCCACACTGGATGGGCTGGAGCGGGTGGTGCGGACCGGGAGTTTTTCAAAAACCCTCTCGGCCTCGTTGCGCTGCGGCTACATTGCCGCCCGCGGCAGCTGGATCGAGGCGCTGACCGACCTGCAGGTTGCGGTGAATTTCAGCGGCCCCAGCCCGATGGTGGCGGAACTGCTGCACACAGTGCTGACGGATGGCAGCTGCCGCAAGCATCTGGAGGCCCTGCGCCACCGGCTGAGCCGCTGCCGGGCTGAGGCGCAGGTGCGGCTGGCGGAGCTTGGGATCCGACCCTGGGTGCAGCCGCGCGGCGGTTTCTACCTGTGGAGCGAGCTGCCGGGCGGGATGGATGCGGCGGTGCTTGCGCGTGCCGCCCTGCAGGAGGGGATGGTTCTGGCGCCCGGCAATGTGTTCAGCGTGTCGCAAGGCAAGGCGCCGTTCATGCGGTTCAACGTGAGTCAGATGCAGGACAGCGCCTGCTGGCAGACCCTGGCGCGGCTGCTCGAAACCGAGGGCGGTGCTGCCGCTGGCTGGAAAGGCGCTGGCTGATAGCCTGCCTGCAGTGCGGCCGGCGCTGGCCCTGTTAGCCGTAGTCGAGCTTGGACTGCGCGATCAGTGCTTGGGCCGAGGCGCGGGTTTCGTAGTTTTCGAGGAAAACAAGGTCATGCACTCTGCTGGCCTCCTCGATCCGCCTCAAGTCCTCTGTCAGGGCGCGGTCGTAGAGTTCGGCCGGAGTGCTGCTGCGCCCCCTTACCTCGAATTGGGATCCGAGCACAGCCACCTGCTGGCCGCTGCGCATCAGCTTGGCCAAAAAGACCAGATTCAGAAACCTGCTGCCGTCCTTGCGGTGGTTCACCAGCAGGAAACGCGCCTGCCCGGCGGCGGGGTCCGTCAGGAATTCGCGCATCCGCTCGCGTACGGGGCCGGCACCGCCTTGGGGCTGAAGAAAGCGGCAGTTGCGCCCCAGAACCTCATCCGCGCCATAGCCGGTCAGCGTGCAGAACGCGCTGTTGACCCCGGTAAGCGGGCTGTCCGGCTGGGTGGAATCCGCAAGCGTCAGCGCAACGCTGCTGCGTCCGAAAATGCTGAGGAGGGCGTCAAAGCCGCTGTGATCGTTGAAGAATGCGGGCATGGCGGCATTCTGATACCAGCAGAGGAGAGTCGCAACAAAAAGGAGCGTTCCCGAAGGTAAGCTTCGTTCACGCCCTCTGGTCTGCGGCAGGCCGCTTGGCACTGCCAGGCCGCGGCGGCGCGGACCGTCAGCCCTGGGTGAACAGCTGGTAGCCCGGATGGGCAACCGCGCTGAGGCTGGTGATCGGGGCCTCGCCGATCCAAGTGGTGCGCTCCATTACAAACAGCGCATCCCCGGGCTTGCTTTGAAGTATCCCGCTGTCGCTGTCGGTGCCGGGGCGGGCATAGAGGCGCAGGTCGCAGCGGCTGTAGGGGCGGTTGCGGACCAGCCATTCGTTGGCGCTTTCCCGGGTCAGGTCCACCGAGGTGATCTCCGGCACGGTTTCCAGGCAGATCCAGCGGTCCTCGAAAATATAGGGGCGGCTGTCGGCCAGGTGCAGGGCCTCGACGCGCAGCATCGGGCGGGCTTCGGGCAGGGCGAAGTTGGCCATGATGGCCGGGCTGGACGGCTGCACGGATTGCCGGATCAGCTGGTAGCCGTAGGTGCTGCCTTTCTGCTCGACTTCAAGCCGGGTGATCGGAATGTTGAGCGTTGCCCGCGTCACCGGGTCGCGCCGCACCATGGTGCCGCCCTTGCGGCGCCGTTCCACCAGGCCGCTTTGGGCCAGGTCGCGCATTGCCCGGTGAACGGTGGAGCGTGCACAGCCGAAGCGGGCGGCGAATTCCTCGTCCCGCGGCAGCTTGTCCCCCGGCCCGTAGGTGGAGTTCAGGATCATCTCCCGGATGCTGTCCCGGATGCTCACCCAGGAATGCCGCTGCTTGTCCGTCATCGTCCTCCCCAGGCCAAACGGGAAAATGCGCTGCGCCGCTCCATATTGCATTCTGCGCGGAAAGGCGAATTGAACCCGCGCAACCGTGATTGACATTAATATGTAGCTACATATTAATGTAAAGCGCGTACAAAAAACCGATATCTGCGCTGCCGTGCGCGGCCCGCAGCAGATGCACCGACAGACGGAGGACTGGAGACATGGAAAGACGCGCATTCTTGAAAGCAGGCGCAATGGGCGCGGCTGCGGCCACGCTGGCCAGCCCGGCCATCGCTCAGGGCAAGATGCAGTGGAAGATGGTCACGGCCTGGCCCAAGAACCTGCCGGGACCGGGTGTGGCGGCGCAGATGCTGGCCGACCGGATCACCACTCTTTCGGGCGGCCGGATCGAGGTGAAGCTGTTTGCCGCGGGTGAACTGGTGCCGGGCCGCGGGGTGTTCGACGCGGTGTCCGAAGGCACGGCTGAGTTGTACCATGCTGTTCCGGCATACTGGGGCTCCAAGTCCAAGGGCATTCTGCTGTTCGGCTCGCAGCCGTTCGGCCTGCGCGCGGATGAGCAGTTCGGCTGGCTGTACCACGGCGGCGGCCAGGCATTGTATGACGAGATGTACGGCCGTTTCGGCATCAAGCCGTTCCTGTGCGGCAACTCCGGCCCGCAGTGGGGCGGCTGGTTCAAGACCGAGATCAACTCTGCCGAAGACCTGAAAGGGCTGAAGTTCCGCACCACCGGCCTGGCGTCGGAAATGGCCTCGAAACTGGGCATGGCGGCAGAGGCCACCAGCGGCCCGGCGATGTTCCAGGGCCTGCAGACCGGCGCGCTGGACGCGGGTGAGTTCATCGGCCCCTGGACCGACAGTGCGCTGGGCTATTACCAGGTGGCCAAGAACTATTACTGGCCCGGTGTGGGCGAGCCGTCCTCGGCTGAGGAATGCGGCGTCAATGCCAATGCCTTTGCCGGGCTGCCCGATGATCTGAAACAGGTCGTGTCGCTGGCCTGCGAGAGCCTCTACAATCCGGTCTGGACCGAATACACCACCAAACACGCGCTGGCCCTCAAGAAGATGGTCGACGAGGACGGTGTGCAGGTGAAGATGTTCCCTGAGGACGTGATCGCCGCAATGGGCGCTGCCGCCAAGGAAGTGATTGCCGAACTGCAGGAGGACGAGGATGAGCTGGTGCGCCGCATCACCGAAAGCTTCCTGGCCTACCGTGACAGCGTGGGCGGCTACATGAGCTATGCCGACAATGGCCAGATGAATGCCCGTGCCTCGGTGATGGGTTACTGATAGCGGCAAGACAGCCGGCGCCTGCAGCAGCGGGCGCCGGTTTTTGATGGGGAGAGCAGGATGCAACGGGTTGCAGATGCGCTGGACGGTGTGAACCGGGGGCTGGCGCATGTGGTGCGCTGGCTGGCGCTGGTCATGGTGCTGGCGCAGTTCGCTATCGTGGTCGGGCGCTATGTGTTCGGGGTGAACTCGATCGCCGCGCAGGAGAGCGTTCTCTATATGCATGCCACCCTGTTCATGCTGGCCGCGGGCTACACTCTGCTGGTCGACAAGCATGTGCGGGTCGATGTGTTTTATGCCGGCCTCAGCCGCAGGGCGCAGCGCCGCATCGATATCTTCGGCCACCTGTTTTTGCTGCTGCCCTCGATGGCGGCGCTGCTCTACTGGTCCTGGCCGTCGGTGCGCAATTCCTGGTCCATCCTCGAAGGCCCGCTGGCAGTTGGCGGCATTGAGGCCGTATTCCTGCTGAAATCGCTGATCCCGGCCTTCTGCGTGCTGGTGATGCTGCAATCTCTGGCGCTGCTGATCCGCCTGCTTTCCGAAGGTGACGCCTGATGACCGCCTATCTTGACCTGATCATGTTCGCCGCATTGATGGCGGCGATCCTCATGGGGTTTCCGGTCGCTTTCTCCATTGCCGGTGTGGCGGTGATCTTTGCCTATCTCGGTTGGGTGCTGGGGGTAATGGACATCTCGCTGCTGGGGGCGCTGGGCCAGCGGGCATTCGGCCTGCTGAGCAACGAGGTGCTGATCGCCATTCCGCTATTCGTGCTGATGGGGGCAATCCTGGAGAAAAGCCGCATCGCGGAAGAGCTCTTGGACACCATGGGGCGGCTGTTCGGCCAGCTGAAGGGGGGCTTGGGTATTTCGGTGGTACTGGTTGGGGCGCTGCTGGCGGCCTCGACCGGGATTGTCGGCGCGACCGTGGTGGCGATGGGGATGATCGCCCTGCCAGCCATGCTGCGCGCAGGCTATGATCCGCGGGTGGCGTCAGGCATTGTGTGCACGGCCGGCACGCTGGGGCAGATCATCCCGCCTTCAACGCTTTTGATCATCCTGGCGGATGTGATGTCGAACGCCTACCAGCAGGCCCAGTACGAACAGGGCAAGTTCTCAGTCGAGGCGCTGTCGGTGGGCCAGTTTTTTGCCGCGGCGCTGGTTCCGGGGCTGGTGCTGGTGCTGCTCTATCTTCTCTACATCCTGATCCGCGGCCTGCTGCGGCCGCAGGACATGCCGTCGGCGCCGGCCGGGGCGGTCCGCCCGGCACGTGCCGAAATCGTGCGCGCGGTGGTGCCGCCGGTCCTGCTGATCTTTGCCGTGCTCGGCGCCATCCTGGGCGGTGTTGCCACCCCGACGGAAGCGGCATCGGTGGGCGGCATCGGCGCCCTGCTGATGGCGGGCGCAAGGGCAGGCGGCCCGGCGCCGCTGATCCTGTTCGGTGCGGCGGCCCTGATCCTGCTGGGGATCCTGTCCGGTGTGCATCCGGTGCGGCTGCAGCGCAGCGACCTGGGCGCCGGCGATCTGGCAGCGGGCGTTTTCTATGCGCTGCTGGCGGGCGCAGGGGGTATTGCCATCCTGGCGGCCCTGCGCAGCGGGCTGCAGAAACGCATCCTGCATGACGCCGTGACCTCAACCGCTACGATGACGGCGATGATCTTTGCAACCATTCTGGCGGCTGGCATGTTCTCCCTGGTTTTCATCGGGCTGGGCGGCGAGGAGCGGGTGGCGCATTTCCTGGGCAGCATGCCCGGCGGCCCGACCGGTGCGCTGCTGTTCTGCATGCTGTTCATCTTTGTGCTGGGCTTCTTCCTCGATTTTGTCGAAATCTCTGTCATCGTGCTGCCGCTGGTGACGCCGGCCCTGATCCTGATGGGCCATGATCCGGTCTGGCTGGGCATCCTGATTGCGATCAACCTGCAGACCAGTTTCCTGACGCCGCCCTTTGGCTTTTCGCTGTTTTACCTGCGCGGCGCCGCGCCCAAGGAAGTCACCACCCGCCAGATTTACCAGGGGGTGGTGCCGTTCATCGGGTTGCAGGCGGCGGGCGTTCTGCTGGTCTGGCTGTTCCCCGGTCTTGCCACCTGGCTGCCGGCCGCAATTTTCTGACAAGGGAAACGGATTGCAGATAGGAGGGCTGTGCGGAGAATAACCTGCGCGTCGTCCGCATTCGCGCTGCCGCGGTACGCATTACTGCGGAGGCGCGGGGAAGGCCTGCCCCTGGTGGCCAAGGCAGGTTTCCATTTCCGCCTGCATGTTTTCGATGGCGTTGCACAGCTGCTCTGCGAATGCCTTGGAGGTCAGCGACTGGGTGGCGTAGCCCGGCGTCAGGATCGATACGCCGGTTCCGATTCGCGGGCGGAACCTGCGAAACACCAGATCCTTCGTGGTCTGCCGCTGCTGCAGGCAGCTGTAGGCAGTGATCATGTCGCAGATCATGTAGCAGATGCCTGCCGCAACAAATTGCAGGCCAGGTGCCCAGGTGCGCAGCTCCAGCCGCTTGCGGAACCGGCAGCCGCTCCGGTGAAAGGCGGCCTCTGTCCGCACTGTCAGCGGGTGCTGATCGAACAGCACCGCCATCGGTTTGCCGTCCAGGTCCTGCGGGGTGATTTCCGCGGCAGCGGCAAGCGGGTCGCTGGCAGGGACGACGCAGACGCATTCCAGATCGAAATCCATCTGCCGGACTGAGGGGCGCGGGGCCGGGGTCTCGGCAAAGCCGATGTCGAACTGCTGCGACGCGATCAGGTCCTCGATCACGTCGGAAGACCGCATGATCAGTGCCGCCTCAAGCTCATCCTTGCCTTGCAGAAAATCCGTTAGAATCCGCGGCATGAACAGCCCGGCTGCCGCCGGATGGCAGGCGACACGCAGCTTGCCGGCCTCGTGGCTGCGGATCTTGCTGACCGTGCGCTCGACCCGTTCGATGCGCTCCAGAACGGTCTCGCACTCCTCGAGAAAGAACCGGGCCTCCGGCGTCGGGATCAGCTTGCCCTGCTCACGTACGAACAGGCTGAAGCCCAGCTCGCCCTCCAGCGTGGAGATCATCGTGCTGACGGCGGGCTGGGTGCGCCCGACGGTGCGCGCGGCCTGAGAGATGGAGCCGCTGCGCATGACCTCGCGGAAGGTGAAGATCTGGCGGATCGAGAAGTTCATGGCTGGGGTATCAAGACAGTTTATGGAGTCACAGATATTTTGAAATTGATCTTATGCCCCTTGTCCAGCCAAATCCACCAAACCCGGTGCGGGGACGCCGGAAGGAGGATAGATGGACACATTTTCGAAGTATCTGCTGACCGGGCTGATCTGCCTGGTGGCCCTGGGACAGTTCGTGCAGGTGGTCACCCGCTATCTGCTGCAGATCCCGGTGATGGGGCTGGAGGAGACCATGCTCTACCCGACCATCTGGCTCTACATCCTCGGCGCTGTGAACGCCTCGCGCGAGGACACCCACATCCGCGCCAACGTGCTGGAGATCGCCATCAAGACAGAGCGCGGCCACACCGTGCTGGCAATCATCGGTGAAGTCATCAGCCTGACCGTCGGCCTGTGGCTGCTGAGCTGGGCCTGGGAATACACCCAGTACGCCTGGCGGGTCTGGAAGGAGAGCCCGACGCTCTACCTGCCGACATTCTATTCCGAAGTGGCACTGGCAGCCGGTCTGGCGCTGATGATGCTCTACACCGCAGTGCACCTGCTGCGCCACATCAATGCCCTGCGCGCCGGAGCCGCAAAATGATCGAGATCGCCCTTCTTGCCATCGCCGTCCTGGTGCTGACCCTGACCCTTGGCGTGCCGCTGCCCTACTGTTTCGGGGCCGCCCTGATGATCATGTATTTCCTGGGTGATGTGACCATGAAGGGCATGATGCTGTGGGGGTCCCAGCAGCTGGGCAACCCGGTGCTGCTGGCCATTCCTCTGTTCGTGCTGGCTGGCACCATCATGTCGGCCAGCGGCATCGCCGCCTCGCTTTTGAACTTCGTCAACGCCTTCATCGGCCATGTCCGCGGCGGACTGGGCGTAGTGGCCGCGGTCAGCTGCGCCATTATCGGCGCGATCTCCGGTTCCGGCCTGACCGGCATCGCCGCCATCGGCCCGCTGCTGATCCCCGAGATGGAAAAGCGCGGCTACCCGCGGGAATATGCAACGGCGCTGATTGCCAACTCGTCGATTCTGGGCCTGCTGATCCCGCCGTCGGTGACCATGATCGTCTATGGCTGGGTGACCGATACCTCGATCCTTGCCTGTTTCCTGGCGACCCTGGGGCCGGGCCTGCTGATTATGTTCAACTTCTCAGCCATGAACCTGTGGATGAGCCGCAAGTTCAACCTGGTGCTGGATGATGCGCCCACCTTCTCCCAGCTGGCAGGCGATGTGGCCAAGAAGGGCTTTAACGCCACCCCGGCGCTGCTGATGCCGGTGATCATCCTGGGCGGTATTTACGGCGGCATCATGACCCCGACTGAAGCCGCCGCGCTGTCGGTGATCTATGCGCTGCCGGTTGGGTTCTTCATCTACAAGGGCCTGAAATGGGACAGCTTCCTGGAGGCTGGCAAGGAGGCCGCGACGGCCGTGGGTGCGATCATGGTGATGATCCTGTTCTCGATGATCCTGAGCCAGATGTTCGTCTATGAGGCGATCCCGCAAAAGATGGTCAGCGCGATCTTCGAAGTTACCGAGAACAAGGTGCTGCTGCTGATCTTCATCAACATCCTGCTGTTCCTGGTCGGCATGGTCGTGAACGACGTCACCGCCATCATCCTGATTGCGCCGCTCTTGCTGCCGCTGATGCAGGCGATCGGCGTCAGCCCGGTGCAGTTCGCCGCGATCATGGGCGTCAACACCGCGATGGGCGGCGTCACACCGCCCTATGCCTCGATCCTCTACCTTGGGGCGCGGATCGGCAACGTGAAGGTCACCAAGGTGATCCCGCCCGCAATGATCCTGATCCTGACAGGCTATGTGCCGGTGGTCTTCCTGACCTCGCTGTGGCCCGACCTGTCGCTCTTTCTGCCGCGGTTCTTCGGCTACTGACCCCATCCCTGACATACACCTGACACCCTACGGAGGAGACTACCCATGAAACACTTTCTGACCGGCACCGCTGCTGCTGCCCTGATGTCGCTGGCGGGCCTCGCCCAGGCCGCGGACCTGAAGATGAGCCACGTGCGCCCGCAGGACACCACCATCGACAAGGAGCTGCGCGCCTTTGCAGCCCAGGTGGACGAGGCCACCGGCGGCGATGTCTCGATCAACATCTTCCCGGCCTCGGCGCTGGGGGATTACACCACCGTGCAGGAGCGCATCAGCGTCGGCGCCATCGACATGGCGACCCAGCCGGCCGCTGCCGCCGCAGACCGCCGGATGCAGATCAGCTCCTTCCCCTATCTGGCCAACAATTGGGATGAGGCCCGCAAGATCTACGGCCCCGGCGGCGCGGTGCGCGGCGTGATGGGAGAGCTTTACGCCAAGCAGGACATCACCATGCTGGCGGCCTATCCGGTTTATTTCGGCGGCATTGCGCTGAACACCGACGCGGTCAGCCCCGGCGACCCGTCGCAATCCAATGGCATCAAGGTGCGGGTGCCCGGCATCAAGAGCTTCCAGCTGACCGGCGAGGCGCTGGGTTACATCCCGTCGCCGATCCCCTTCTCCGAGGCGTTCACTGCGATCCAGACCGGCGTGGTTGACGGCGTAATCGGTTCCGGCGCCGAAGGCTATTACGCGTCCTTCCGCGATGTGACCAAGGCTTATGTGCCGGCCAATACCCACTTTGAGGTCTGGTACATGATCATCTCCAACGGCTCGCTGTCTGAGCTGGACGCCGAAGATCAGGAGGCGCTGAAAGCCGCCGCGGCGGAGTTCGAGGCGCAGCGCTGGACCGTCGCCGAAGAGGATCAGGGCAAATGGGAGCAGCGGCTGGCGGATGAACTGGGGGCCAAGGTGGTGGATCTGAGCGCCGGCGAACTGGCCGCGATGGCCGCCAAGGTGCGCGCGGATGTCTGGCCGGTGGTTCTGGAAGACGTTGGCGCCGACTGGGGCCAGGGCATTCTTGACCAGATCGGCAAGTAATCCCGTATCAAGGACAGGGGCGGCTTTGCGCCGCCCCGCAACCGCAGCCAACCCCGGAGAGGCGGCAGGATGGAAGCAGACTATGCAGTGATCGGCGGCGGCGTTGTCGGCCTGTCGGTGGCCTGGGGGCTGCTGAGGCGCGGCAAGCGCGTCACGGTGCTGGACGGCGATGACGGCGCCCTTCGGGCCAGCCGCGGCAACTTCGGCCTGGTCTGGGTGCAGTCCAAGGGCATGAAGCAGCCGCGCTACGCCAGCTGGAGCCAGCAGTCCGCCGCAGCCTGGGGCGGGTTTGCCGCCGAGCTGGAAGACGGTACCGGCCGCTCCGTCGTGCTGCAGCAGAACGGCGGCTACGATCTGCATTTCTCCGAGGAGACGCTTTACGCCACTGTGGCGCAGTACGATGCGCTGAAGGACAAGCTGGGCGGCAACTACCCGTATGAGGTTCTGGGCCGCAATGCGCTGAGCCGCGAGGAGCCGCATATCGGCCCCAAGGTGGCGGGCGCGATCCTGCATCATCAGGATGGCCACGCAAACCCGCTGCGGCTGCTGGTATCACTGGCAGAGGACGTGCGGCGGCTGGGCGGCACGGTTCTGAACGGCAAAACCGTCACCGGGGTATCCAAGCCCGATGCCTTCAAGGTCCAGTGCAGCGACGGCACCGTGGTTACGGCGGGCAAGGTTGTGCTCTCGGCAGGCCTTGGCGCGATGGAGCTTGGCCCTAAGCTGGGCTTCAAGGCGCCGGTGCGGCCGCAGCGCGGCCAGGTGCTGATCACTGAGAAGATGCCAAAGCTGATCAACCGTCCCTCGCTGATTGCCCGCCAGGTGGACGAGGGCGGCATTCAGATCGGCGCCACCAACGAGGAGGTCGGGCTGAATGACGGGGTGACGCAGCCGGGCCTGTCAGGCTTGGCCGCCGAGGCCATCGCGGCCTATCCGGCTCTGGCGCGCGTGCAGCTGGTGCGCAGCTGGGGCGCCCTGCGCATCCTGTCGCCTGACGGGCTGCCGATCTATCAGGAAAGTCCGGAACTGCCGGGCGCTTACCTCGTCACCTGCCACAGCGGCATCACCCTGGCCGCGGCCCATGCGCTGTTCCTGCCCGACTGGCTGGAAGGCACTGCGGCCGCCCCGGATCTGGAGGTGTTCAGTGAAGAGCGTTTCCCCGTTTCTTGAGCTGGCAGGCGAGGGCCCCCGCGTGCGGGTCTGGTTTGACGGCGAGCCGCTGGACCTGCCCGCAGGCGCCAACCTGGCCGCCGCGCTGCTGGCCGCTGGCGTGCAGGTGTTCCGCCACACCCCCGTCTCAGGTGCGCCGCGGGCACCGTTCTGCATGATGGGCGCCTGTTTCGACTGCCTGGTGGAAACCGGCGGCCGGGTGCAGCAGGCCTGTATGCTGGAAGTGGAAGAGGGCATGCGGATTGCCCGCCCGCATGAAGCGGAGGCTGGCAATGCAACGGTTTGACCTGGCAATCATCGGCGCCGGTCCGGCAGGCATGGCCGCCGCATCCGAGGCCGCGCAATTGGGCCTGAGCGTCGCCCTTCTGGATGAACAGAACCGACCCGGCGGGCAGATCTACCGCGACGTGGACCGCGCAGGCGGCCCGCGCGGTGCCATTCTTGGGCAGGAGTATCTGCATGGGGCAACCCTGACAAAAGGCTTGCGTCATTCGGCGGTCACCCATCTTTCCGGCGCTGTTGTCTGGGCCATCGAGGACGGTTTCCGCATTTCCTTCACCCGGCATGGCCGGGCCGGGCAGGTGGACGCGGAACGGATAATCCTGGCCACCGGCGCGCTGGAGCGTCCGATGCCGGTCCCTGGCTGGACCCTGCCGGGTGTGATGACCGCAGGCGCCGCGCAGATTCTCCTGAAGCAATCCGGCGTCTTGCCGCGCCGCGCCGTGCTAACCGGCAGCGGGCCGCTGCTTTACTTGATCGCAGCGCAGATGGTGCGTGCCGGCACGCCGCCGCTGGCGCTTGTGGAGACCCAGGCCGCGGCCGGCCTCATGGCATCCGCCCGCCACCTGCCGGGTGCGCTGCGCGGCTGGCGCTATCTGGCCAAGGGGATGAAAATGCTGGCGGAAATCAAGCGCGCCGGTGTGCCGCGCTATACCGGTGCGGCGAACATCGCGGTAACGGGCAGCACCCGGGCGGAAGCCGTGTCCTTCCGCAGCAAGGGGCAGGCGCACAGAATCGCGTGCGATACCGTCCTGCTGCATCACGGGGTGGTGCCGAACACCCAGGCTGCCCGCTCCATCGGGGTGCCGCATGCCTGGTCCGAAGCGCAGCAGTGTTTTGTGCCTGAGACTGGAAAATGGGGTGAGACCGGCAGGGACGGTGTCCTGATTGCCGGGGACGGTGCCGGTATCAGCGGCGCCATCGCGGCAGAATTTGCCGGGCGGATCGCCGCGTTGAAAGCGGCAGAGGAGCTGGGCCGGATCACATTGCAGGAGTGCGACCGTCTGGCCGCACCGCTGTTCAGCCGCCGCAGCCGGGAAGCCTCTGTGCGGCCGTTTCTGGATGCGGCCTATCCGCCCTATGCAGACGCATTGCGGCCTGCGGACAGCACCATCGTCTGCCGCTGCGAGGAGGTCACTGCGGGGGACATCCGCAGCTATGCCAAGCTTGGCTGCCTGGGGCCGAACCAGGCCAAGGCCTTTGGCCGCGCAGGCATGGGGCCGTGCCAGGGCCGCTATTGCGGGCTGACCGTGACCGCGCTGCTGGCGGAGGCCAACGGGCAGACGCCGGATGAAACCGGCTACTACCGGATCCGGCCGCCGATTAAACCCGTGACACTGGGTGAACTGGCCGCGATGGAAGACCCATCCGCCAATGCCGCTGAATAGGAGAAAATAATGATCGAACGGATCGACACCGGCACCCGCATGAGCAAGATCGTGAAGCACAACGGCGTCGCCTATCTGTGCGGACAGGTCGGCGACGGCGCCGATGTGGCCGCGCAGACCCGCGACTGCCTGTCCCGCGTCGAGGCGCTGCTGGAAAAGGCCGGGTCCTCGCCGAAGCAGATCCTGCAGGCGATTGTGTGGCTCGCCGACATGGAGGACTTTGCCGGAATGAACGCGGTCTGGGATGCCTGGGTGCCCGAAGGCCACGCCCCGGCCCGCGCCTGCGGCGAGGCCAAGCTGGCGCGGCCGGAGCTGAAAGTGGAAATCATCGTGACGGCGGCCTGCTGACAGGTCCGCCGGAAGGTTTCAACCAGGCCGTCTACAGGGACTGTGAAACCTGGCGGGCCAGCTCTGCCAGCGCTACCGACAGGGCATCGGCGGTGGCAGCCGGGCCAGTGCCGTTGACGGGCGTGGTGATGTCAAACCGCTTCACGAATTCCCGCATCGTGCCTTCGGGCGAGGAGACCGCGAACTGGCCGGACAGCTCAAACTGGCCATCGGCGCGGGCATAGACCTGATCCACCCGCACATCCAGGCGCGCGTCCGGGCCGTTGTTCAGCGGCCAGGGTTCGATGGCTGCGGCAGCGCCGGTGCGCTCGTTCAATCCGCGGGCCAGGGCGGCGGTCATGCCGCGGGCCGGATCATCTGCCCATTGCGCGCCACCCAGTGCATAAAGCGCGCCGCCTTCGCCCTCCGCAACGATGTCCGAGGCCGCGGCGTAGGCGGGCAGCGACACCAGCCGCACCTCAATCGAGCGGGAGCGCAGATTGGCGACAGTTTCACCCGGCGCAGAGGCAATCAGATAACGCGGATCATTGCCCCCGGCGCAGGCCGCCAGCAGGGTTATGGGGAGCAGAAATTTCAGGGCTTTAATCATCTTATCTTCCAAACAGCAGGGAATTCGGGTCGCGTTCGATCTTGCGCGCCAGCTGGGACACCGCACGGGCGGCGGTTCTGATCTCGCGCAGTGCGTCCAGGGTTTCGGAGTTGAAGCTGGAGCGGGAGCCATAGGAGGCGATCAGCGCCTCTGACTGGGCCACGAGGCGTTCCAGCCGGGCGGACAACGCTGGCAGGCCTTCTGCAGCGGCAGCTACAGCGTCAGCCGCGCCGCGAGCAGAGGACATGGTTGCATTGGCATTCTCGACCAGCCCGCCCTGGCGCATGTCTTCCAGTGTGGCCTGCATCTCCGCCAGCGCGGCGGTCAGGGCCGGGGGCAGGGCGCGGGCGCCCTCGGTGCCGATCACCGCGTCGGCGCTTTCCATCAGCTGGCTGGCGGAGCGGATCAGCTCCTCGGCCTCCAGCGAATTCGCCTTGGCCGCCAGCGCCCGGAAGTCGGCAACCAAGGCCGGCAGCTCATCCGATGCGGCGGCAAGGCTGGCGGCGGCCTGGCTGCCCTGGTCCAGAGCGGCGGTCAGTTTGGCCGCGGCCTTGCCCTGCTGCAGCTCCGTCAGCATTGCGCGCAGGTCAGCGACCGCGCCGTGCAATTCCCCGGGCAGGGCGCGGGTGCCGGGGTCGGTCACCAGGGCGCGGGCGTCTTCCAGCAAGGCGACGGCCGCCGCCGGGGTCTGGCGGGTGCTGTCGGCGGAGGCCAGGTTCTCGATGCTGGCGAGCGTTGCGATGACCTGTGCCATCAGCTCCTCGACCGGCAACGCGTTGATGCGCTCCAGCATGCCTTCGGCGGTTGCGGTGAAGTCGGGCAGATCGGAGGGGGCGCTGGGCAGTTGCGGGAACGGTTCGGCGGTGCGGGCAAACACCGCAGGCTCTGCATCCTCCAGCGTCACCAGTTCGATGATCAGCTCCGAACTGAACAGGCTGGCAGACGCCAGCCGCGCCCGCAGGCCGCCCGCCACCGCCTGGTCAAGGAAATCAAGCGCCTCTGCCTCGCCCGCGCCGCGCGGCAGTCCCATCAGTGCAGGCTCCAGCAGCAGCTTGGCGATCAGCCGCACCTCGGCTTCGCCGCCGCTTTGAATGGCGGCGTTGAGGCTGCTGACCTCGCCCACCTTGACCCCGCGCAGTTGAACCGCCGCGCCGCTGGCCAGGCCCGCCACCGACTCGTCAAAGGCGACGGCGACGGCAACCCCGCCAGACAGGGTGCGGGCAAACGCGGTACGGCGGGCCGCGGCCTCGTCCGCGTGGATGTCGAAGACGGTGCCGGGGCCAACAGCCTGGCCGCCGTCAAAGACGGAATCGAACTCGATGCCTCCGGCCACCAGGGAGGCGATGCTGTCCACGTCAAGCGACAGCCCGCTGGGGCCGATCGAGACCGAGAAACCAGAGCTGTCCCAGAACCGGGTGGCGGAGTTGATGCGCCGGTCGTGGGGCGCTTCGATGAAGGCATCGACGACAATGCTGTCGCCGCTGACGGTCAGGCGCGGAGTTTCCAAACGCCCGACCTCAATGCCGCGGAACAGCACCGGTGCGCCCTCGGAAATCATCCGGCCGTCATCGGTGCGCAGGGTAATACGCCGGCCGCCACGGCCCGGCTGCGCCAGCGGCGGCCGGTCGGCGCCTTTAAAAATGGTTTGTGCAAGACCCGCGTCCTGATCCCAGCTGCCTTCGATGTAGACGCCGGACAGCACCGTGCTAAGCCCGGATATGCCGCGTGCCGATACTTCCGGACGCACCACCCAGAAGGCGGCATCCGCGTCCAGATAAGGGGCGATCTCCTTGTCGATGCGGGCCTGGACGGACACCTTGCTCAGATCGCCGGCAAAGCCGACTTTTTCCACCCGGCCGATCACCACATCGCGGTAGCGCACCGTTGTTTCATTTGCAGCGATGCCAGAGGCGTTTTCAAAGCTGATGGTGATCAGCACACCGCGCTCGGAATAGGCTTTCCAGGCCACCCCGAGGGAAACCGCCAGCGCCGCCAGCGGCACCAGCCAGACCAGTGAAAGATTGCGCCAGGGCGAAGGGCGCCGGGCCGTGATGTTCATCGGGGCGGGATCAGGCGTGGTCATTCAAATTCTCGCTTTCCGCGTTCCAGATCAGGCGCGGATCAAAACTCTGGGCAGCCAGCATGGTAAAGGCAACCGACAAGGCAAAACTGACCGCTGCCATGCCGGGGGCGATGGCAGCGGCGAAATCAAGCTGGACGAGGGCGGTCAGGATTGCCACCACAAAGACATCAATCATCGACCACCGCCCGATAAATTCGACCACTTCATAAAGCACCAGCCGGCCATGACCGCCAAGGGCTGCCGGTTTGCGGACGGACACCGCCAAATAGGCGATGGCCAGGAACTTGGCCACGGGGATCACGATGCTGGCGAAGAAAACGATCAGGGCCACACCGTAGGAGCCGTGGCTGAACAGTTCGGCGATGCCGCCGATCAGGGTGTTTTCTGAGCTGCGGCCGAAGGTGGTTGTGCGCAGCATCGGGTAGACATTGGCGGGCACATAGGCGACCAGCCCCGCTGCCAGCCAGGCCCAGACACGCTGCAGGCTGGCGGGGGCGGCAGGCGCCAGCGGGCTGCCGCAGCACGTGCAAGCCCGGGCACCGCCCGGGTTGGCGGTTCCGCAGGCGCGGCAGCCGGCCAGCCCGGCGGCTGCGGCAGTCAGGAAGCGCTGCGGGTTTTCAGGGTTTTCCATACGGTCAGCCTGCAAATTGCGTTGTCGGTCAGAATGGTGACCACCAGGAGCGCGGCAAATGCCCAGAAGGCGGGCCCCAGCCCGACGCGGGCCAGGCCGGAGACTTTGACCAGCGCCACCGCCACGCCGATGATGAAGATCTCAGCCATTGCCCAGGGTTTCAGCCGCTCAGCCCAGCGGTAGGCCGTTGCGGCATGCGGCGCGGGGTGCCATCCCAGGGCCATCGGCGCCAGAGTATAGATCAGCGCGCTATAGCGTGCCGCGGGCAGCAGCACGATCAGCAGGCCGGTCGCCAGCGACAGAGGCGCCATCGGCCCGCTGGAAAAGGCCAGCACGGCGTCCAGGACCGAGGCCTGATGCGACAGGCCCTGTGCTCTCAGCTCCAGAAACGGGAAACCGGCCGCTGCGGCGAGCAGGATCAGCGCGGTCAGCGACAGCATCGCGATCCGTGTCATGGCGCCCGACTTGGGCGCTGCCAGCACCGTGCCGCAGCGGGCGCAGCGGGCAACCGAATGTGGCTTCACATCCTCGTCGCGGTTCAGCACGTCGCAGGTCGGGCAGGCAATGAGCTGATCTGTATGCATGTCTCTGCTGTCTGTTTCCGCTGTCTGGCCAGTTGCTGCGTGTTCAAACGGCAGCTGGACCTCATGATCACCAAAATGAGGGCCATATCAATCCGGGCTTGGCATGTTTCGCGGCCGCGCAGAGCTTGAACAGCGGCGGCCTTTCCGTTTGCGGTGCTCCAGGCCCGCAGGTCCTGTGTGTCAGGCTGCCAGAGATAACTTGCAAGGGGATTGCAAGGTTTGCAACACCTTCAGCCGCCGTTCCCCGTTACAATCAATCGCGCCCTAAGGAGAGCAGGTATGGAAACAGATTGGCTGGAGGATTTCCTCGCCCTTGCGTCGGCAGGAATCTTTGCCAAGGCCGCCAGCGCCAGAAACATCAGCCAGTCTGCCTTCACGCGCAGGATTAAGAATCTGGAGCACTGGGCGGGAGCGGTCCTGTTTGACAGAAGCGTGCACCCGGTGGTTCTGACGGCAGCCGGAGAGGCTTTCCGGCCAACAGCCTATGAGACCATGAATGCGCTTCGCCTCGCCCGGCAGGATCTGAAGCAGCTCGTGCGGCGCGAGGGGGATGTGATCAGTATTTCCGCTCTGCACACACTCGCAATTTCCTTTGTACCAGCGTGGATAAAGAGCATCTCCGCTGCCATTGGCCCGATCAACACTAAGTTTGCGGTTGAGAATTTCTCGGACTGTGTCGAAACGCTGATGGCCGGAACAACAGATTTCATGCTCTGTTATGATCATCCGTCCATTGCCACAATGTCCAAAGATGACCGCTACCCGTCAATCAGGATCGCGGACGACAGGCTTGTGGCCGTGTCCGGCACCGACGCGTTTGGCAACGCGCTCTACCGCTTCGATCAGGACGGTAAACTGCCGTTCCTGGCCTATTCCCCGGAGAGCTTTCTGGGGCGGATGAGCGAGATCTCCATCAAGCGGGCAGAACTGGCGGAAAAACTGGAGATCCGCAGCGAAAACTCGGTGGCTGAAGCGCAGAAAGCGGCCTGTGCGGAAGGATTGGGAGTGGCCTGGCTGCCCCGGATGACAATCCTGCCACTGCTTGATCAGGGCAAGCTTGTGCGCATCAGCGACGACGTATCTGAACGCCGGATGTCCATCAAGCTGTACCGCTCGATTGAAAGAAGCCGCCCGTCCGTGGAGCGGTTTTGGACACTGGCAGAAAGCGCCGCCTCATCAGCGCGGTAAACGCTGCCGCAGGCCTCAGGGGTTTTGAGCCAGCATCCAGAAGCGCTCCAGTTCAGCTCTGGAACGTTCGATTGACCGGTAAAGCTTTATGTCAATGTCGAGTTCGAATTCCGGACTGCTGATTTTGTGCAGTGTGCCGTCTTTCAGCTCCCGCGCCGCAGCCCCTTCGGGCAGGAAGGCAACTCCCAGGCCGGCCAGACAGGCGGACTTGAGTGCTTCAGCCACCGAATTCTCATAGATAGGATCCACTTTGCCGCTTAAGTTTCCCCGTTTCAGGCAAACCTGGGACACCCGGCCCAGAAAGGTGTCAGGTGAATAAGACAAAAGCGGCACCGTGTCATCGCCCTCCAAGATGAACTTGGTGCGCCCGTCAGCACCGGCACCGCTGACAGCTATGATCCGGTCTTTGGCAATCGTCGAGGACGGGTACCGGTTTTCATCAGAAATCGTGGGGACAGCGGGGTGGTGGTAGCACAGCATGAAGTCTGCGCTTCCGCACAGTATCGCCTCCGCGCAGCCTGAAAAGTTTTCCGCAACCAGCCTGGATTTGATGGGGCCAAGATGACTGGACATGCGCATGAGCCACGCCGGAAAGAAGGAAATGGCCAGGGTGTGAAGCGCGACGAAGTCCAGCACTGATGCTTCCTGGCGGGACAGGCCGCGTATATCGCTTTTAGATTGCTTCAGCGCCGCAACTGTGTCGATAGCGGTTTGCTTGAAAGCCTTGCCTGCCACGGTGAGCTCGACAGGGTGCACGCTCCTGTCAAACAAGGGTGTCCCTGTCCAGTTTTCCAGGTTTTTAATCCGCCGCGTAAAGGCAGACTGGCTTATGTTGCGCGCATCCGCGGCGCGGGCAAACACACCCGCGGCCGAAAGGGCCAGGAAGTCTTCCAGCCAGTCGATCTCCACCTGTCTTCTCCATCTGAATGGGATCTCTGAACGGTAGGAGCGGGTTGCAAAGTTTGCAACATCCTTGCGCTGGTTGTCATGGTTGCATGGGGTGGGCAGCAGTAAGTTCCGGCCTGCACGATAACGGTCTCCCGGCTCCGCGTGTTCTGATGCCGGCGCGAGACCGCAGAAAAGGTCCCAGATGATGAGCAACTACCGAACAGAGTCCGACAGTCTTGGCCCGGTGAAGATCCCGCTGGCCGCCGCGTGGGGCAGTCAGACCCAGCGGGCGCTGGAGAACTTCCCGATAACAGGGGTTTCAATCAGCCACTATCCGGAATTGATCACCGGTCTGGCCTCCGTCAAAAAGGCCTGTGCGCTGGCGAACCGGGATCTAGGTGCTTTGCCCGCCGGGAAAGCGGCGGCCATTGCCGGCATCTGCGATGAGATCATTGCCGGCCGCCACCACAATCAGTTTGTTGTCGATGTCATGCAAGGCGGCGCAGGCACATCGACCAATATGAATGCCAACGAGGTCATCGCGAATCTCGGGCTGAAGAAGCTGGGTGCGGATTTTGGCGCCTACGGGCGGCTTCACCCGAATGATGACGTGAACCGCTCGCAATCCACAAACGATGTCTATCCCACAGCAATCCGGCTGGCTGTCCTCTCGCGGATCACGCCCCTGATTGAGGCAATGCACGGGCTGACCAATTCATTCGGCAACAAGGCAGCGGAGTTTCAGAAAATTATGAAGGTCGGGCGCACGCAGCTTCAGGATGCTGTGCCGATGCCGCTTGGCGCCGAGTTCCGGGGTTATGCCACGACGATAAATGAGGACGCTGACCGGCTATGCGACCTGTCCCGACTTCTGACAGAAGTGAACCTGGGAGGCACGGCAATTGGTACCGGCATCAATGCACCTGCGCACTTCGGTGAAGCAGCTGTTGCGCACCTGCGGGACATCACGGGCGAACCGCTTCAACTGGCCGCGGACCTCATAGAGGCCTCCTCTGATCTCGGCGCCTTTGTGATGTTTTCCAGCACGCTCAAGCGGGTTGGCATCAAGCTGTCCAAGATTTGCAACGATTTGCGCCTCATGTCTTCCGGGCCGCGGGCAGGGATTGGCGAAATCATTTTGCCGGCGGTCCAGGCAGGGTCTTCGATCATGCCTGGAAAAATCAATCCGGTCATTCCGGAAGTGGTCAATCAAGTTTGCTATCAGGCGATTGGCAATGATCTGACTGTCACGATGGCCGCCGAGGCAGGCCAGTTTCAGCTCAACGCGATGGAACCTGTCATCATCCACAAGGTGCTGGAAACAATGGGGTCACTGACCAGTGCAATGAACGTGCTGCGAACCCGGTGCGTGGACGGCATCATCGCAGATGAGGACAGGTGCCAGTTTCTGCTGAGCAATAGTCTTGTGCACGTAACTGCGCTCGCCCCCGTAATCGGCTATGAAGCCGCGACCAAACTTGCGAAATATGCGCAGGAAAACGGTCTGAGTCTGCAGTCCGCTGCACTGCCGGCATTGCCGGAAGAATTGGCCGAGACAGCTCTGAAACATCTTCAGGGCAGGATACCGGAGAACGCCTGATGAACAGAAACCAGTCTCTCCGCCTGGGAATTGTCGGAGGCTTGGGCGCCCTCGCCGGGGCCGACCTGCTGAACAGAATTGTGCAGATGACTCCTGTCAGGTCGGAAGAGGATCACCGGGAGCTGATTTTCCATCAGAAGCCACTGCGTGAACCTGTCTCCCCCAAGGAGCCGGCCTACATCCCCACACACCGGAAGCTCTATGTATTTGATACGCTGTCCCGCATGCAGAGGGATGGATGCGATGCGGCTCTTCTGCCTTGTTTTGTCACGCATAGTTTCCTGCATGAACTGGAAGATGAGCTTGAGCTGAAGCTGATCAGCATGACCGGCGCGATCACGGCTGCTGTTGCGAAGCTGAAACCCCAACCGGAGAAGATTGGCGTCATCGCAACGCCTTTTGTCAGGGAGAACGGCCTGTTCGAGAACCTGTTCGGCGAGGATGTGCACGTTGTCTATCCTGCCGCGGATTTGGAACGCGCAGTGATGGAAGCGGTCTATGGCGGCAACGGTTTCAAAACAGGCAACCGCAGGGATGAGGTGCTGCAGCCCATCAACGCAGCCCTTGCCAGTCTATCGGAGCAGGGGGCGGCGGTTTTTGTGCCCGGGCTTTCCGAATTGCCTCTGCTGCTTGATCAGCTAGACCTGCCAAAGGGAATGACAGCCATCGACACCGCGGCGGTTTATGCGGAACACGCGCTGGAGGAGACGCAACCAGGCCGCCGCCGCCGGTTCAAGGTCGGTGTGGTTGGCGGCGTCGGGCCTGCCGCAACGGTGGATTTCCTGGCTAAGCTGGTCAAGGGGACAGAGGCCGCCTGCGATCAGGATCACATCAAGGTGCTGGTCGAACAAAACCCGCAGATTCCTGACCGGACGGAAAACCTGGTGGGATCAGGTGCCGATCCGACGGTCGCCCTCTATTCCACCTGCAAGAAGCTGGAACGCGGCGGGGCCGATATTCTGGTTATCCCCTGCAACACCGCTCACGCCTATGTCGATCGTATCCAGCGCCATCTTGACGTTCCGATCATCAGCATTTTGTCGGCTGCCACTGACCACATTAAGGAAAACGCGCCTGCGACACGCAGAGTCGGCATACTTGGCACAGATGGAACAATACGAAGCGGCCTGTATCAGCAGGCTCTCGAGGAGGCTGGCCTTAGTTATATCGTTCCCGATGAACAGCATCAAAACCTGGTCATGGAATCCATCTACGGCCCGGGCGGCGTAAAGGCGGGGCACACCGAGGGTCTCTGCAAGGAGCAGATAACCCGGGCGTTTTCCCATCTGGTTGCGCGCGGCGCCGAGGCGGTCATTCTCGGCTGCACGGAACTCCCTCTGCTTGTAACCGCGGGCACCGGCGATCTAGGGGCGCTGGCCGTTGACCCAACCGATGTGCTGGCCCGTAAATGCGTGCAACTGGCAAAGGCCTAGGGTCCTGATCCGGTTTCTTCCTGGAAGCTGAAAGGGCGTTGCAAAACTTGCAATGCCCTTTCCATGTTTGCGTGACGTTGCCTGCCATCGAACTGGTACCATGCTGCGACTGCCGGCAGCCCGATCCGGTCGGCTGCCTTGGAAAGGGAGGTCCTTATGGCGAATACCAGTCAAAAAACAGGGTTTTTGGCACCCTGGAGAAACATGCTTTTGTGGAAGCAAATTGTGATCGCACTTGTTCTCGGCGTGATTACAGGCGTTCTGCTGAACGCAACCGGCAACCAGGCAATTGCCGGCATGATCAAGAACATCGGGACCTTGTTCCTGTCGCTCATAAAAATGCTGATTGTCCCGCTGATCTTCGTGTCGCTCGTCTGCGGCATGACATCCGTCAGCGACATGGCGCGCATGGGTCGAATTGGGCTGAAGTCGATCGTTTTCTATCTGGGCACCACCGCATTCGCGATCACGATCGGCCTGGCTTTGGGATTGCTGATGCAACCGGGCGCGGGCATCGACCTGAGCGCCGCCGCCGCAATGGAGCCCAAGACGTCGCCGCCCTTTATTCAGCAGCTCATCGGGATCGTTCCGAAGAACCCGGTTGCCGCCGCCGCAGACGGAAACGTTCTGCAGATCATCTTTTTCGCAATCATGTTCGGCCTGGCGATCAACTTGGTTGGCGAAGCAGGCAAGCCAGTGCGGGAATTCTTTGAAGCCCTTAACTCAGTTGTTCTCAAGCTGACGGAGATTGTGATCAGTTTCGCGCCCTATGGCGTGTTCGCACTGATGGCCTGGGTTGCCGGAACCTACGGGCTTGATCTTCTGCTGCCTCTGGGCACCGTCATCGCTGCACTCTATATCGGCTGTGTCCTGCATGCGCTGATCGTTTATGGCGGTCTCGTTTCGGTATTTGCGCGCCTGAACCCGGTTCGCTTCTTCCAAGGCATCATTGAGCCGCAGATCGTGGCTTTCACCAGCACATCCTCCTCGGGAACACTTCCTGTCACAATGACTGCTGTCCAGCAGAATCTTGGTGTGAACAGGTCAGTTGCAAGCTTCACGCTGCCGCTTGGCGCGACGATCAACATGGACGGAACCGCCATGTACCAGGGTGTTGCTGCTCTTTTTGTGGCGCAGGCCTTTGGAATTGAACTGGGCATGCCGGAATACGCCACGATCATTCTGACATCGACGCTTGCCTCCATCGGAACCGCCGGTGTTCCCGGGGCCGGGCTGGTCATGCTGTCGCTGGTTCTGACCTCCGTCGGCCTGCCGCTTGAAGGTGTTGCCATCATTGCAGGCATTGACCGCATTCTCGACATGGCGCGCACCTCGCTCAATGTCACGGGCGACGCAGCCTGCACAGTGCTCATTGCGAAGTCTGAAGATCAAATTGATCTGGAGGCGTATGACACTCCCCATGTGCTGAAAACCCCCGGCGTCTCCCGGGCGTAGTCAGCCACGCACGTCACTGCGGCCGCACCGGCAGGTGCGGCCGGTATTCTTGCCAAGAAGCCCTTGCTTCGCGGCGGGCTTTACGGGTCCGGCGCTAGAAGCCGGCACTCAATATGGTTGAAGAAGCGCTGCCCGCTGCAAAAATGGAATTGCGCACGAACTCGGGCACTTCGGGACTGCTGCTCTGGTAGGCGCCGCACCGCTGCAGTACCTTCCGCAGATCCGGTGATTTTCCCAGATACTCCCAGACCACGCGGGTGCCATACAGCATGTGCCCGCCTTCCGGTTCGATGCCTTGGATCAGCCCGGGCAGAAACGACGGCTCTTCGTAGTCCGAGGCAATCAGGGCAGTGGTCCACATGCCGTTGCCCTGGCCCTGCTCCCGGCTGGTTATGAAGATCCGTTTGTGGGCTTCGAAAACGAGGCCTGCGTGCTTCAGTGTCGATGGAACCGCAAATTCATCATCCTCATAGCGCTCCAGTTCCTTGGAAAACCATTCCTGCCCGCTGCCATAAATGCGCCCGGCGCTTTTGAGCAGATAACCCTTGGACGGATCCGGACTCATGTAGATGTGATAGTATCCCGCGTGGCGCTCCAGCAGGGCAGCATTGCAGCGGTCGCGGCGAACGACCTTCTCCAACTGCGCAGATAGGGGATCTTCGGACCGGGCCAGAACCGGCGGACGCAAGCGGACCAGTTTGGCGAAGGCGGAATGCTCCTGCAGGATCTCGGCCTCATCCACGCCAAAGAAGTCGCAGATCCGGCGCAGGGTGGCCAGCGACGGTACGGTCTGGCCGGTTAGGTATTTGTTGAACTGTTGCCGGTTGATACCGATTCGACGGCATACATCCGAGACAGACCGGCCATAGCTGCACAGCAGCCGAAGATTGGCGGAGAGGCGGGTTTCGGGCATGGTTTATGCTAGTTTAAGCTCTCTTGCTGCGTCCAGCATAAAATTCGCCGCCTATCAGCGCGTGATTTACCGGCTGGCAGCCCTCTACACTGACCGAAAAGAAGCCAACAGATGGAGAGGAACATGACCCAGATTGCTAGAGACCGGGCCAAGCGCGCCTCAGCCTGTGCCGTTGCCGCAGCCGCGCTTTGGGCCGCTGCAACGGGTGCTGCCAGCGCCGAAACCTTGCGCATCGCGGTTGCGGCGGACCCAGGCTATCTGGATCCGGCGTACTGGGGGTCCAGCTCGGAACAGCTGCTGATCGACAACCTTTACCCGCGGCTGGCCAAATATGTTCCCGGAGATGAATGGCGGGCGGAGCTGGATGCGGCGAAGTCCGTTGATCTGTCGGACCCGCAGCACATCGCGTTTGAACTGAAGCCCGGCATCATGTGGTCTGGGGGATACGGAGAACTGACTGCCGAGGATGTTGAGTATTCTTTTGAACGGCATCTGGACCCGGAGCTGGAATCGGGTGTTTCCGCAGAGTTTTCCCTGCTGGAAGATGTTGAAGTTACCGGGAAATACACCGGTATCATCCATCTGAGCGCGCCGTCACCGTCATTCTGGAGCGCGACGTTGTCCTACACCTCGGGGGCGATCATCTCAAAGGCGGCAGCGGAGGCTTCGGACGGGTATTTCGAGGCGACGCCGGTTGCAACTGCAGGTGCCTACAGATTCAAGTCGCATGAGCCGGGTCAGGCTTTCATGCTGGAGAGAGACCCGGACTGGAGCGGCGCCGCGGCGGATTTCGATGAGGTTGCGATCATTGCCATTGCCGATGACAACGCCGCCAAGGTGGCCTTTGATGCCGGTGAGATAGATTACACCTACGCGGCTTCGGCTCTGGAATACGACAGCTGGTCCAAAACGTCAGCCAATTCCGAACTGCGTGCCTCGCTGGATCCGCTGTGGATGGGCATTTCGGAGACTTACGACGGACTGTCGGACATCCGGGTGCGCCAGGCCATTCAGAAAGCCGTGGATGTGCCTACCATTCTTGCCGCAATCTCCAACGGGCGGGCGGATCATGCCGCAGGCATGGTGGCGCCCGGGCTTCTGGGGTATCGCGACGCCGCGCCGATGCAGCGGGATGTTGAAGGCGCGCGTGCATTGATCGCCGAAGCGGGGGCCGAAGGCACCGTCTTGCGGCTTGACTTCGTCAACACGGCCAACCGGGCAACCATTGCCCAGATCGTTCAGGCAAACCTTGCCGAGATCGGCCTGGTGGTAGATCTGAACGGACAGGACGAGGGCACGTTCTGGAGCGTTGACGAATCCCGGGCCGCTGATCTGCAGCTGCATGTGAAATCCTGGACTGGCAATCCGGATGGCCTTTACATGATGCAGTATTTCACCTCGGACCAGGTGGGGGTCTGGAACTGGGAAGGCCTGAGCAACCCGGAATACGACGCCCTGGTACAGAAGGCGCGCACGAGCACGGATGACACGGAGCGCGGCAAACTCTACGCGCAAATGCAGGCGCTCATGGTGGACTCCGGCAACTTCCTGTTTCTGACCAATGAGCCCTTGACCATACTGTGGAACGACAAGGTTGTCCCGGCGACCCTGCCGGACGGCCGCCCGGTCTTCGCCGGGTTCAAGAAGGCTGGCAGCTGACCTCCCTCCTGCCGGGCGGCGGCGCTCTGCTCCTCCCGGATCTTTCTCTCAAGGGACCTCCAATATGCTTGGCTATATCTTCCGCCGCATCTGTCTTGGGGTGACTGTGCTGATCCTGGCTGTCTCGACGCTTTATGTGCTGGTGCAGCTTGCCCCCGGAGATCCGGCCAGCGCCATGCTGGGGCCGCGGGCAACCCCGGCGATCAAGGCGGAATTTGCCGAGCGCCTGGGGCTGGATCAGCCGATGCCGGTGCAGATCGTGAAGTATCTCGGCGCGGTTGTGCAGGGTGATCTGGGCACTGATTTGCGCAGCCGCCTGCCGGTCAGGGATGTGTTGATGGCGCATCTTCCGCATACAGTTCATCTTGTGGCAGCAGCGATGCTGCTGGCGGCTGGCCTCGGCATCCCGCTGGGCTGTCTGGCGGCGGTGCATCGCAACAGTGTCTTCGACCGGCTGATCGGGGTGCTGTCGGTCAGCGTCATCGCGGTGCCCTCAGTGATCATCGCAATCTACGGCATGCTGCTGTTCTCGGCGCACCTGGGCTGGCTGCCTGCGATCGGCGCCGGTGAAGGGGGCCTCTGGTCCACGTTGCATCACCTGATCATGCCAGCAGTGGCGGTCGGCATCGGCTGGGTCGGCTATCTGGCCAGGCTGGTGCGCGCTTCGATGATCGAAGTGCTGTCGGCAAATTACATCCGCAATGCCCGTTCTTTCGGGCTGACCGAGCCGCGCATCATCTCCCGCTATGCGTTGCGGGTGGCGGTGGCGCCGACCGTTACCGTGCTGGGGGTGGGCGCCGGCTACATGCTGGGCAGCGCGGTCTTTGCCGAGATCGTCTTTGCCCGGCCGGGCATCGGCAAGCTGATGTATGACGCGGTGATCCTGCGCAATTATCCGGTGACATTGGGCGCTGTGCTGGCCTCCAGCGCGCTGCTGATCGCCGCAACCACCGCCGCAGACATCCTCAACGCCATCATCGATCCCCGCTTCAAGGAGAGCCAGGAATGACTGCAACGGACGCACAAGGTCTGGTGCCGCCGTCGCGGTTGGGCGGTTTCCATAAACTGATGGGCGATCCGATGGGGTTGCTTGGGCTGGGCCTGGCAGTGCTATTGATTCTGTCCGCAGTGCTGGCTCCCTGGATTGCACCCTACGGGCCAAACGCCATGGACATTCCGTCGAAACTGCAGGGACCAAGTGCCGCCCATTGGCTGGGCACCGACCAGCTGGGCCGGGATGTGCTGTCGCGCGCGCTTTACGGCGGGCGGATCGCGCTCAGCGTGGCGCTGGTTTCCACCGCGCTGTCGGTGATCATCGGCGGCATCCTGGGCATGGCAGCAGCGATGGGGCCGCGCTGGCTGGATTATCTGCTGACCCTGGGGTTCGACACGGTACGCGCCTATCCGGTGATCATTCTGGCGCTGGCCATCGTTCCGATTTTCGGCGGCGGCATGGTGGTGCTGGTCGGCCTGCTGGTGGCAACTTCGGTGCCTTACTACGGGCGGATCATGCGGGCTTCGGTCCTGGCGCAGGCCAATGCAGAATATGTTGAGGCGCTGCGGGCGATGGGGGCCGGACGGGTGCGTATCGTGGCGCGCCACATCCTGCCCAATGTGATCGGTCCGGTGCTGATCGTCGCCTCGATGGACATCCCCGCGTTCATCGCAGCCGAGGCAGGCCTCAGCTTTTTGGGTGTCGGTGTTAAACCGCCAGCCTCCAGCTGGGGGCTGATGCTGCAGGACGGCTTCGACTTTGTCGGCCACACGCCGTGGCTGGTTGTGGCAGGAGGCATCCCGCTGGTGCTGGCGACGCTTGGGTTCACCTTTCTGGGCGAAGCTTTGCGCGATGCTTTTGATCCGAAACTTGTCGGGAAGGGCTGAGCCATGGCGGATACACTTCTGGAAGTCTGCGAGCTTGCCGTCCGCTTTGGCCCCATCCAGGCAGTGAAATGGGTGTCCTTTTCACTTCGAAAGGGCCGCACCCTGGGCATCGTCGGCGAAAGCGGTTCTGGCAAATCCACGCTGCTGTGGGCGCTGACCCGGCTGCTGCCGGATGCGGCCACGCTGAATTCAGGCGAGGTCTGGTTTAACGGTGCGGATCTGCTGCGCCAGCCGCCTGCCCGGATGCGGGCGCTGCGCGGCAGCCGGATATCCTATATCTCGCAGGACCCGATGACATCGCTGGCGCCTGGGCTGACCATTGGCCAGCAGATGAGCGATCTTTTGTACCGCGAGCCTTGGTCCAAGCGTGAAAAATGGCAGCGTGCCATTGATGCGTTGGACTGGGTCTGCCTGCCGGACCCGGCAGCACGGATGAACATGTACCCGCATGAACTGTCGGGCGGCCAGCGCCAGCGGGTCTCCATCGCCATGGCGCTGATGCTGGGGCCAGACCTGGTGCTGGCGGATGAGCCGACGACCGCGCTGGACCCGACGCTGGAGGTGGAAATCCTCGAGCTGCTGAAGCGCCTGCAGCAGGAGACCGGCTGCGCCATCATCTTTGTGACCCACCACCTGGGGGTGGTTGCGACGCTCTGCGACGAGGTTCTGGTGATGAAATCCGGCGAACTCCGCGAGTCCGGGCCGGTGCGGGAGGTGTTTGCCGAACCGCAGGATGATTACACAAAGGCCCTGCTGCGCTGCGATCCGGCGCAGATCGAAACCCCGACCCGGCGGCTGCCCACGATGAGCGAGGCGCTGGAGCGTCCCGTGCAGATCGTGCAAGGCCCGACAGACCGGATCAGGGCGGAAGCGGCACCGGTTCTGCAAGTCCAGGACCTGTCGGTCACATTCACGCGGAGCGGCCTGCTGCCGCCTGCCTTGGGCGGCTGGCGCGAGAAGATCCCGGCGGTCCGCAATGTGAGTTTTGACATCCGCAGCGGCGAAACCCTGGCGCTGATTGGAGAGAGCGGCTCGGGCAAGACCACGGTTGCGCGCTCCATCATGGGGCTGGTCCGCCCGGACTGTGGCAGGATCGCCCTCAACGGTGTTGAACTGACCGGCGCAGATGCCGCGGGCTGGAGCAGGGCGCGCGAGCAGGTTGCGATGATGTTCCAGGACCCCGCAGGCTCGCTTTCGCCACGGGTGACCATCGCCGACCAGGTTGTTGAGCCGCTGATCGTGCATGGCCGCCGCGCTGAGGCAACGCGGGCACGGGCCATTGAACTGCTGACTCAGGCGGGGCTGGGCGAAGCCTATGCAGACAGGTATCCGCATGAGCTGTCGGGCGGCCAGGCGCGCCGCGCCGGCGTGGCCCGGGCGCTGGCGCTGTCGCCCTCGCTGGTGGTCGCGGATGAGCCGACCGCCGGGCTGGACGTTTCAGTCCAGGGCGAGGTGGTGAACCTGTTCAACACCCTGCAGGAGCAGATGGGCCTGTCGATCCTGCTGATCACCCACAACATGAGCGTTGTCCGCCATGCCGCCGACCGCATGATCGTCATGCTCAAGGGCGAACTGGTCGAGACGGGCGCTACTGCCCAGCTCTTTTCCCGGGGCAGGCACGAATACACCCGCAGGCTGATTGCGGCGTCCCATCATGCCCTGCCGGACCAAAAGTCACGCAACCAAGAGAGAAAACTTCATGCCGTTGAATGAGACCCTTGCCATGTCCGATCTTGATCTGTGCTATCTGCCGGCAACTGAGCAGATCGCTCTGTTCAAGTCCGGTGAGCTGTCCCCGGTCGACGTTCTGAAAGCTCAGTTCGCCCGGGCTGAAGCGGTCGAGCCGGTGATCAACGCGTTCACCGATACCTATTATGAGCAGGCCATGGACGCCGCCCGCGCGGCGGAAGAGGTCTATGTGAACCGCCCCGGCGATGCCCGCCCGCTGGAGGGCATCACGGTCGCCATCAAGGACGAGATGGACGTCAAAGGCCAGCGCAACACCCAAGGATCGCTGATCTACAAGGATCATATTGCGCAGGAGACCCACCCGGTTGCGCAGCGGCTGAAGGATGCAGGCGCGATTTTCCATGCCCGCTCTGCCACGCCGGAGTTCTGCAGCGCCTGGACCACTGACACCCGCCTGCACGGCGTAACCCGCAATCCCTGGAACCCGGACTTTACGCCATCCGGCTCATCCGGCGGGGCCGGGGCGGCGCTCGCGGCGGGCACCACGACGCTGGCAACAGGATCGGATATTGGCGGCTCGATCCGCGGCCCGGCAGCAGTTTGCGGCGTGGTCGGCTTCAAGCCGCCCTATGGCCGGGTGCCGGATGCGGCCCCGTTCAACCTGGACCCTTATTGCCACGTCGGCGCCATGGCCCGCACGGTTGCGGACTGCGCGCTGATGCAGAATGTGATCTCGGGCTATCATCCGCAGGACATTGCCACTGTGCGCGAAAGGATGACGATCCCCTTCGAATACGGCAGCTTGCAGGGCAAGCGCATCGGCTACAGCCTGGATATCAGCAATGAGGTGGTGACCAAGGACGTGGCCGATCAGACCTTCAAGGTGTTGGACGCGCTGTCGGATGCCGGCGCCGTCGTGGAGGAGGTCAAACTCGGCTGGGGGCATGATGTGCGCGAGGGCTGCAAGAATTACCTCAACCATCTTATGGGGGCGGCTTTGATGCGCGAAGCCGTGGCGCATCCTGACCTCGTCTGCGACTACACCAAGTATTTTGCGGACTGCGCGGCCAAGACCACAGCGGAGGACTTCCTGACGGCTTTTGACACCGCTGCGGATATTTACAGCCGGTTCGGTCCGATGATGGAGAACGATTACTACGCCTTCATCTGCCCGGCCTTTGCCAGCTACGAGATGCTGGCGCAGCAAAAGCCCTGGGACCGGATCACCATCGGAGACCGGGATTTCGACAGCGAATACGACCTGAACACGCTGGCCGTCTTCAACATGCTGTCCCGGCTGCCAACGCTGGCGGTGCCCGCCGGGATCGGAGCCAACGGGCGGCCGGTCGGGGTACAGATCGTGGTCCGGGCCTTTGACGATCCCAGGGCGTTTCACGTGGCCTCGGTGCTGCAGCAGAAAATGCCCTGGCTGGACACTCCAGCGCGGCGTCCGAATCTCTAGTCAGGCGCGGGTAACAACGTTGACGGGAGAGGCGGGCATTGCTTCCTTTGGTGCTGGCAGCATTGCGAGTAAGGACGGAGCGATCATGGATTTTGCCATTCTGGATGGAAGTTTCTTGTCATGTGATGGCTCAAGGATGTGCGGAATTTCAGCCATCGGAAGAAAGTTTTCAGGCCGTCCTGGAGCAGGGCAAACGCCTTGTTTTCCAGGCCTGAACCCGACAGGCGGCATGAAGCACTTCACCCTTCTGGGGGCTGCGGGAGTCACTCAGCAGGGTAATGATGAAGGTCTGTGCCAGTCGAGCAACTGTCGGTTTGCCACAGACTTCGGCCACGACGTGCAGGGTGAGATCCACCGCCCCGGTCTTGCCGCTGGATGACCAGTCACCAACATTGACCGCGCAGACCTTACCCATCGGGGTCAGGGGCTCATCAGTCAGCTGAACTGTTACCGGTTTTGCCAGTAAACCGCACAGCTGCTGCTTTCAAAGACGCCGGCCTTTGCCAGCGTCAGTGCGCTGCCGCCGACTGCGGCCATCTGAAAAACCATGCGCCGGAGGATCTGCAGGGTTGCCCTGAAATGCTGGTTGCTGCCGCCGGCGGGCCGTGCGGCCCCCCGGACAGGCGCATGAACGCCAAAGCTGCTCTGTCTCAAGTAGTGCATCATCATATTCTCTGATGACGGAGGAGCGCTGGTTCAGGCCTTTACCCGGCTCATCGACGGGTCGTAGAGCGGGCTGAGCCGCACCTTGCAGGGGACGCGTTCGGTGGCGACCTCCAGCTCGTAGTCCCCGTTCAGGACATAATCGGCATCCACGCCTTCGGGATTGCGGATGTAGCCGTAGCCGATGGACTGCCCGACGGTGTGGCCATAGCCTCCCGATGTCAGCCAGCCGACGCGTTTGCCGTTGCGGTAAATCGTTTCCCGGCCCAAGAGCACAACGCCGGGATCAGTGGTGAAACAGGCGAGCATCTTCTTGACGCCTTCTGCCTTCTGCGCTTCGGCGGCAGCGCGGCCCTTGAAGGGGATATCCTTCCTGAGCTTCACTGCCCAGCCAAGCCCGGCTTCGAACGGGGTGTGGTCGGGGCCGATATCCGAGCCCCAGGCGCGGTATCCTTTTTCCAAGCGAAGGCTCTCGATTGCACGGTAGCCCGCGTTGATCAGCCCATGCGGCTGTCCGGCCTGCATCAGGGCAGAGTAGACCGTTTGCGCGTATTCCACTGGCAGGTGCAGTTCCCAGCCCAGCTCACCCACATAGGTCACGCGCAGCGCCTGTACCGGGCAGCCGGCAATGCCGATGGTGCGGATGGTGCCGAACTTGAAGCCGTCGTTGGAGACATCGTCACGGGTGACTGCGGAGAGGATGTCGCGCGCCTTCGGCCCCATCAGAGACAACACCGCGTTGGAGGAGGTGATGTCGAACAGCTGGCAATTCATGCCGTCGGGAATGTTGCGGCGGATCCAGTCGAAGTCATGGGTGGCATAGCCGGTGCCGGTGACGATGTAGAACTCGTCATGCGCGACGCGGCCTACGGTCAGGTCACACTCAATGCCGCCTTTGTCGTTCAGCATCTGGGTATAGACCAGCGAGCCGACCGGCTTGTTCACGTCATTTGCGCAAATCCAGTCCATCGCGGCCAGCGCATCGGGGCCTTTCAGCGCGAATTTGGCGAAGGAGGTCTGATCGAAAAGAACCGCCGCCTCGCGCGCGGCCTTGTGCTCGCGGCCCACTGCGTCGAACCAGTTCTGGCGGCCGAAGCTGTAGACGTCTTTGGGCGTCTCGCCCCGGGCGGCATCGGCAAACCAGTTCGGGCGTTCCCAGCCGAGTTTCTCGCCGAAGCAGGCGCCCTGGCTTTTCAGCGTGTCGTAAAGCGGCGACTTGCGGCAGGGGCGGCCGCTGTCGTGCTCCTCATGCGGCCAGGCCATGGTGTAATGCTTGCCGTAAGCCTCAACCGTGCGGGTGCGGACCCAGTCGGTGTCGAAATGCGGCCGGCCGAAGCGGCGGATGTCAGCAGACCAGAGATCAAAAGGCGGTTCGCCGTTCTTCACCCATTCCGCCAGCGCCATGCCGGCGCCACCGCCTGCGGCAATGCCGAAGGCGTTGAAGCCAGCGCCGACGTAGAAGTTCCGCAGTTCCGGCGCTTCGCCGATGATGAAGTTGCCATCGGGTGTGAAACTCTCCGGCCCGTTGGTCAGGGTCTTGATACCGGCATGCTCCAAGGCGGGCACACGGCCAAGCGCCAGCTCCATCAACTGCTCGAAATGGTCGAAATTGCTGTCGAGCAGGGTGTAGTGGAAACCCTGCGGGATGCCGTCCTTGGCCCAGGGGATCGGGTTCGGCTCGTATCCGCCCATCACCAGCCCGCCGACCTCTTCCTTGTAGTAGGTCAGCCGGTCCGGGTCGCGCAGGGTCGGCAGGTTCGAGGGCACGCCCTCGAACGGTTCCGTCACCATATATTGGTGCTCCATCGGCACCAGTGGCACGTTGACCCCGAACCGCTTGGCAAAGGTGCGGGTCCACTGGCCGGCGCAGCAGATCACCTTCTCGCATTCGATGCGGCCATGTTCGGTGATCACGGCGCGGATCCTGCCGCCCTCGATCTCGATATCGGTGACCTTGGTGTCCTCAAAGATCCTGGCGCCAGCCATCCGCGCGCCCTTGGCCAGCGCCTGGGTGATGTCGGAGGGGTTGGCCTGGCCGTCGGTCGGCATGAATGCGGCGCCGATGACGTCGGAGATATCCATCAGCGGCCACAGATCCTGCGCCTCTTTCGGGGTCAGCAGCTCCATCTCCAGACCGAAGGAATGCGCGGTGGTGGCCTGGCGCTTAACCTCTGTCCAGCGTTCCTCGTTGCAGGCCAGCCGCAGGCCGCCGTTCATCTTCCAGCCGGTGCCCAGGCCGGTTTCCGCTTCGATCTTGTTGTAGAGATCGACCGAATAGCCCAGCAGCTGGGTGATATTGGCGTTCGAGCGCAGCTGCCCGACCAGCCCGGCGGCGTGGAAGGTGGTGCCCGAGGTCAGCTTCTTCCGCTCCAGCAGAACGGTGTCGGTCCAGCCCAGCTTGGCCAGGTGGTAAGCGGTGGAGCAGCCGATGATGCCGCCGCCGATGATGACTGCCTTGGCAGTTGAAGGAAGTTCAGTCATGTCAGTCCTCAGGTGTTTTGAAAGTCGTCAAGCGCCGCGCGGAAGCGCGCGAGGTTGGTGGCGGTGTAAGCCGCGTAGTCAAAGTCGATTTCGGAAGTGATCTCGGAGACCATGCTCCACATGGTCTCGCGCAGGAGCGACGCGCATTTCATGGCGCCGTAGCGGTGCAGCAATCCGTCACTAACAGGAGCCTCGAAGTAGGTTTCCAGCAGCCAGTGCTCCTGCTTCTGCGACAGCCCGTTGTTGGAAGCGAGCCCGCCGAGGTCGAACAGCGGCGAGTTGAAGCCGGCATAATCGAAGTCGATCAGCCAGAGCCTGCGGCCATCGTCCAGGAAATTGCCGCACAAGAGGTCGTTGTGCCCGAACACGATGTCGAAAGGGCCTGCCGCCTTCTCCAGGCTGTTGCCGATGCCCGCCAGTTCCAAGGCCAGCGCCGCATACAGGCTGTCCTTGTCCCGCAGGGTGGCCGCATAATCCCGGATCACATGAAACACCCAGAACACCAGCGCCGGGCCGCGCAGATGCCCGGGCACATCGCGGTGGCAGGATTTCACCACTTCCAGTACCCGCGGCAGCATTGCCGGATCGCGCACGTCCGCCTCGGTCAGGGTACGGCTTTCGATGAACTCCAGCACCGTCAGTCCGCCTTCGGCATGCAGCACCGCAGGCGACAGGCCCGCCTCATGGGCGGCGCGGCTGGCGGCCAGTTCGTTGAAGCGCAGCACCTGATGCAGCGGGATGTCGTCGCCCGCCCGCACCACGTATTTTCCGGCGCTGTCCTCAACCAGGTAATTCTCGTTGGTGATGCCGCCTTTCAACGGGTCAACGGTGATATCCCCCTGCCAGATGGGCAGTGCGCGGATTTTGTGAAGCAGGTCGGATTGGCTCATGTTCTGCTCTCCAGTCCAAAGCGGATGCGGGCACCGCGGGCGCCGGCATTGACCAGCCTGTCGGCGATGATGGCGATAAAGGCGATGGCAAGCCCGGCGACCAGGCCGCGACCGGTGTCGGCTTTGGTCAGGGCAATATAGACCTCCTGACCCAGGTCCCGGGTGCCGACCAGCGCGGTGATCACCAGCATCGAGAGCGCGAGCATGATGGTCTGGTTGATGCCCAGCAGGATCTCCGGCAGCGCCATCGGCAGCCGCACCAGGCGCAAGAGCTGCCATTTGGTGCAGCCGGATACCAGGCCTGCCTCGATCAGCTCAACGCTGACGCTGCGCATCCCGTGCGCTGCATAACGGACGGCCGGAGCCAGCGCATAAAGGACAATGGCGATCATCGCGGTGAAGTCGCCAACCCGGAACAGCATCACAACCGGGATCAGGTAGACGAAGCTGGGCAGGGTCTGCAGGGTGTCGATCAGCAGGTTGATGGCGATGCCCGCGCGGCGGTTCAGCGCTGCCAGAACGCCCAAGGGCACCCCGATCAGCGTGGCGAGGATCACCGAAGCGCCGCAGAGGTAGACGGTGACCATCGCCTTGGCCCACAAGCCGCTGACGGCAATCAGGGCAGACATCGCACCGCACATGGCGGCCAGCTTCCAGCCGCCCGCACGCCAGCCCAGCAGCGTCAGCATAGCAATGGCCCAGGGCCAGGGAATGCCCAGAAGGGTTTTCTTGATCGGCAACAGAAACCAGTGGAGGAAGAACACCTTCACCGACTCGAACACATCGAAATAGTTCACGTTCAGGTATTTGACGGCGTCGTTCCAGAACGCGCCGGTGGTGATGGTCTGGCTTTGCGGGTAGTCCAGCAGCAGGGGCGAGAAGCGGCCCAGCACCCAGGTGACTGCCAGCAGGCAGAGTACCAGCACCGTGCGCTTGTTCCGGGCGGTCCAGGAACCGGGAGCGGTGTGGCGGACCTGGCCCATGCGCTCTGCGAAGGCCTGGCTCAGCCGGTCCACCGCAATGGCCAGCACCACGATGGCGATGCCCGCCTCGAAACCTGCGCCGATATCGAGCCGGCGCAGCGCCGCCAGCACGTCGAACCCAAGCCCGCCCGCGCCGATCATCGAGGCGATGATCACCATGTTGAGCGTCAGCATGATCACCTGGTTGACGCCGACCATCAGGCTTTGGCTGGCCGAGGGCACCAGCACCCGCCACATCAGTTGCCGCTGCGTGGTGCCTGCCATCCGCCCGAAGTCGAGGATTTCCGGGTCGACCGCCTTGAGCGCCAGAATGGTGATGCGGATCATTGGCGGGGTGGCATAGATGATGGTGGCGACCAGCGCCGAAACCGGGCCAAAGCCGAACATGAACAGGATCGGCACCAGATAGGCGAAGATAGGAATGGTTTGCATCAGGTCCAGAAGGGGAGAGAGGATGCGCTCGCCCAGCGGGTGGCGGTAGGCCCAGATGCCCGTTAGCAGCCCGCCTCCTGCGCCGATCGGCACCGCGATGAGCACCGAGGCCAGCGTAACCATGGCGCTGTCCCATTGGCCGAAAACCGCAAGATAGGCGAAACAGGCGCCGACAAGTGCGGCCAGCCCCCAGCTGCGGCAGTAATGCCCCAGCGCGATCACCGCGCCGGTGACGGCAATCCAGCTGGCGGCAGGCAGCAGAACCTGCGGCTCAGGGCCGGAGCCAAACAGAAACCCTTGCGCCAGAAGGTTCAGTGCCAGTTCATAGGGCTGTTCAATCAGCCAGGCGATGGTGCGGGTCGCATCGGTGAAGGAAACCGGGCCGATGGCTGCCTCCTCCATCAGCCAGGCCATGGCAGCAGAGATGTATGTGTCGAACGGGATATCCCAGGAAGGCGGAACCTTGACCAGCCAGCGCGCATCCAGCGCCTTGGCCAGGTCGCGCCCGAACCATCCCAGCAGAATGGTGGCCAGCACCAGCCCCCAGGCTGCGGTGCTCTGGCAGGTCGGGCGCACCCTCATGCCGCCGTTTCCTTGCCGAACAGCACCCTGGCGACCGCCACCCGGCCAATGCTGCCGACGATCCGGCCGGCCGCGTCGCATACCGGACGCGGCGCATCCGCGGCGATAATCTGCTCCGCGACCTCCGACACGCGGGCTGTCGCGGGAACCGGCTCCCCCTCGCCGCTGCCGGGGGCCATGATGCCGCCAACCGTCAGCACCTTCGAGCGTGGGATGTGGCGGGTGAATTCGGCGACGTAGTCCGTGGCCGGGTTCAGCACCAGTTCCTCCGGGGTGGCGACCTGAATGATTTCGCCATCCTTCATGATCGCAATGCGGTCTGCGAGACGCACGGCCTCCTCGAAGTCGTGAGTGATGAAAACGATGGTTTTGTGCAATCGCGCCTGCAGGCGCAGGAATTCGTCCTGCATTTCGCGGCGGATCAGCGGATCAAGTGCCGAGAAAGGCTCGTCCAGGAACCACAGGTCCGGTTCCGTAACCAGCGAGCGGGCGATACCGACGCGCTGCTGCTGGCCGCCCGACAGCTCGCGCGGGTAATAATCCTCGCGGCCTTTCAGCCCCACAAGTTCCACGACTTCCCGGGCCTTGGCTTCGGCTTTGGTCCTGGCGGCAGCCTGGACCGTCAGCGGGAACATGACATTCTGCAGAACGGTCAGATGCGGCAGCAGGGCGAAGTGCTGAAACACCATGCCCATCTTGTGGCGGCGGATTTCGATCAGTTCCTGTTCGCTGGCAGTCAGCAGATCAACGCCGTCAAACAGCACTTCGCCGCCAGTCGGTTCGATCAGCCGGGACAGGCAGCGCACCAGGGTGGACTTGCCGGAGCCGGACAGCCCCATGATGATAAAGATCTCGCCTTCCGCAATGTCGATGCGGGCATCGCGCACCGCGCCGATGATGCCTGCCCGGCGGATGTCCTCGCCGCTGGGTGCCGGGTTGCTGCTGAGGAACTCTCGCGCGTTGGCGCCGTAAAGTTTCCAGACATTGCGGCAGGATAATTTAGTTTTGGGTGTCATCACGCAGCTCCGGGCCCGGCCCGCAGGGGCAGCCGAGGAAAATTGACGGGACAGAAGAAAATCCGGAGCCGCCTTAGAGCATAAGGGCAGCCCCGGAAGAGTGAGATCAGTTGCTGATCCAGCCGGACCAGCGGTCCTTGTTCGTAGCCATCCAGTCAGAGACGACGGTGTCGATATCCACACCTTCCAGATCCGCCTTACCGACCATCGCGCTCATTTCCTCGTTGCTGAGGTTGTAGCCCTGGATGATCTCGTAGGCACCCGGCCATTTCTCGGGCAGGCCGGCCCAGGCGGCTTTCCAGATTGGGCCGCGTGGTTTTCCGCAGTCATAGGCCTTGTCCGGGTTCACCCCAACCGACGGATCGGAGTAGCATTCCGCCGAATAGGCCGGGAACTCGACGAACTCGCCGTCGTATTTGGCCGGCGCCCAGTGGGGCACATAGACCCACAGCATGATCGGGTCCTGCCGCTGGTAGGCCGATTCCAGCTCGGCAAACAGCGCCGCATCAGTGCCGGCGTGAACCACTTCAAACTCAAGCTCCAGCGCCTCGACCCGCTCTTCGTCAAAACCGCCCCAGGTCACCGGACCGCCGACATACCGGCCGTAGGGAGAGGTTTCGGCGGTCGCAAATTCTTCGGAGCAGTCCTTCAGGGCCTGCCAGTCGGGAAGGCCTGGGCAGCGGTCCTTCATATAGGCTGGGTACCACCATTCCTCGATCGCCATCAGGCCGGTTTCGCCTGCGTTGATCACCTTGCCGGTGGCGGTGGCTTCATCCAGTGCTTCGCGCCCGGTGGTTTCCCATATCTCCATGGCCAGGTGCAGGTCCCCGGTCTTCAGCCCAGCAAATTGCGCGATGTAATCCGCTTGGACGTATTCGACGTTGTACCCTGCCTCCTGCAGGATGCTGCCCATGATCTTGGTGTTGATCAGCTGGCCGGACCAGTCGTGCAGCGTCAGTCTGATTGGATCAGCGGAGTCTGCCGACCAAGCAGAGGATGCGGTAACGGTGGCCGTCAGCGCCGCGGCTCCCAAAACTTTTAGGTTCTGTCGCATGTGGATTTCCCTGTTGTGTGGTGTTGTGTGCGATTCTTGGCGTCGCGTAAGGAGAGCGTGCAGTTTTCTTGGCTTTTCGTCAATAAAAACCACAGAAAACAACAAGAAGTCGCTTGGTTTGTCTATTTCGACGCTTGAATACAAGACTTCGTGTTGCATTTTGTGGCTTTTTTAAATAGGGCTTAGGCCACGGCAAGAACAATCCACTGCTAGTAAATGAACCAGAAAACCACCAACCAGCGAGAAGAAGAGATACTGCGCGAGCTTCATCGCGCAGGAGGGTCCTGCCGCGTGAGCGCGCTGGCGGAGCAGCTGAGCGTCTCCAACGAAACCATCCGGCGCAATGTAAAAACTCTTGAGGAACGCAGAATAGTACGCAAGGTGCATGGTGGTGTGCATCTGAACGAAGACGTCATCGAACCGCCATTTGAAAACCGCCTTAGTGCACATGCGGATGTGAAAACTGTACTGGCCCAGGCAGTGGCGGAGACGATCAGCGACGGAGACTCAGTGTTTCTGGATATCGGATCGACAACGGCCTATGTCGCGCTGGCACTCAGAAATCACAGCAACCTGTTTGTGGTAACGAACTCTGTTTTTGTTGCTCAGACGCTGGCTATGCGTAACAATAACCGGGTTTTTTTGGCGGGAGGCGAACTGCGTGCTCATGACGGCGGCGCCTTCGGCGCAGAGGCGCTGGACCTCGTGCGGCGCCTCAATGTTCAACTGGCGGTGTTCTCGGTTGGCGCGGTGAGCAGCGAACTGGGCTTCATGCTGCACGATCTTGAGGAAGCGAACATTGCGCGCATCGCAGCTGAGAACGCGCAGGTTTGCATTGTTGTGGCGGACAGCGGCAAGTTCAACAAGCGCGCTCCGGTCTCTCTCGACAAGATGTCGGCAATCGACGTCTTCTTCACCGACAGCCCCCCGCCGGATGGCATCAGGGCCATGCTGGATAAGCATGAGATCGAAACCGTCGTTGTCAAAAGCGAAGGCGGGTAAGGCGGTCCGGCAAAACTGGCGGCAACCAGCAAAGTATTTTCCCACGCATAACAGCTGTAATCTAAGGACGTGCACATTGGCTTTAGGTTGGTGATCTGCTCTCTGAACTCACACTGAGCAGCGCATCCCTTTCCTAGCCAGGTACTGTCGTGCCAGCACGCGGGCCGTTCCGATGAACCGCTGGTTGCGGACCTTGGATCCGGGTTCATCCATCCGGTTGATAATCCAGCCGGCATAGGTTGCCGACCGCAGCAGGATGAACAGGTCGAGCGCGCCCAAGTCGATCACCCGCACCGACATGTAGCCGGCAATCAGAGCATCGCGCAGCGCAGGATAATCGGTCTCCCGCATGTTCTTGAGCAGAGTGGTGGCCAGGTCGAACAGCCGGAAGCCGAAACCGCTGTCGTCAAAATCGATCAGCTGCAGCTTGTCCCCTTCCGCCATCACGTTCTCGCGCACAAGATCGGCATGGATAAGGCCATAATCCAGATTGCCCTCCAGCCGTTGCAGTTCCGCATTCGCTTCGCTGCGCAAGGCAAGGAACAGCGCGCGGTCCTCTTTGGTCATGCTGGGATTTTCCCAGAACCGGCCCCAGAGCGGGTCTTCGCCAAGAAGGCCTTCGCGGTCCCAGGACCAGCGGCTGAAACCCTCGGGAAGTGTCCAGCGGTCGGAAACCGCGTGCAGCCGGGCCATTTCGCGGCCTATGCCGTAGAACAATGCGTTACGGTCAGCTGTGTCCAGATCTGCGCCTGTCTGGCCGATCGGGGCGCCGGAGAGCCAGGTCAGCACATCCACCTGGATCCCGTCCGCGACATGCAGAAACGCGCCGGAGGCCGAGGGAATGGGGGCGGGCACATGCAAGCCGCCCTCCGCTGCTGCATTCATCCACTGAAGCTCCGACCACAGCTCTGCATCGGTGCGGTAGCCGGGGCGGTGCAGACGCAGGGCATAGGCGCGCCCGGCATGATCGACCCGATAAACCTGGTTTTCGCGGGTGGCAATCAGGCGGGTTTGCGCACCCTGCATCCCCCAGAGGGAGAGGGATGCCGTCACGGCTGCAGTAGTCATGGCTGCACCGGCGTTTCGGCCAGAACCTCGTCCAGAGTGTTGAACAACAGGTCCGCATTTTCCTTGGAGAACGGCATTGGCGGGCGGATTTTCAGGGTGTTCCTGTGGCGGCCCAGCTTGGAATGGATGATGCCGCGGTGGCGCATGGCGTTGATCACCCGGTCGGTGAAGGCAGCGGCCGGTTCCTTGGTGGACCGGTCGAGCACCATTTCGGCGCCAAACACCATGCCGGAGCCGCGCACGTCGCCGATGACCTCGTATTTCTCCTGCAGCGCCTTCAGCCGGGCGCGGGCATGGGCGCCGACCGCCTCGGCATGGGCCAGCAGGTTCTTGTCCTCGATCTCCTCCAGCACCGCCATGGCGGCGGCACAGGACACCGGGTTGCCACCGAAGGTGTTGAAGTAGCGGTAGCCGGAGCGGAAGGTGTTAAGGATCTCGCTGCGGGTGACAACGCCGCCGACCGGGTGGCCGTTGGCCATCGGTTTGCCCAGCGTCAGCACATCCGGCACTACGCCCATCTTCTGATGCGCCCACATATGGGTTCCGGTGCGGCCAAAGCCGGACTGCACCTCGTCGCAGACCAGAAGGCCGCCGGCCTTGCGCACCACCTCTGCCGCGGGCTTCAGCCAGCCGTCGGGGTGGTTCGGGAAGCCCTCGTTCAGGAAGAACGGGCAGACAACCAGCGCGGCGAAGCCGGTGCCGGCCTCTTCATGCGCGGCGATCTGCTCCGCTACGGCGGCGGCAAATCTGGTGCCGTCAGGGTCCGGGTTGCGGTAGCTGTCAGGGGCTTCGGCAAAGCGGAAAAACTGTTCCAGCCCGAAGCCGACGGTTGGAGGATTGGAGCAGCTGAGCTGGCTGACCAGCGCGGTGTTGCCGTGATAGGTCGCGTCGGTGGCCACGATGCCACGCTTGCCGGTCATTGCTTCCGCCATGCGCAGGGCGATGTCATTGGCCTCTGATCCGGTGCAGGTCAGAATGGCCGTGTCGAGTGAGGCATCCATGGTCGCAGTCAGCTTCTCCGCATAATCCAGAATGCCGTCGTGCAGATAGCGTGTGTGGGTGTTGAGCGTGGCTGCCTGCCGGCAGATCGCCTCGACCACACGCGGGTTGCAGTGGCCGACATGCGGCACGTTGTTGTAGCAGTCCAGATACTTTCGCCCGTCCGCGTCCCACAGCCAAACGCCTTCTCCCTTCACGATATGCAGCGGTTCTTCATAGAAGGTGGAGACATTCGGCCCAAGGAGCCGGGCGCGCCGGTTGATGAGGTTCTGGGACCTGGCGGGCATGGGCATGGCGGTTTCCTGTTTTAAAGTTGTATCCAAGCGGACTTCAGGTCGGAGTACTTCTCCAGGGCGTGCAGGGATTTGTCATGGCCATTGCCGGACTGCTTAACGCCGCCCAGGGGCACGGTCAGGTCGGAACCGCCGTAAGTGTTCACATGCACGATGCCGGCGCGGATGCCTGCCACCATCCGGTGCGCCCGGCTAAGGTTTGCGGTCCAGACCCCGGCAGACAGCCCGTAGGTGGTTGCGTTGGCCAGGCGGATGGCATCTTCTTCATTCTTAAAGGTGGTGACGGCCAGCACCGGGCCGAACACCTCGTTCTGGAACAGATTGTCCTGCGGCTTCACGCCCGTCATGATGGTCGGCTGCATGTAGAAGCCGCCGGTTTCCTGAAGGATGCGTTTGCCGCCGCTGCGCAGCTCGGCGCCCTCGGCCTCGGCGCGGGCGGCAAATTCCAGATTGGCCTCCAGCTCCGCCAGCGAATGGACCGCGCCGATTTGGCTGTTCAGGTCGAGCGGGTCGCCGACCCGGAGGGCCTCTGCATGGCGGCTCATTTCGGCAATGAAATCCTCGGCAATGTCTTCCTGCACCAGAAGCCGGGAGCCCGCGACGCAGACCTGGCCGGAGTTGCGGAAGATGGCTGCGGCGGAAACTTTGGCCGCCTCAGCGAGATCCGGCGCATCGTTGAAGATGATGTTGGGGGATTTGCCGCCCAGTTCCAGATAGCAGCGCTTGAGGTTGGAGCGGGCCGAATACTCCAGCAGCCGCCGCCCGGTGGCACCGGAGCCGGTGAAGACTATGATGTCCACATCCATGCTGAGCGCCAGGGTCTCGCCAACGACGCTGCCCTTGCCGGTCACCACGTTGAACACCCCCGGCGGAACACCGGCCTCAATCGCCAGTTCGGCGATTTTCAAGAGGCTGAGCGAGGCGCTTTCGGCCGGCTTCAGGACAATCGAATTGCCCGCCGCCAGCGCCGGGGCGATTTTCCAGGAGCCGATCATCAGCGGGAAATTCCAGGGCACGATGGCACCGACCACCCCGACCGGCGCATGATGCACCAAGGCCAGCACGTCATCTGCCGTTGGCGCAACCTGACCGTAGACCTTGTCGATTGCCTCGCCGTAGTAGCGGAAGGTGGCAGCGGCTGACAGCGCTTCGGCTTTGATTGCCATGCTGATTTCGGTGCCGTTGTCGCGCACCCCTAGAACTGCCAGTTCCAGCGCCCGCTCCTCGATCAGGTCGCCGAGCCGCATCAGCACCTTTTTGCGGGCGGCAGGGGCCATGCGAGCCCAGTGCCCGGCCTCAAAGGAAGCCCGTGCGGAAGCGATGGCACGTTCCATGTCGGCAGATGTTCCTTCTGCCAGCTCCGTCAACCGCCGGCCGTCGATGGGTGAAGTCACCTCAAGCGTGCCGCCCCTCAGGGAGGCCTGCTGCTTGCCATCAATGAAATGTCCCTGCACCGGCACCTCCAGCTGGCGGAGGGCGTTGATATCGTTCTGGTTCAGCATGCTGTTACCCCTGCTGGCTGGAATGTTCGTAGTCCGGCCCGAGCGGCTCCGGCTTTTGCTTGGCCTTCTGTTCACGGATCAGAGTGCGGATGTGCAGCACCAGGATTCCGATGATCATCACAAAGATGATCGCGGCGATGGGGCGGCTGATGAAATCGAGAGGGGTTTTTACCGCCGCCATTGCGGCCCGGAGCTTGACCTCCATGATGCCGCCCAGGACCATGCCCAGGATGATCGGCACAATCGGCAGGTTCAGCCGTTTGAGGATCAGCCCGAACACCCCGAAACCGGCGGCAATCGCGCAGTCTGTGATCGAGTTGCGCAGCGAATAGACGCCGATGAAGGACAGGATCAGGATCATCATGCCCAGGAAACGGGTCGGGATCTGGATGATCTTCAGCAAGAGGTTGGTCGAGAACAGCAGGAAGACAAGCACAATCACGTTAAGCAGGATCAGGGCCATGTAGATCGCCATCACAAAATCCAGCTGGGTCTCGAACAGCTGCGGCCCCGGAATGACGTTATGCACATAGAACACCGACAGCATCATCGCGGTTAGCGCCTCGCCGGGGATGCCCAAGGCCAGCAGCGGGATCATTGCCGCACCTGGGACAGCGTTGTTTGCTGCCTCAGATGCGACAAGGCCTTCGGGAGAGCCGTTGCCGAAGGCGTCCGGAGTTTTCGAGGTTTTCTGAGCGTAGGTGTAGGACAGGAACTGTGCAGTGAATTCACCGACGCCGGGGATCATGCCCATCAGCACGCCAAGGGAGGACGAGACGGTTGCGATGCGCTTGATCCCCAGCAGCTCTTTCATGCCCGCCAGCATACTGCCCTGCACATGGGCTTCCTCCGGGGCATGGTCTTTTTCGATCAGAAGCAGAAAGGCCTGGCTGAGGGCAAAGAGGCCCAGCACCACGACGATCAGGTCGAACCCCGACGACAGCCAGGATTGATCGAAGGTAAAGCGCTTGGTGTATTTGACCGGCTCCAGCCCGACTGTGTTCAGGAAAATGCCGAAACAGGCCAGCATTCCAGCGGCAAATGTCTGGCCGCGGTGCGCCACCACCACCAGCAGAATGCCCATGAAGGCAGCCAGAAAGATCTCGCGGCTGCCGAAATGCGGTGCGACCAGCGCCAGCAGCGGCGCCAGCAGGATCAGGCAGATGACAGAGAAAATGCCGCCGAAGAAAGACGCCGTATACGCCAGAGAAAGTGCCCGATGGCCCTCTTTGCGCTTGGTCATCGGATAGCCGTCATATGTTGTCAGCGCATTGACTGGCGTGCCGGGGGTATTGATCAGGATGGCCGGGATTGCGCCGCCATACATCGAGCTTCCATAGATTCCCAAGAGCAGAGTCAGCCCGACAATGGGCTCAAAGGCAAAGGTGGCGGGCAGCAGGATAGCAATGGCAACCGCAGGCCCGACACCCGGCAGGGCACCGATGATGACACCGCCGATGGAGCCTATGACCAGTGCGGCAACGACGTCCCATTGAGCGAGGATTTGCAGACCGGAGAGCAGAGTGTCCATAGCGTCCTCAAAGGTAGGTCATAGCAAAGGCGCGCAGCGCTTCGGGCAGATGCTGGTAAATTTCGCCTGCAGGAATTTTGACTTGTAAAAATCCCCGGAAGATCAGCGCAACACAGGTGGCAAACAGCGTGGCAAGCGCAAGGTGCAGAGGGCGGCGGAAACCTGCACGAAGAGTCAGGAACAGGGCAAACAGGATGGTTGACGGCAGGTAGCCGAACAGCGGAACAATCGCGACATAGGCCAGGAAATAGAGCACATACTCTAGCGATCTGAGCCAGAAAACAACCTCCTTCAAGCGGCCGGAAATCCGGGGGGAGACCATTGAACCCAGAAGGTGGAATGCGCCAAAGACCACCATGCCCCAGACCGCAACGCTGGGCCACAAGGACGGCTGGCCGAACCACTTAGTGCGCTTCACCCATTTCGTCTGTTCACCCAGCTGGCTCAGCAGGAACAGCGCGAACAGCAGGAACATCACGGCAAAAACCAGATCGCCGGGCCGCCGGTAGCGCTGAAAAAGTTCCTGAAAATATTTGATGCGTGTCATCGCTGCGTCCTCCTCCTGCCGCGGCGGATGCCGGGGCGCATTGCAGCGCCCCAGGCTGCATTAGTCGCCCACCAGCGCGTTGATTTCGGCCAGATCAGTGATGTCTTTCTCGATCTGCTGGGAAGAACTCTCTGCATCCTTCCAATAGAGCAGCACGCCGGTTTCCTTCATCAGGTTTTGCGCCGCCTCGGTTTCCAGCGTGGCCTGGGCGGCGGCGGCGATCTTGCCGCGTGCATCTTCCGGGGTGTCCTTGTGCACAAACAACCCGTTCCACAGCGACAGTTCCAAGCCCGGAACCACCTCGGCCATGGTCGGCACATCCGGGGTGAGCGCGGTGCGCTCGGAGCCGATGCTGGCCAGGATCTTGATGTTGTCCATGCAGGGCAGAAGGGTTTGCAAGGTGCCGTTGACAACGTCCACGTCGCCCGAGGCCAGCACATTGCAGTCAAGCAAATCGTAAGCGGCTTCGCTGGTGAAATCGAAGCCGGATTTGATGGCGGCGGCAAAGGTCACCTTGGTGGGGGCCAGGAAGGTGCCGTAGTGACCCAGCGACACGTCATTTTCCGCGCCATAGGCCGAAAGCTCTTCCCAAGTGTCATAGGGTTTTTCCGCCAGGGTTGCGACCACAAACGGATAGGTCAGGAAGATGCCGACTGGATCAAATGGATTGGGGGCCAGTTCCGGGATGCCGATTTCGGGGCCAACCACCGGCACCCCGATCACGAAAGACCCAACGGTGTAGCCATCTGCTGGTGCGCTGGCCACTTCAACGGCGCCGGGGAACGGTCCGCCGCCGCCGCCTGGCTTGTTCACCACCGCTGCCGGGACGCCGTACATCTCCTGGAACTTGTCGGCGATCATTCGGGTCAGCACATCCTCGAGGTCTCCCGGCGGCCAGGGCACCACGAAGGAGACCGGCTTCTCCGGGTATTCCGCCATCGCGGCAGTGGCGCTGAGCACGGCGGCGGCAGCTGCAAGTTTGAGTTTCATAGTTTCCTCCCTTTTGAATACCTTATCTGTTGGTCACGCCTTGCCTCTCGGGACAGCTCCTTCCGCTACCCAGCGGTCCAGGATTTCCAGTGCTGTTCGGGTGAAGGCGGGGTCGTTGATGTGCGCCTCCAGCTCTGTTGCTTGGACAGAGGGGGCAACGGTTGCGCTTAGCTCAGTGGTGAAGGCCTCCAGTCCTTCAGGATCGTGGCAATCGCCGCCGGGGCGGTCCCACTCCTCGATCCCGCCTTTTGGAATGATCAGATGCGTGGGGGCTTTGCTCTCGCCTATCCGCCGGTTCAGTTCGCGGGCGATGCCGCGGCGTTCTTCGGCGTTGTAGTAGGTGTTCTTGACCAGTTTGTTGTGGGTGTGGATCGGGCGCCCCTGGAACTGCGCCGGGATTTCCTGCCAGCCGGCAAAGTCGATCAGGTCCATGCAGCCGGGCGCGACGATTTGCGGGATACCTGCACGGCCGGCCGACAGGTGCCGGTCGCGCCCGGCATTGACCACTGAGCCAGCCAACAGGTTGCCCAGTTCGCAGCCTGCGAAATCCATAACACAGACAAAGCCGTTCTGCGCCGCAATCTGCTCAAAAGCCATGCCGCCCATGCCCATGGCATGAAAAACAGCTACCTCGTAGCCGCGCTGCTCCAATTCCGGTTTCAGGGTCTTGATGTATTTGAGGCAGGAGGTGCCCAGCGATGTGACGCCGATCACCGGCCGCCCGCTGACCGCAGGTTCAGCGGCCTTGGCCGCGCCCAGCACCGCCCCCGCCGCCTGAGCCAGCGAGGAGCGGCAAATGCTGTTCAGCCCATACAGGCCGCCTGCCCAGAGGATCATCTGGATATCAGGAGACAGCCGTTCTGCCGGGATCAACGCCGAGAAGGAAACAGTGGAGACAACATATTTCGGCAAACCCACCGGCAGCGCCTGGCAGACGTCCAGGGCCAGATCGGTGCCCATGGTGCCGCCCAGGATGATCACACCGTCGATGCCGCCGTCACGGTGCAACTTCTGCGCAAGGGTACAGGCGCCGGCCGACATGATGTTCATCGCCACATGCTCGCTTCCGCTTTCAATCGCGGTCTCAATCGAACTGCCGCCGGCCTTTGCCACGTCATGCTTGGAGAAATCCGCCGGCTGCTCCCGGTTGCCCAGCACGCTGACATCCAGTGTCAGTACGCTGCCGCCCAAGGCGCATATTTTTTGCGCTAGAAACTCCAGCTCAGCGTTCTTGGTGTCGTATGTCCCTATGACCAGTATTGTTTTGTCAGCCATTGCGCCCTTCCTCCCGCTGGTGGCTTCAGCCCCGCATGATTTTGCCCTTGGGGTCGTAGTAGGGCGAGAGTTGAACATTCAGCGGGTACATTTTGCCTGCAATCTGCACCTCAAAGCCGCCCTCATCGATCCAGTCCTTGCTGACCCCGTCTTGGCGGTGGAGGCTGGCGAGCCCGACCATCGCCTGCAGCCGGAACCCCCAGTCGCCCGAGGTCACATGACCCACTATTCCGCCATCTTTCCACACAGGTTCGTTGTGGATGAGATAGGGCCCCTCCTTGGCACCGACACCTTCGGCGATGCAGGAAACGGTCCTGTTCTGAGTCGCCGGGCCGCCTTTTTTCTGCGCGGCCAGCCTGGCTTTGCCTAGGAAGCCGTCCTCCTTGCCAAGCGCCACTGCAAAACCGAGACCGGTTTCAAAGGGGGTGTCGTCTTCGCCGATGTCGTGGCCGAAATGGCGGAAGCCTTTCTCCAGGCGGCAGGCGTTCATCGCAAACATTCCCATGTGGCGCAGGTCCAGCGGTTCCCCTGCTTCCAACAGCGCCTCGTAGACACCGGCCGCAAATTCGGAAGGCATCAGCAGCTCATAGCCCAGCTCGCCCAGGAACGACCGCCGGATAGCCCATCCGCGGGAATATCCCATGTCGATCTCCTGCGCCGCACCAAAGGGGAAGGCTTCGTTCGAGAGGTCATCACCCGAGATTGCTGACAGGATCTCCCGCGACTTTGGGCCGTGAATGGATATCAGGCCATGGGCTGAGGTGGCGTCGAAGATCTCGAACCGCCATTCCGGGTCGGCGTGGTCGCGGATCCAGGCCTGATCCCGGATCTGGCTGGGGTGGCCAGTGATCACCATGAAACACTCCGGAGCCGTGCGGATGATGGTGACATCCGCTTCGATCCCTCCGCGAGAGTTCAGGAACTGGGTGTAGACCGAGGAGCCGGTTGCCACGTTTATCTCGGCGCCGCAGACGCGGTTCAGGGCGCGCACAGCATCCGGGCCTTGAACCTGAATCTTGGCATACATCGATTGGTCGATCAGCACTGCCGTGTCCCGTGCTGCCAAGCATTCGGTCTCGACATGCGGCGACCAGTCCTTCCACCACAGGTTCGGCTCCTCATTCCAGCCCTGCTGGCCCGGATCGTAATACATCGGCACTTCCCAGCCGATCCGTTCGGCAAAGGCGGCGCCTGCCGCCTTGAGGCGGTCATGCAGCGGCACCCGCCGCACACCGCGGGCGCTGTGGATCTGGCGGCCGGCCCAGGAGACGCCGTAGTGAAAGCCCACTGATTCCGCGCTGCGATCGTGGTTGTACCTGGTGTTGCGCTGGAACGGATGCGCCCGGCGCGCCAGCATCGGTCCCATCCCGCGCGAAGGCTCGCCGTCAGACATCCATTCGGCCATCGTCAAGCCAACTCCGCCGGAGTTCAGAATGCCGTTGGAGTTCATCCCGGCAGCGATAAACAGGCCCGTAATCTCGCTGGTGGGGCCGAGGTAGGGGCGGCCGTCGGGCGTGAAGCTTTCAGGGCCGTTAAAGAAGGTCTGAATGCCCATTTCGCCCAAGGCAGGCATCCGTTCGAACATCTTCTCCAAGTTCGGCTCCACATGCTCCATGTCAAAGGGCAGTTCGTCGAACTCGAAGTCTTCAGGAATGCCGTCAGCGCCATAAGGCTTGCCGTGTTTCTCGAAGGAGCCGATCAGCAGCTTGCCGGTGTCTTCCTTCCAGTAGGTGCGTTCTTCGGCAATGTTCAGGACCGGCTGATCCTTCGGCAGACCTTCCAATGGTTCCGTCACGATATAGAAATGCTCGGTTGCGTGCAGAGGAACGGTGACACCATGCGCCTTTGCAAACTGATGGCTCCACATGCCGCCTGCCAGCAGAACCTTACCGGTCGAGATTGCGCCCTTATCTGTTTCCACTCCGGCAATTTTACCGTTGCGGATGATTAGCTGGGTTACCTTAGTGTCTTCGAACGGCTGTGCGCCCAGAGCTTTGGCGCCCTTGACCATGGCGACGGTCACGTCCAGCGGGTTTACTTGGCCATTGGACGGCACGAAGAAGGCAGATTTAACGTCTTCGGTTTCGATCCAGGGCCATTTCTCCTGCAATTCTCCGCGGGACAGCAGAAAACTTTCGATTCCCATGCGGACAGCGTGGTCATGGCTGCGCAACAGCTGCTCGTGCCGCACATCGCCAATTGCCAGATTGATGGTGCCATTGGGTTTGTAGCCGGTGGCTTGGCCAGTTTCTTCCTCCAGCTCACGGAACAGGCGGGCAGTATATTTGCCCAATTCGGTTTGGGCGGTGCTGTCGCGCAGCTGGCCGACGATCCCTGCCGCGTGCCAAGTGGTGCCACTGGCGATTTTGCGCCTTTCGACCAGAACAGCAGGTACTCCACGCTTCGCCAAGTGGTACAGCGTCGAGACACCGATGATGCCGCCACCGATGATAACCACAGGGGCTTTCCCCGGGAGATTTTGATCCATCAATTCGTTCCTTCAGCCCGCTGGTGCAGGCGATCCGCAGGTTTCCGACCGGGAGCCAAGAGGCGCCAAGGAGAGCAGATTTCAGCCGTTCTGATGCAGATCTTGTGGCAGAAAGATTCGATTCACAGAAATATTTCGCACCAAAGGTGCGTTTATTGCACCGATCGTGAGGCCGGGCTGTGCGGCGACGGTGCTCCGGTCAAAGCGGTCTCCAGCTGCCGGATAGCGGCTCCCAGCAAAGCTGCCAGTTCCGCTTGACGGGCGGCATCCAGGTTCAGGTCAGGAACCGCAATCGCTATGGTGCCTGCCGGGTCCTTGCCATCGGTGAAAAACGGCATCGCCACGCTGGCGACCCCGATCTCAACGGTGTTGCGGGCGCACGAATAGCCGCGGTTCCGGGTTTCACGGAGCACATCTCTCAGCTCAGCTTCATCGGTCACAGTGAAGCGTGTCAGTTTCTCCCGTTTCAGATCCAGCAACCGCTCCCGGGTGTCGTCAGAACAGAATGCCAGAAACGCCAGTCCGGAAGAGGAAGAGTGGTAAGGGTAGGTTTCCGCAGGCTGAAGATTTATCACATTGCCGCGTGCAGGCAGGGTGAACGAAGCGGTCCCCAAGCCCACTGCTCCTGGAATGCCGACATGCACGGTTTCATTTGCTTGTGCGGACAGCCACTGTGTCACTACTTGGGTTGCCTTTACCATCGGTACCGTGGCCTCGCGCAGCCGCGCCAGAGACAGGAAGGCGTGGCCCAAGCGGTATTTTCGGGTTTCCGGGTTCTGTTCGATGAAACCGTGCTTGATCAGTGAAAGAAGCAACCTGCGCGTCACGGCTTTGTCTTGATCTGTGGCGCGGGCCAAGTCGTTCAAACCGATTTCAAGGTTCTCCAGCGAAAACTGGCGCAGCAGAAACATCGCCTTGTCCACGGTTTTCATTGGACCTCCATCGTGCAATTCGGTTCAGCATGTTTGGCTGGAGCCAAGCTTTGGGCGCTAAAGTACCACATGGCAGAGGCGGATACCGAAATTTCCGCACTCTAGGTGCGCTTAAAGCACCTTATCAATTGCATCCTGCAAGGCGCCTCGAAGTAGGGCATTTTGCAACCTGTTATCTGCTGCTGATTAAGGCTTGGGTTCACAGCAAAAGCCCCAAAAAATATTCCTGTGCGGTGATCCGGCTTCAACATCGGTTCGTAACCAGACTATGGTGACACTGAATTTGGATAGGCCGCCGGGAGAAACAATTGTGCTTCGGGCAATCCCTGAGGACAATGACGCTGTGCCCAAAGATCAGTCGTTTTCGCAACTTACCCTTTGGCTCCTTGCCGTGCGCGATCAGCGTGACAGGGGGGCATTCGAAGACATGTTTGATTATCTGGCGCCGCGGCTGAAGGGATTTGTCATCCGGTGCGGTGCGAGGCCCGCGCTGGCGGAAGAAATAGTGCAGGACGTCATGCTTACCATTTGGCGGAAAGCCGCGCTGTTTGATCCGCACAGGGCGCAGGCCTCGGCTTGGATTTATCAGATCGCCCGCAATCGCCATATCGACATTGTCCGCAAGGAAAGCCGGCCCGTGCCGGATGAACTGGGAGAAGACACCTGCACCGAGCCAGATGCGAGTCAAATACTGGCTTTGGAGCAGGAAGCGGAGCAGTTGAAGCATGCCATTGCGCAGCTGCATCCCGATCAGAAAGAGATGATCGTAAAGGCCTATATGGGTGAGCTGACGCATCAGGAGATCAGCAGTCAGACCGGCCTGCCGCTTGGAACCGTAAAATCGCGCATTCGCCTGGGACTCGGGCGGTTGCGCAAGGAACTAAAAGGATTGCGTTGAATGCCTGCAATCACTCACCACATCCCCGACGCGATGATTGCGGCCTATGTCTCCGGCAACCTTCCGCACGCCTTCTCCATGGTGGTTGCTTCCCACTTGTCCTATTGCCGCGGCTGCCAGGCGGCGCTCGGCGCGCATCGGGTCGCTGGCGGAGCGCTGCTTGAGGCAGGGGAGGGCGTGGCTGTTGATACAGGCCTGAAGTCGAAGGTACTGGCCGCACTTGATGCGCCTGTTGTTCCGGAACCGGTCTTCGAGGCTAAGGGGATCTTCCCGGGCCCTGTCATACAGAGCCTGAAGGGGCGGCCGCCGCGCTGGAAGACACTCGGAATGGGCGTGAAGCAGGACATTCTTTTTGAAGACAATGAAGGGTCTGCCCGCCTGCTGTTCATCCCGGCCGGTCAGGCGGTGCCTGATCACAGCCACAATGGTCTGGAGCTGACACTGGTCCTTCAGGGGAGCTTCAGTGATGAGACCGGGCAATTTGGTGTCGGTGATGTCGAGATTGGTGACGAGAACCTGGAACATACTCCGGTTGCAGATGCGGGCGTTCCTTGCATTTGCCTGGCTGCTACCGACGCTCCGCTGAGGTTCAGAGCTTTCATGCCGCGCTTGCTGCAGCCGCTTTTCCGGATTTGAGACGAGATTGATAGGGGTCAGGTCCGGCACGCCCCTCATTTCCTGCGGTAGAGAATCCAGTCGGGAAGCAGATGAAGCGCCTTGATCGCATAGGAAAAGGGGCGCGGGAAATCGGTGCGGAAGCGGCGCGACCGCATCGCCGCAACCACATGGCGGGCAGCTTCATGCGGCTCAAGCAACTGGGGCATCCGGAAGCTGTTCTTGTCCGTCAGGCGGGTTCTTATGAAGCCGGGATTGACCAGACGGACTGTGACGCCACTGCCCTTCAGGTCATGGCGCATGGTTTCCGCAAGGCTGATCAGTGCCGCCTTGCTGGCGCCGTAGCCGATTGATGCAGGCAGCCCCCGGTAGCCGGCCAGAGAACCGACAAGTGTGATATCTCCGCGCTTTTGTCTGACAAAGCCGGGCACCACTTCCCCAAGAACCCGCAGCGCGCCTGTGAAATTCACATCGCTCATCTTCAGCACGGTGCTGCTGTCCCAGTCCTGGGTCCGCATCGGTTCATAGGCGCCCGCATTGTAGATCACGCCATCCAGCGGCCCGGCGGTGCGGGCGGCCTCTGCAACCGCGTTTAAATCTGTCACATCCACAGGCAGTGCAATCGCATGGCGCAGTTCTTGTGCCAGTTCCTGCAGCGCATCTTTGGAACGGGCCGACAAGATCAGCCGGGCCCCTTCATGGTCCAGCAGGCGTGCAGTCTCACGGCCCAGCCCGTGACTCGCCCCGATCAGCCAGTAGGTCTTAGCTGCAAACAGCGTCACGCCTCTTTCTCCGAGAATGTTGCACTGTCGGAAATCAGGGGTTCCGGCGGATTTGGTTTCTTCAGGAAGGGTGCGCGTTTGACCCAAAGCCGCAGTGCCTGCCAGTAGATCAGCACGACTACGCGGGCCGCGCCAAGCGGCCGGCGCAAGGCGGCGCTTAGAAGTCCGCCAGTAGTGACGGGCTTGCGCAGGCCATTCAGCGTCGCCAGAACCCCTTCTTCGCCATTGGTATAGGAAATCCGGATGTTGAAGGCTTCCTCTGTCATGCCGAAATTGAAGCTGTAGCGGCCTGCCACCTGTTGAAACGGCGAGACATGCATCAGCTTCTCGGCCTCAATCACTTCGCTGCGCCGGATCGGCCGGAAATCCGGGTGGGCGGCGAAGTAGCAGTGCCGGTGGCCGAAGGTGTTGTTCACCTCAGCAACAAAGGCCCGCGGGCTGCCGTCCCTCACCGCGATCCAGAAACTGACCGGGTTGAAATGGAAGCACAAAAAACTCGGCTGGGTCAGCAGCAGCAGCTGAGCGCCCTCAAGAGGGAAACCGCGCCGCTTCAACTCCTCGCGGAACCACGCAATACCGCGCCCGTTGCCGCGCGGTCCGCCGTGGCGGCGGTCATGGATCGAAAACAGGTTGAAACGGTTGCGCGATAAAAGCGGCGGCGCTCCTAGACTCAGGTCTGTCAGAATAAAGTCGACGCCATAGCGGAAGGCGTTTTTCAAACTTCCCTTGCGGGCGTGAAAAGTCTGGGCTGCCACGTGCTCAATCATGAAACGGATACGCCTGCTTTGCCGTCCCGGATCACCCGTCTTGCAGTTTTTTCGCGAACAGAGTGATCCGGTTTCTTGCCTGTGGCGTATCCGGTCAGAACAACAGCAAGGAAAACAGACAGATGCTGGATCAGACGCAGGGACGCCGCCGCAGGATTGCCATTGCCGGCGGTGGGATTTCGGGGCTTGCCGCAGCTTACTACCTGTCTGCTTACCACGACGTGACCCTGTTTGAAGCCGCCCCACGGCTGGGCGGCCACGCACGCTCAGTCCTGGCCGGGCGGAACGGGGATCAGCCTGTCGATACGGGCTTTATCGTATTCAATTATGCCACCTATCCGTATCTAACCCGATTGTTCCGCGAACTGGATGTACCGGTCATCAAGAGCGACATGAGCTTCTGCGCCAGCATCGACGACGGGCGTCTGGAATACGGGCTGAACAGCCTGCGCTCGCTGACCGCCCAGAAACGAAACCTGTTGCGTCCGCAATTCCACGGGATGATCGCGGATATCCTGCGGTTCGGCAAACAGGCCGAGGCGGCCGCCACCGATGACGAAAAGACCATCGGCGAGCTGGTGGAGGAACTGGGCTTGGGCAGCTGGTTCCGATATCACTACCTGATGCCGATGTGCGGTGCGATCTGGTCCACTCCTGTCGGCGACGTTGACGCCTTTCCCGCCAAATCCCTGGTCCGCTTCTTCCGCAATCACGCACTGCTCGCAGGCACTGGCAAGCACCAATGGTGGACAGTCAAGGGTGGCAGTATCGAATATGTCCGGCGCCTGGAGGCAGCGCTTCTAGCCCGCGGCTGCGCGATCCGCACGTCCAGCCCGGTTCAAAGTGTTGTCCGGCAGGCGGATGGTGTTTGGGTTCAAGTCCAGGGTGAAACTTCGCACCGCTTCGACGATCTCATCCTTGCCTGCCATTCCGATCAGGCGCTGGCCATTCTGGGTGGGGATGCCCGGCCCCAAGAGACGTTGGCGCTGGGGGCAATCCGTTATCAGCCGAACACGGCTGTTTTGCACTGCGATGAAGCGCAGATGCCGAAACGGCGCGACTGCTGGTCCAGCTGGGCCTACCGCAGTCAGGAGGGCCGCGTCGGTGTGACCTACTGGATGAACCGGCTGCAAAACATTCCTGACTGCGATCCTCTGTTTGTGACGCTGAACCCCACCCGCCCCATCCCTGCGGACAAGGTGTACGATCAAGTGGAGTTTTCACACCCTGTTTTCGATAAGGCAGCCCTGCGTGCCCAGCATCAGATTCAGGCGATACAGGGCCAGAATGGCACCTGGTTTGCCGGCGCCTACAACCGTCACGGTTTCCACGAAGACGGTATCGCCAGCGCCATGCGGATTGTCCGCAGGATGAACCCCCTCACCCTTCAGAAGGCCAAAGGAACAGACCATGGCATTGACAGACAAAGCGCTGCAGTCGGAATTTCTGAAAACCTGCGCGCAACTGCGTGAGGGACAGCTGACACTGCGCACTCCGGACGGCGCGCGCTATGACTTCGGCGAAACCGGACCTGAGGCCGAAATGCAGATAAACGATTGGGCCGCAGTTTCCGCGATGGCGGCACACGGTCAGGTCGGTCTGGGCGAGGCCTATGTGCAAGGCTTGTGGGATACACCGAACATTGAGGGGCTGATGCAGCTGGCGATGCGCAACCGGGACCACCTGGGCAGCTACGATCAGGCAAGCACTGTGAACCGCGCCAAGTACCGTATCGTCGACACCCTCTTGCGGGCCAATTCCAAGCGCGGCGCCCGTAAGAACATCCGTGCGCACTATGACGTCGGAAATGAGTTTTACCAGTTATGGCTTGATGATGGGATGACGTATTCTTCCGGCATTTTCGGTGCAGAGGGCGACGATCTGGCCCAGGCGCAGACGCGCAAAAATGCCCGCATCCTGTCGCGGCTGGGGGATGGCGAACGGGTGCTGGAAATAGGCTGCGGCTGGGGCGGTTTTGCCGAGCAGGCCAGTACTGAGGGCCGCGATGTCACTGGCGTCACCATTTCGCGCAACCAGCACAGCTATGCCGAAAGCCGCCTGGACGGACGCGCTGATATTCAGCTGTGCGATTACCGTGACATTGATGGCAAGTTCGAAAACATCGTCTCCATCGAAATGATCGAAGCGGTTGGAGAGCGTTATTGGCCGGACTATTTTGCCAAGCTCAAACAAAGTTTGGCCGAAGGCGGCCGGGTGCTGCTGCAGGCGATCACAGTGCGCGACGATTACTTCTCAACCTACCGCACGTCCTCCGACTATATCCGCCAGTATGTCTTTCCCGGCGGCATGCTGCTGTCCGGCGAAGTGATTGCTCAGCAGGCAAAGTCGGCTGGGTTGCAGGTCACGGACAAATTCGCTTTTGGCCAGGATTATGCCAAAACCTGCCGGATATGGGCGCAGCGCCTGGCAGCTCAAAAGCGCCGGGTTGCAGAGCTGGGTTATGGAGAGTCGTTCTTCCGCAACTGGCAGTACTACCTGGAAATTTGCGCTGCCTCCTTTGCAATTGGTCACACCGATGTTGTGCAGGTGGAGCTGGCTCATGCGTAAGATGCTCCTGACCCTGTGGCTGCTGACTGTGCCCGCTGCAGGTCTTAGCTCTCCGGTGCAGTCACTGCTGCCAGGGGCGGAACAGCGCGGTTCGGCCACTTTCCGGTTATTCGGCTTGCCGGTTTACCAGGCCCGGCTGTTCACACAGGATGCGGGGCCACTGGACTGGGCGCAGGACTTCGGGATCGAACTCACCTATCAGCGGCGTCTGAGCCAGGACGATCTGGTCGAAGCCACTCTGGCGGAGATGCAGCGTCTTGGGCACAGTGCTCCGAGCCGTGGCCGGTTTGAGACCTGCTTCCAGGACGTTGCCCCCGGCGACCGCTATTTGGCCGTCAGCCATGGTCCGGACAGGGTCCGGTTCCTGCGCAATGGCCGCACTGCTTGCACCCTTATTCAGCCGGGTATCAAGCGCGGCTTCATGTCGATCTTTGTCGGCGAAAACACCCGGTCAGCCCGGTTTACCCGTGCGCTTTTGGGCTGATGATGCTTTACCCGCGCGTCAGCCTTTATGCGATGATGCTCGCCTCTGCGGGAATCCCGCTCTATATCCATTTGCCGCAGTTTGCGTCAGTAAATCTGGGTATCGGATTGGCTGCGCTAGGCGGCATCCTGCTGGCGATCCGCCTGTTTGACCTGGTTCAGGATCCGCTGATCGGCTGGGCCATCGACCGCTGGCCGCAGGCACAGCCGATTTTTGCGCTGGCAGCTGCGGGCGGGCTGGCGGTCGGGTTTCCGCTGCTGTTCAACTTGTCCGCAGGCCCTCTTGCAGCGCCCAAGCTGGTTCTGGTCCTGCTTCTGCTGTTTTCGGCCTACAGCTTGGGTATGATCCTGCTCTATGGCCGCAGCGCCACTCTGGCAGACCGGCCCGTCCCGGGCGCGCTGCTGAGACTGGCCGCCGTTCGCGAGGCGGGCATGCTTGGCGGCGTGATCCTGGCCGCCATTGGTCCGGCCCTTCTGGTTGCGCTTGGCGCTGCAGGCCAGGGCTATGGCGCCTTTGGGTTTCTCCTCGGCGGCCTCGCACTGTTCACTGCAGCAGCCACCTTGCGCCTGTGGCAACGTCCGGCGCTCACCGGCCAGCCGCTGTCGCTGACTGCACTGGCACAGGCGGGCGCGCTTCGGCTGCTGGCGCTGGCGGTCCTCAACAGCTTGCCGGTTGCGCTCACCTCCACCCTATTTTTGTTTTTTGTCGAGGACCGGCTGCAGCTTCCTGGCCGTGCCGGTCCGTTGCTTGTGCTGTTCTTTGTCAGCGCCGGCCTCAGCGTGCCGGTTTGGGCGCGGCTCAGTCAGCGCATCGGTCCAAAACAGACCCTGCTGCTGGCGATGCCCCTGGCCATAGCCGGCTTTGCCGGAGCGGCGGTCCTCAGCCCGGGCAGCCTCACCGGTTTTGCGGTGATCTGTGCGGCTTCGGGTGCCGCTCTTGGCGCCGATATGGTGCTGCTGCCCGCTATGTTCAGCATTGCGCTGACCCGTGCGGGTCTCAATGCCTCGGCTGCTTTCGGGATCTGGTCTTTTGCCGGCAAACTGGCTTTGGCACTGGCCGCCGCGCTGGCGTTGCCGTTGCTTGAGCAGCAAGGGTATCAGCCAGGCAGGGAAAACAGCCAGCAAGCACTCTACGCTCTCAGCCTCTCCTACGCGGTGCTGCCCTGCGTCCTGAAAGCCACAGCCTTCGCCTTTGCCCTTACCCTGCCATCAGAAAGAGCAACGCCATGAAACTCCTCACCATCTGCCTCGTGATCGTTCTTCTTGCGATGATCGCCAAGACCTATTTCTTCAGCTTTCGCTTTCAGTCGCCGCAGGACTATGCGGATACAGGCCCGCAATTCGTTCTGACTGAACACTTGTCTGGTGAGATTCTGTCGGAGGGCGTGATATTTGGCCCGGCAGGCAAGATGACCAGCAGCTTTACCGCCCGGATGGTTGGAAAGTGGGAGGGTGATACGGGCACGCTCACTGAAGAATTCACCTTTTCGAATGGTGCCACCCAAAGCCGCAAATGGCACCTCAAACTGGGCGCCGGGAATACCTTCACAGCGACTGCGGATGACCTGGACGGTGTTGCACAGGGGGTTGTGTCCGGTTCAACTGTGCAACTGACCTACAACATCATACTGCCCGAAAACTCTGGCGGACACACGCTGCAGGCGACCGATTGGCTTTATCTCACCGCCAATGGGGTGATCATCAACAAGTCGGAAATGCGCAAGTTTGGCCTCAAGGCGGCGGAGCTGGTCGCGACCATGCGGCCTGCGGACTGAACTGCCTGGCTGTGATGTCTTCCCGAGAAACACCGGCAGAGGTATGCAACCTGATCCTCATTTTGGGTGATCAGCTCTGCAAGAATATCGCATCGCTTCAAGGGGCCGACCGTGACCATGATGTTATCCTGATGGCCGAAGTGCCGGAAGAGGCTGGCTATGTCAGGCATCACAAGAAGAAGATAGCGTTTCTGTTTTCAGCGATGCGCCATTTCGCGCGAGAGCTTGAGGAGGACGGCTGGAAAGTCCGCTACATTAAACTGGATGACCCCGAAAACGCCGGCAAATTAACCGGGGAGATTGATCGGTCACGTGCCGTTTTCAAATTTGCTGGTGTGGTTGTCACCGAACCTGGAGAATACAGGCTGAAGTCTGCGCTTTCTGAATGGGGTGAAGCAACCGGTACTGTCCTGGATATGCGGCAGGACAGCCGGTTTCTGTGCTCCCATGAACGGTTCCAAAGTTGGGCGGAAGGGCGCAAGCAATTGCGCATGGAGTACTTCTACAGGGAAATGCGCCGCGAAACCGGGCTGCTTATGAATGGGGATCAGCCGGAAGGCGGCAAGTGGAACTTCGACCAGGACAACCGTAAGCCCGCCAAGGGAGGCGTGTCCCTGCCGCACCCGCTGGAAACCCGCCCTGATGCCATTACCGAGGAAGTCCTGGACTTGGTGGAAGCAAGATTCAGCGGCCATTTCGGCACTTTGCGGCCGTTCTGGTTTGCGGTCACGCGGGAGGGCGCGTTGCAGGCCTTGGAAGATTTTGCGGAAAAGGCTCTTCCCGGTTTTGGCGATTACCAGGACGCGATGCTGCACGGGGAGCGGTTCCTCTACCATTCCGTTCTGTCGCATTACATCAATGCGGGCCTGCTGGACGCGATGGAGGTCTGCCGCCGGGTGGAGCGGGCGTACTACGAAGGTGAGGCCCCGCTGAATGCGGCCGAGGGTTTCATCCGCCAGATCATTGGCTGGCGCGAATACGTGCGCGGGATCTACTGGCTCAATATGCCTGGATACACCGAAAAGAATTTCTTTGGAGCCACCCGCCCGCTGCCAGAGTTTTACTGGACTGGCGAGACGGGAATGGCCTGCCTTTCGGCTGCCATTACTCAGACCCGGGAAGAGGCTTATGCGCATCACATCCAGCGCCTGATGGTGACGGGAAACTTTGCCATGCTAGCGGGTGTAGACCCTCGCGCAGTGCATGAATGGTACCTCGCAGTCTACGCTGACGCTTATGAGTGGGTCGAGGCGCCGAACGTGATCGGCATGAGCCAGTTTGCCGATGGCGGTCTACTGGGGTCGAAACCCTATGCCGCCAGCGGTAACTACATAAACAAGATGTCGGATCATTGCGCAGGCTGCAGCTATGATGTGAAACGCAAGACTGGCAAAGGCGCTTGCCCCTTCAATTCGTTGTACTGGGATTTCCTGGTGCGTAACGCTTATAAGTTGCGCGAGAATCCCCGCCTGCGCCAGGCTTACCGGACTTGGGGCAGGATGAGCACCGAACGGCAAAACGCCTATTTGGAAACGGCCCGGCAGGTGCTGGAACGGTGTTTCTAAGCCTGGTTCTTCTTGACAGTTTTTTGTTCAGGCGGCGTTAAAGCAACCGCGCGGCAATTGCCAGACCTGCGCTTAAGAGCAGTGCCGCTCCCAAGTCTTTATCACAAGGCTACCGGCCTATGGCAATTGCGAGTGCTTTCAGCTGAATAGAGCAGCTTGCCGAATGGCACAGGGGCCCTTGCCATCAGTAATCGAGATCGTCAGGCAAGGGCCGCGGCCGAAAGGTCTGCGATCAGAACCGCAGCGACAGGCAGGACATGCCACCGTCCAGTTTGGCGCAGTCTGTGTTGTCGATCTCCACGATCTCATAGCCGGCCTTGTCCAGCATCTCTGCCGTGCGCGGGAAGCCTGCGGCCATCAGCACCAGATTGTTGAAGCGGATGGCATTGGCAGCGGCTTCCTCGCCCTCCGCCACATGCAGCACGCGATAGCCTTCGAAACAGCCGGAGGCGTCGAGGCGTTCTGTTGAGAGGATCGTTTCGGCATCCATAAGTGAGCAGTCGGTTTTGAAGTGAAGGACGCCCTCGGGGGTGAAAACTTCGCGCAGCGAATGGCCCCATTCGGTGGCAATTTCTGCCAGTTCGGCCACGCCTTCGGCGTCCGTTCGGTCGGAGCGGCCGACCAGGATCTCTTTTCCCGTCACCAGAATGTCTCCGCCCTCGATATGGCCGGGGCCGGCGATTTCGCGGACGTTCTCGTAGCAGGCGCGCAGGGTGGGGGCCATTTCCGCAACTTCACCCAGCCGCGACGGCGCGCCAGGGCGCATCAGGATCGCCCCTTGCGGCAAGCAAAGGGCAGTGTCCTCGACGAACTGGGCATCGGGGAAAGCCTCCAGCGGATCCAGTTCAATCACCTTGGCGCCGGTGCTGCGCAGAGCAGCGACATAGGCCGCGTGGGCAGCCAGCATGCTGCCGAGGCTGGGATTGCCGATATCCTCGGCGCGCAGGCCTTGAGCGATGGTGGAGGCGGGGCGGCGGGTGATGGCTCGGGTGAACTCGAAGGTTGGGTTTTGCATTGGATTACTCCTGGCCCTGCGAGGGGCCGGTTACGTCAATTTCGAGGATGGATGGGGTGCCCCGTTTGCTGGTTTCCCGGAGCGCGGCAGCAATTACCTGTGGTTCCATCGGCACGCGGGTGTAAGGGATGCCGAACGAGGCGGCGGCGGGGGCGAACTCCGGCGGTGTGGGGTCGCAGCCGACCACCGGGACGTCCGCGGCCTCCATCGAGGTTGCGATTTCACCGTAGCCGCGATTGTTCCAGAGCACGAAGGTGATGGGCAGGTTTTCGTCCACGGCGGCCATGATCTCCGGCAGCGAGAATTGGGCGCCGCCGTCGCCGGCAATGCAGATAACATGGGCCGAAGGATCGGCAGTCGCGGCGCCGATCGCAGCAGGGATGCCATAGCCGAGTGCGCCATAGCCGGTAGCGGCATTGAACCAGCCGCCGGCGCGGTCGTGGTCATAGTATAGATTGCCGGCATAGATTGGCTGGGTGGAATCGCCGATCATCAGGGCGTTCGGCACCGCGTCTCGTATGGCGTTCAGCACCTCGACCTGCTGGCGGTAGTCCGGGCCGATCTCCTCATACGCGGCGGCTCGGGTTTGGTTCGCGCGCTGGGCGCCCTGGCTTTGCTTGGGTGCCGCGGGCAGGGCTTCTAGCAGCGCAGCCGCAGCCTCACCGGCGCGGGCGTGGATGGCGAGGTCTGTCTCGTGCCGGGCCAGCTGTTCGGCGCAGATGTCGACCCGGATCAGTCCGGCCATGTCAGCCATGCTGCCGGTAGCATACATGTCGTAGTCGGTCGGCCCCAGTTCGGTTCCCAGCGCCAGCACGCAATCGGCGTCTTGGATCAGCTCCCGGACCGCTTGCAGGCTGGGGCTTGCGGGAACGGTCAGCGGATGGCTGTGCATCAGCCCGCGGGCGTTGACGGTTTGCACCACAGGCGCATCGAGGCGTTCGGCCAAAGCCTGCAAGCCTGCGCCTGCGCACTTGGCCCCCCCGCCAGCGAGAATGACAACTTTGGTAGCCCGTGACAGGCAGGCCGCTGCCTTTGCAACTTGGCCGCTGTCGAGCGGCGGCTGAGTGGAAGCCGGGGCAGGGAGGCCTTCCTGCGATGCCGTGCCTGCCACGTTCAGCGGAATCTGGATGTGGGTGGGGCCAGAGCGGCCAGCAGCAAAGGGGGCAAAGGCGCGGTCCAGCGAGGCCTCCAACTCATCGGGCCGGGCAACGTGTTCAGAGGCCAGCGCCACGGTCTTGGCCAGCGCGTGCTGGTCGGGCAATTCGTGCAGGTGGCCGAGTCCCTTGCCCAGGGTTGCACTGGCATTAACGCCGGACACGACCAGCATTGGCACCGAATCCGCGCGGGCCTGGGCCATCGGAGTAAGCGTGTTCGTCAGGCCAGGGCCAGTGATGACAAAAGCCACGCCCGGCTGGCCGGAGACCCGTGCATAACCGTCGGCCATGAAGCCCGCGCCCTGTTCGTGGCGGGGAGTGACATGACGGATGCCAGAGGCGGCCAGGCCGCGATAGAGCTCCACGGTGTGCACGCCAGGGATGCCGAACACGCAGGTGACGCCGCGTGCCTTCAGCCCGGCAACCAGGGCTTCGCCAACGGTTTTCGTGGTCATGCGGCGCCTCTTGCATTGCGGTTTGCGTGGGCGGCGATCCGGTCGAGCGCGGTGGCAAAACTGTTGTCATCAATGGTGAGGGCGACCCGCACCCAGTTGCGAAGGCCGTCGCCGAAGGCGGAACCTGGCATTACCGCCACGCCGCTGTCCAGCAGGTCCCAGGCATAGGCGTCGCCGTCCATCCCGGTGGCCGAGACGTTGATCAACGCAAACATTCCAGCTTCGGGCCGGTGGACGCGCAGCCGGGTCTCAGCCTGCAGGCGTTGTTCCAGCAGGGCGGCGCGGGCGGCAAAGCGGGCGGCCATCCCGGCGGCGACGGAAGATCCCTCGCGCACAGCCTTTTCGGTCATGTCGGCGATAAAGGGCTGGTTGCCGAAAAGCATGGTTTCCGAGACCGGCAGCAGGGCTGCACAGAACTTGGCAGGCCCGGTGCACCAGCCGCTGCGGAAGCCAGGCGCGGCGTGCGACTTGGAAATCGAGGAGACTGCGATCACCCGCTCCGCCAGTGCCGGGTCGGAGAGAGGCGAGACAAATTCCGCGCCCTCAAAGACCAGGTGCTCATAAACTTCGTCGGAGATGATCCAGAGATCGTGTTTCACCGCCAGCTCGCCGATTTCCCGCAGGTCCTGCGGTGTCAGGATGGCGCCGGTCGGGTTGTGCGGGGTTGTCAGCAGGATGGCGCGGCTGCGCGGGGTGATGCGGGCGGCGATGTCGCTGGCCTGCATCCGGAAACCGGCCTCGGGCCGCAGCGGCACTGGTATCATGTCCGCGCCGGAGGCGCGGATCACACCCTCGTAGGTGGCATACATCGGGTCGCCGACCAGCACCTCGGTGCCGGGTTCGGCAACACCTAGAAGAACTGCATAAAGCGCGGTCTGGGTGCCGGGAAAGCAAAGGATGTTTTCCGGCCCGAACTCCCGCCCGCGGCTGGTGGTATAGGCCTCGGCCAGAGCAGCGCGCAGATGCGCCTCGCCGCGGCCGTCGGAATATCCGGTGCGGCCCGCATGCATGGATTGCGTGGCCGCTTCGACCAGTTCCGGCGGGGTTGGCACGTCTGGTTCGCCGATGGTCATCTCCACCAGGTCGGCGCCGGCTGCAGCCAGTTGCCGTGCCCTTGCGTGCACTTCCCATTTGCCGCCGCCAAGCCCGGCCAGCCGTTCGGTGATTGCTGTCAGCCTCATCAGGTTTCAGCCTCCTGCTCCAAATCCAATCCAGTGATGGCGACAACCGATTGCCGTCCGATTTCAACCAGTTCGCCGTCCGCAAACGCATCCGGCAGGGCACCGCCCTCCAGCCACAAACCGTCGATCACCGCGTTGCAGGCAATCGCCAGCTGGCGCAGCCGGGGTGCCGGGGCCGGGCGGCCGGCCTCTTCCAGCGCGGCGGCAATCAGGCCCTCCAGCCGGTCGCGGAAGTAGGCATAGGTGCGTTCGTGGGTTTCCTTCATCTGCGGATCGTTCTGCACCTTGTTCAGAAAGCTGGCCCACAGCGCGATGGAGCGCGGATCGACAACCGGCGGGGTCAGCGAGCCGTCGACAAAAGCCCTGAGACGCGCCCGGGCGCTGCCTGCCGCTGCACCGGGTGCAAAGGTCAGGTCCGTCATCTGGTTCATGTGGTGTTCATAGGCTGCGATGATCAGCTCTTCCTTGGAGCTGAAGTAATGCCGGATCAGACCCTGGGTGACGTCGGCACGCTGGGCAATGCCTCGCACCGTGGCACCGCGTACGCCGTTCTCCGCCACCAGTTCCAGCGTGGCGAGAATCAGTGCTTCCTTCCGGGCCTCGGCGGATTCGCGTTTGAATTTGCGGCGCTCGTCGGTCACCTCAGCTCCTGTTTTTGTGCTGGCGGAGAAATTATACACTTGCATAATTGCGTGAGTCGCGGCTTACTGCAATCGGAAAATTCGGGAAGACGCAAAGATGGACACAGCCGCAGCCGCCGCAGCCGCCGCATCCTCACCGGAGACAGACACGCGCCGGGAGGCAATCCGGGTCGAGGATCTGCACAAGTCCTTCGGCAATCTGGAAGTGCTGAAGGGCGTGGATCTGACCGCGCATCAGGGGGATGTTGTAGCGATCATCGGCGGCTCCGGGTCCGGCAAGTCCACCATGCTGCGCTGCATCAACTTCCTTGAGACGCCAAGTTCCGGCAAGATTGTGATCGGCGGCCAGGAAGTGGCGATGCGCGGAGACGGCAGCCCGGCCAATCAGAAGCAGATCGAACGAATCCGAACCAAGCTGGCGATGGTGTTCCAGCAGTTCAACCTGTGGACCCATCGAACGCTGCTGGAAAACGTGATCGAGGTGCCGGTGCATGTGCTGAAGGTGCCCAAGGCCGAGGCCATCGCGCGGGCGCACGAACTGCTGAACCGGGTGGGGCTGGGCGGCAAGGAGGACACCTATCCTGCCTATCTGTCCGGCGGGCAGCAGCAGCGGGCGGCGATTGCGCGGGCGCTGGCGGTGGACCCGTCAGCGATGCTGTTTGACGAACCGACTTCGGCGCTGGACCCGGAACTGGTGGGCGAGGTGCTGACGGTGATCCGCGACCTGGCTGCCGAGGGGCGCACCATGCTGCTGGTCACCCATGAGATGAAATTCGCCCGCGAAGTCGCGAACCACGTTGTCTATCTGTACCAGGGCCGCATCGAAGAGCAGGGGCCGCCTGCCGAGGTCTTTGGCAATCCGCAATCAGACCGTCTGAAGCAATTTCTGAGCTCGGTCGCCTGATCCACTACCACCAAAATAAAAACCAACAGGGAGATTAAGATGAAACTGAAAGCATTGCTTGCCGCGGCAACCGCGGTTGCCGCTCTGTCCGCTGGTGCGGCTGCTGCCGAACAGGTGAAAATCGGCATCGCTGCCGAACCCTATCCGCCGTTTGCCTCGCTCGACAGCTCCGGCAATTGGGTCGGCTGGGAGGTCGAGGTGATCGGCGCGGTCTGCGCCGCGGCTGAACTGGACTGCGTGATCACGCCGGTCGCCTGGGACGGCATCATCCCGTCGCTGACCGGCCAGCAGATCGACGCCATCATGGCTTCCATGTCGATCACCGAGGAACGGATGAAGACCATCGATTTCTCCGATCCCTACTACAACACCCCGGCAGTGATCGTTGCGGACAAGTCGATGGACATCGCGCCGACGCCGGAATCGCTGGCGGGCAAGATTGTCGGCATCCAGGCCTCGACCATTCACCAGGCCTATGCGCAGGAATACTTCAAGGATGCCGAGCTGAAGGTTTACCAAACCCAGGATGAGGCCAACCAGGATCTGTTCGCCGGCCGCATCGATGCGACCCAGGCAGACAGCATAGCGATGGCGGATTTCGTCGGGTCCGACACCGGCAGTTGCTGCGAGATCAAAGGCGCGGTGGCGGATGACCCGGCGATCCTGGGCCGCGGTGTCGGCGCTGGCGTGCGCAAGGGCGACGACGCGCTGCGCGAGGCACTGAACAAGGGCATCGCGGCGATCCTGGCCGACGGCACCCACGAGATGATCACCGCCAAATACTTCACCACCAGCATCTACTAAGGTGCTGCCGTGACCGGACTGTTCGAACTACTGGGCCTCGGCGCCAGCGCAGAGCTGCTGTCGCTGTCAGGCTGGGGAGGCAACCTGTTGCGCGGGCTTGCCAACTCCCTGCAGATCGCCGTTGGCGCTTTTGGGCTGGGGCTGATGATCGGGCTGTTCGGGGCCTATGGCAAACTTTATGGCGGGAAGGTCACGCGTGATCTTCTCGCCATCTATACCACGGTGATCCGGGCGGTGCCTGAACTGGTGCTGATCCTGATCCTCTATTACGTGGGCAGCGATATCATCAACAAGATTTCCGAGGCAATGGGTGGCGGCCGGGTCGAGATCAACGGCGTTGCGGCCGGCATCTGGGTGCTGGGCGTGGTGCAGGGGGCCTATGCCACCGAAGTGCTGCGCGGCGCCATCAAGGCAGTGCCTGTGGGGCAGATCGAGGCGGCGAAGTCCTATGGCATGCCTGCCTTCATGATCATGCGGCGGGTGACGATCCCGGCGATGATGAGCTTTGCGGTGCCGGGGCTGGCAAACCTGTGGCTGATCGCCACCAAGGACACCGCGCTGCTGGCGGTGGTCGGCTTCAATGAGCTGACGCTGGAAACCCGGCAGGCGGCGAGCAGCACGCGGGCGTATTTCACCTTCTTCCTGGCGGCTGGGTTCCTGTACCTGATGGTGACGCTGTGCTCCGGCGCGGTCTTTGCCCGGGTTGAGAAATGGGCGAGGCGCGGCCAGCCCTCGCTGAAGGGGGGCGCGCGATGACCGGTTTGAAGGAACTGATGCAGCCGCACCGCATCGTGATGATGCTGGTGTTCGCGGGGATCGCGATCTGGTGTGCAGTCGCGCTACGCTGGGACTGGATCCCAAAATACGCGCCGCTGGCGCTAGAGGGGCTGTGGGCCACGGTTTGGATCCTTGCGGTTTCGACCTTCCTCGGCTTTCTGCTGGCAGTGCCTCTGGGATTGGCGCAGGCGGTGGGGCCCTGGTACCTGTCGATCCCGGCGCGCACGTTCTGCACCATTATCCGCGGCACGCCGCTGCTCTTGCAGATCTGGCTCTTGTATTACGGGCTAGGCTCGCTATTTCCGCAGTTCCCCTGGATCCGCTCTTCCGAGCTGTGGCCGTATTTGCGCCAGGCCTGGCCCTATGCGGTGCTGGCGCTGACCCTGTCTTATGCGGGCTATGAGGGCGAGGTCATGCGCGGCGCGTTTTCCGGTGTCGCCAAGGGGCAGCTGGAGGCCGCGAAATCCTTTGGCATGCCGCGCTTTACCATGTTTCGCCGGATCTGGCTGCCGCAGGCAGTGCGCAACGTGCTGCCGACTTTGGGCGGAGAAACCATCCTGCAGCTGAAGGCGACACCGCTGGTGGCGACAATCACGGTGATGGAAATCTATGCGGTTTCCTCGCGCGTGCGGGCAGATACCTTTATCGTCTATGAGCCGCTTTTGCTGCTGGCGCTGGTTTACATGGCCATCGCCGGGGGGATTGCCCTGGCCTTCCGGCGGTTTGAGAAAGGCTGAAAACACGGGCATTTAGCTTGCTCTTCGGAGCAGGCGATATTGGTCCGGAATTTCTGATTTATCTGACATACATCAAATAACGGCACTGAAGTTCGCTCTAGTGTCAGCGGCGAATGCAGCAAGAGATTCTTGTAACAGATGCCGCACACCCGTTTCATATCTACCGCATGCCGCGCCGGATTGTTCCGTCGCCTGGCGGGAATGTGTGCGGTCTTCATGCTGGTTTTTCAGGTTGCCTTTCCCGGTGCTGCACAGGCGGTTTCTGGCGGGGAGAGGGTCGAAATCTGCGGTGAGGCCGGCGTAGTGGAAATCCAGGCCGCCGCCGGAGACAGCGAAGAGCAGCAGGATTGCCCCAAGTGCAGCGCCTGCGCGCTGTGTGCCGCTGAAACCGGGGCTGCGCCTGCCAGCGTTATACAGTCTGGCATCAGCCGGGCGGCGGACTGTGCCGTGCTGCTGCCTGCGGGCACTGCCGTGCAGCCGAACCCGGCTCAGTACTGGCATGACGGCCGCGGACCTCCGCTGGCGGCGAAAGAACAATCCGAACGCGCACCCAGCGCGCTCGTGGCAGCCACTCAAAGGAAAGGAGAGGCGCCATGGTCCTGACACGCGTCTTCCGGGGCTGGCTGACAGCCCTTGCGATGACATTCGCCGCCCTATTTGCTGCGGCGGCTGAGGCAGACAGCCTCGACAGCTTCCTGACAGAATTGACACCTAGCGACCTGGTGCCCGATGCCGAGGCGTTTGGCCCAGTGCGCGCCGATGTGCCAGTGGCACCGGTGCTGAAGGCTGGCAAGACCATTGCCTATGCTTTCCTGACCTCCGATTTCGTGGGCACCACCGGTTACAGCGGCAAGCCGATCCATGTGGTTGCGGCAATTGATACCGATGCGGTTCTGACGGGCGTGAAGCTGGTCAAACATTCTGAGCCGATTGTGCTGATCGGTATTCCGAACTCGAAAATGGTCAAGCTGACTGAGAGCTATGCGGGTCTCGACCTGAAGGCCGAGGCGGCGGCGGGTGGCGATGCTCATGACCTCGACATCATCTCCGGTGCGACGGTCACGATCATGGTGATTGACGACAGCCTGGTGCGGGCGGGTATCAAGGTTGCCCGCGCGCTGGGGTTGGGCGGTCTGTCACCGGTGCAGGCGGACGGGCCGAAACGCGAGGTTGACATGGCCCGCGGGGAAGCCGCGGATTGGACCACGCTGGCGGGCGACGGGTCTGTGCGGCGGTTGACGCTTGATGTGGGCCAGATCAATGCGGCCTTTGCAGCCACAGGCGACCAGCGCGCAATCCGGAGACGTGAACGCGGCGCGCCGGATGAAACCTTCATCGACATGCAAATGGCGCTGGTTTCCGTGCCCTCCATCGGCAGTTCGCTGCTGGGTGAGGCGGAGTATAAGAATCTGCGGAATTGGCTGAAGGAAGGCGAACACGCCATTCTGGTGCTGGGGCGCGGCAGCTATAGCTTTAAGGGGTCCGGCTATGTGCGAGGCGGCATTTTCGACCGCATCCAGCTGATCCAGGGCGATGCCTCTGTGCGGTTCTTCGACAAGCAGCACAAACGGCTGGGGGCGCTGGCCACCCCGGACAGCCCGAGTTTCAATGAGCTGGACCTGTTCAAGATCCCGGCGGATGCTGAGTTTGATCCGGCTGAACCGTTCCGTCTGCAACTGCTGGTGCAGCGCGCTGTCGGCGCGCTGGAGCGGACGTTCCTGACCTTTGATCTGGGCTACAATCTGCCAGAGCAGTATCTGCTGCCTGCCGCACCCGCACCCAAGTTGGTAGAGGATGACACTGGAGAGGCGGCTGCCAAGGCCGCGCTGTGGCAGCGGATCTGGAAGGACCGTACCGTCGAAATCTCAGTGCTGGGCGTGATGCTGCTGGTGCTGACGGGTGTGTTCTTCTTCCAGTTTCAGGCGACGGTGAATGCGCGCACATTCTATTGGTTCCGCATTGGATACCTGACCGTCACCCTGGTGTTCCTGGGCTGGTACGCCAACGCGCAGCTGAGCGTTGTTAACCTGATGGCGCTGGCGGGATCTTTGCGCAGCGGCTTCTCCTGGGATGCCTTCCTGCTGGACCCGCTGGTCTTCATCCAGTGGTTCGCCGTTGCTGCTGCGCTGCTGTTCTGGGGCCGCGGCGCCTATTGCGGCTGGCTGTGCCCGTTCGGCGCACTGCAGGAACTGACCAACAAGATCGCCCGCGCCTTCAAGGTGCCGCAGATCACTCTGCCGTGGGGCCTGCATGAGCGCCTGTGGTCTGCAAAATACATGATCTTCCTCGGTTTGTTCGCTGTATCGATGGTGTCGATCCCGTTGGCCGAAACCTATGCCGAGGTGGAGCCGTTCAAGACCGCGATCATCCTGAAATTCGTGCGCGACTGGCCGTTTGTGGTCTTTGCCGTGGCGCTCTTGCTGGCCGGGCTGTTCATCGAACGGTTCTACTGCCGCTACATGTGCCCGCTGGGCGCGGCGCTGGCAATCCCGGCGCGGGTGCGGATGTTCGACTGGCTGAAGCGCTATCATGAGTGCGGCCACCCCTGTCAGACCTGTGCCAACGAGTGCCCGGTTCAGGCGATTCACCCGACGGGTGAGATCAACCCGAATGAATGCGTGAACTGCCTGCATTGCCAGGTTCTGTATCAATCCGAAGCCAAATGCCCGGTTGTCATCAAACAGCTGAAACGCCGGGCCAAGACCGGCAGCCCCGCACCGGACGTTGCTCTGGGTCGGCCGCCTGCCAATCACCCCAACGCGAACAGGATCAAAGTTTCCTGAAGGAGGACATCATGTCTGAAGAGATGAAAAACAAACTGCCCGTCACCCGCCGCGGCCTTCTGGGGGCCACGGCCTCCGGCGCCGTTCTGGCGGCGACCGGTGCCGGCTCCGCGCTGCTGGGCGCAAAACCTGCGCAGGCGGCCGGATTCGGCCTGGAGCCGGGCGAGCTGGATGAATACTACGGCTTCTGGTCGTCAGGCCAGACCGGCGAACTGCGCATTATGGGCGTTCCGTCCATGCGCGAACTGATGCGGGTGCCGGTGTTCAACCGCTGCTCTGCCACCGGCTGGGGCCAGACCAATGAGTCCCTGAAAATCCTGACCGAGGGCTTGCTGCCGGAGACCAAGGATTTCCTGGCCGCCAACGGCAAGATCACCTATGACAACGGCGACCTGCACCACCCGCATATGTCGTTCACCGACGGCACCTATGACGGCCGCTATCTGTTCATGAACGACAAGGCCAACACCCGCGTTGCCCGGGTGCGCTGCGACGTGATGAAATGCGACAAGATCATTGAGATCCCCAACGCCAAAGACATCCACGGCCTGCGCCCGCAGAAATTCCCGCGCACCGGCTATGTCTTTGCCAACGGCGAGCACGAAGCGCCGCTGATCAACGACGGCCAGATCCTGGATGATCCGTCGCAATATGTGAACATCTTCTCTGCCATCGACGGCGACAGCATGGAAGTCGCTTGGCAGGTCATCGTCTCGGGCAACCTGGACAACACCGACTGCGACTATCAGGGCAAATATGCGTTCTCGACCTCCTACAACTCGGAAATGGGCATGAACCTGGCCGAAATGACCGAGAGCGAGCTGGACCACGTGGTTGTCTTCAATATCAAAGCGATTGAGGAAGCGATTGCGGCAGGCGACTATCAGGAGCTGAACGGGGCCAAGGTTGTGGACGGGCGCAAGGAATCCGGCAAGAACTTCACCCGCTATATCCCGATCCCCAACTCGCCGCATGGCGTGAACGCCGCGCCCGACAAGAAGCACATCATGATCAACGGCAAGCTGTCGCCAACAGTTTCCGTCATCGATGTCGAGAAAGTCAACGCGCTGTTCAGCGACAACGCCGATCCGCGCTCTGCCATTGTGGCGGAACCGCAACTGGGCCTTGGCCCGCTTCACACCGCATTCGACAACCGCGGCTATGCCTACACCACCCTGTTCTTGGACAGCCAGGTGGTGAAATGGGACATCGCCAAGGCGATCGAGGCCTATGCGGGCGCCGATGTGGACCCGATCATGGACAAGGTCGATGTGCAGTATCAGCCGGGCCACAACTCCACCTCCATGGGTGAAACCGCTGAGGCGGACGGCAAGTGGCTGATCTCGATGAACAAGTTCTCCAAGGACCGGTTCCTGAACGTGGGCCCCCTGAAGCCCGAGAACGAGCAGCTGATCGACATTTCCGGCGACAAGATGAAGGTGGTGCACGATGGCCCGACCTTTGCGGAACCGCATGACTCGATCATCGTTCACCGCTCCAAGGTGAACCCGGCCAGCACCTGGCAGCGCAACGACCCGATGTGGGAAGACGCGCGCAAGCAGGCCGAGGCGGATGGCGTCGATCTGGATGACTATCAGGACACCATCATCCGCGACGGCGACAAGGTGCGGGTCTACATGTCGAGCCAGGCGCCGAACTTCAGCCTTGAGAAGTTCACCGTCAAGCAGGGCGACGAGGTCACCGTCTTTGTCACCAACCTGGACGACATTGACGACCTGACCCACGGGTTCTGCCTGTCGAACTTCGGTATCGCCATGGAGGTCGGGCCGCTGGCCACCGCCTCTGTCACCTTCAAGGCGGAGCGCCCGGGTGTGCACTGGTACTACTGCCAGTGGTTCTGCCATGCGCTGCACATGGAAATGCGCGGCCGGATGCTGGTCGAGCCGCGGAGCGCCTGAAGATGAAACGGCTCCTGCCCAAATCCCTGGTTGCGGCCCTTGCCGGTCTGGCGCCCGCGCTTATGGCACCGGCCTGGGCGGCGGATTGGGATGTTACCAACCGGGCAGGGGCCATCGCTGATACACTGGCGCAGGCGGCGGATGGCGACACCCTCCGCCTCGCCCCCGGCGAATACGCCGAAACCCTGGTGCTGGACCGGCCGGTAACGCTTGACGGGCAGGGCCAGGCCACGCTGGACGGGCAGGGCAAGGGGTCGGTGATCACCGTGACCGGGCCGGGCGTGACCGTTCAGAACCTGACCGTTGTTGGCTCCGGCTCCTCGCATCAGGAGATCGACAGCGGCATCAAGCTGACCAAGACGGCAAAGGCGCCGCAGGTCCTGAACAATGTGCTGCTGGGCAACCTGTACGGCGTCGACATTCACGGCGCCCGGGACAGCCTGGTGCAGGGCAACCGGATCGAGGGGCGTCTCGACCGGCACATGAACGCCCGCGGCAACGGGGTCTATGTCTGGAACGCGCCGGGTGCTGTGGTGGACGGCAATGACATCCGATTTGGCCGCGACGGGATCTTTGTGAACAGTTCCAAGAAGAACGCCTTCACCAACAACACTTTCCGCGACCTGCGGTTTGCCGTGCATTACATGTATGCCGACAATTCCGAGGTATCGGGCAACGTCTCGATCGGCAATCACCTGGGTTATGCGGTGATGTTCTCGAAACGGGTCAAGGTGACCGGAAATGTGTCGCTGAACGACCGTGATCATGGGATGATGCTGAACTATGCCAACCAGGGCGAGGTGCGCGGCAACTATGTGAAGGGCGCCAGGGACAAATGCACCTTCCTATATAACGCACACAAGAATGATTTCTCCGGCAACTGGTTCGAGGGCTGCGGAATCGGCATCCACTTCACCGCGGGCAGCGACGGCAACCGGATGGTTGGGAACGCTTTTGTCGGCAACCGGCATCAGGTGAAATTTGTTTCCACCAAATGGGTGGAATGGAGCGAGGACGGCCAGGGCAATCACTGGTCCGACTTCGCAGGGTTTGATGTGGACGGGGATGGAATCGCTGATGCCCCCTACCGTCCGAATGACAGCATGGACCATGTTCTGTGGACTCAGCCTGCGGCGAAACTCTTGATGGGATCGCCTGCGGTGCAACTGGTGCGCTGGTCGCAGTCTGCATTTCCGGCGCTGCTGCCCGGCGGGGTGATCGATAGCCACCCGCTGATGGTCCCCGTGCGGCCAGAAGCCGCCAGAAAGGTTGAACAGGATGGATAACGCTCCGCTGCAAATCCGCGCGCTGGACAAGTTCCGCGGCAAGACGCAGGTGCTGCATGGCATCGACCTGGACATCGCGCCGGGTGAGCGGCTGGCGCTGTTGGGCCATAATGGCGCAGGCAAATCGACGATGATCAAGGCGGTGCTGGGCCTGATCCGGCATGAGGGTGGCAGCATCCGCATCTGCGGTTCCGCGCCCGGTTGTGCCGCGGCACGGGCCGCCACGGCTTTTCTGCCGGAAGCCGTCAGCTTTCACCCGGCATTGACCGGGCATGAGCAGCTGTCCCTGTTTGCCCGCCTGGCTGGCGAGCGCGCTGACATCAAGGGCCTGCTGGAACGGGTCGGCCTGGGCGAGGCCATGCACCGCCGCATTGGCGCCTATTCCAAGGGGATGCGGCAGCGGCTGGGGCTGGCGCAGGTGCTGCTGGGCCGCCCGAAGCTGGCGCTGCTGGATGAGCCGACCAGCGGGCTGGACCCGATCTCGCGCCAGGACCTCTATGCCATCATCAATGAGCTGGCAGAACAGGGCGCGGCGGTACTGATCGCCTCCCACGCGCTGACCGAGGTGGAGGCGCGAACCGACCGCATCGCCATCCTGCGCAAGGGTGTGAAGGTCGCGGATGACACGCTGGCGGGCCTGTCGGCTGAGGCCGGGCTGCCGGTCAGGCTGCGGGTGCAGGCCAGCGGTGCAGAAGCCGACCGGATTGCAACCCAAACCGGCGGGCGGCGGATCAACGGCGCTTCGGTCGAAATCCTGTGCCGTCCCCAGGACAAGATGGCGGAGCTGCGCAGGATCGCTGCCATGGGGGACGCCGTGGCTGACATCGACATGGTGCCGCCGCGGCTGGAAGACCTTTACCGCCATTATTCCGGGGAGAACCGCAAATGAGACGCGCCTTTGCCATTGCCCGTGCCGAGATGCTGATCCTGCGCCGCAACCGCTGGCTGTTCATGGCGACGCTGATCATGCTGGCCTTCGCCCTGGCGCTGTCCTTTGCCGGCTCGGCACCGACCGGAACACTGGGGGTGGACATGCTGACGGTCTCGGTGGCCTCGATGACAACTCTGTCTGTTTATCTGGCGCCGCTCTTGGCACTGATGATGGGGTTTGATGCTGTGGCGGGGGACCGCGACCGGGGCAGCCTTGCCCTGCTGCTGGCCTATCCCGCGGGGCGGGCAGAGATCCTCTTGGGCAAGCTGATGGCGCATCTGACCGCCCTGGCGGTTGCTATGTGCATCGGCTTTGGCGCGGCGGGGGCCGTTGCCGCCTGGTTCGGCGGTGCCGGGGCAGAAAGCCTGGTGGCACTGGGGCGGCTGGTGCTGACCTCGATCTTGTTAGGCGCGGTTTTCCTGGTGCTGGGTTATGCGCTGTCTGCGCTCAGCAGTGGGGCCACGGCTGCTGCGGGCCTGTCGGCGGGCGTGTGGCTGGTGTTTGTGGTTCTCTATGATCTGGGCCTGCTGGGCGCCGTGGTGATGGACAGCGGCGGGGTCTTTACCCAGAAGATTTTTCCCTGGGTGATGGTCGTCAATCCGGCGGATGCGTTCCGTTTGTGGAATGTGGCGGCCTCGGAAAGCGTGGCCTTGTCCAGCGGGATGGCTGGTGCGGCAAGCGCCTTGCCGGGCTGGGCTGCACCGCTGTCGCTGCTTTTGTGGCCCGTGCTGGGATTCCTGCTGGCCTGTGCCGCTTTCCGGAGGGTAGAGCCATGAAACGCCTGATCGTTGCCGCCGTGCTGATCCTGTCCGCCTGCCAGGAGGAAGAAGCCAAGGCGCCGCCGGCGCCGGTGGAACTGACTGCAGCCGCGCTCAGCTATTTCTGCCAGATGAATGTCTCTGAACACGGCGGGCCGAAGGGGCAGATCCACCTGGACGGCTTTCCCGCCCCCTTGTTCTTTGCCCAGGTGCGCGATCTGGCGGCCTATGTGAAAAGCCCTGAGCGGGATGCGGAGATCACCGCCATCTATGTAAGCGACATGGGCGCCGCGCCCAGCTGGGAACACCCCGGCAGCAACAACTGGATTGATGCCAAGGATGCGCATTTCGTGGTTGGCTCCAACGTCGCGGGCGGTATGGGGGCGCCGGAGGTTGTGCCCTTTGCCTCGCCCGAAGAAGCCGCGCTGTTTGCCAAGCGTTATGGCGGCGCGGTCGCCGGGTTAGAGAGCATCCCTGACGATGCGGTGCTGGGTCCGGTTGATCTGGACCAGAAGCTGGAGACGCCGTCCTGAGGACAGCGTCTCTTAAAGGCCCTAAACGGCCTCGGGCTGCAGCCGCATTTCGGCAGCGATCGCATGGCCCTCCATCCCCTCCATCCGGCTGATCCGGGCGGTGCGCTGAGCCAGTTCATGCGAGGCGGCGGCATTGCAGCGCTGCCAGGTGACGGTCTTGGTGAACTTGTGCACCGACAGCCCGCCCGTATAGCGCGCTGCGCCGCTGGTCGGCAGCACGTGGTTGGGGCCTGAGGTCTTGTCGCCGAAGGACACCGTAGTTTCCTTGCCCAGAAACAGCGAACCATAGGCCGTGAGTCGCTCCAGCCACCAGTCCAGATCCTCTGCCTGCACCTGCAGATGTTCCGGCGCGTAGCGGTCGGCAACCTGCGCGGCTTCCTCCCGGCTGCCGCATAGGACGACCTCGGCGCGTTCGTGCCAGGCGCGATGAGCGGCAGAGAGATTGGGCTCGGGCAACTGATCAATCAGCGCCTGTGCGCGATCCATGACGCCCTTGGCCAGCGGCTCGCTGGTGGTGACCAGCCAGACCGGGCTATCAGCGCCGTGTTCTGCTTGGCTGACCAGGTCCCAAGCGACCGTTTCAATGTCAGCTGTGTGATCGGCGATTACAAGTGAATCGGTTGGGCCGGCAAACATGTCGATGCCGACCGGGCCGAACAGCATCCGCTTAGCCTCTGCCACGTAGGTGTTGCCAGGGCCGACCAGGATGTCGGCGGGCTGCGACCCGAACAGGCCCTGCGCCATGGCGGCAATGCCTTGCACCCCGCCCAGGTTCAGGATCAGGTCGGCGCCGCTGAGGTCCATCGCATAGATGATCGCATCGGGTATGCCGGTGCCAGGGCGCGGCGGCGAGACGGCGGTGATATGGGGCACGCCAGCCACCTTGGCGGTGGTAATCGTCATCAGCGCGCTGGCGATATGGCTGTAGCGGCCGCCGGGCACATAGCAGCCGGCGCTGGAAACCGGGATCTGTTTCTGGCCCGCGATCAGGCCGGGGATCACTTCTACCTCGCATTCGCGCATGGTGGCCTTCTGCGCTTCGGCAAAGCGGCGGATGTTGGCGTGCGCGAACCGGATGTCTTCCTTGGTTTGTTGCGAAACCCGGTTGCAGGCGGCACGGCGCTGGGCATCCGTTACAATGATCGGGCCGGTCCAGCGGTCCAGTTTCTCCGCATAAAGCCGCACTGCATCCTCGCCTTCGCGCTGGATGCGTGCAAGCATCACCGCGACGGTGTCGCGGATATCTCCGTTTTCAGCGGCAGGTCGCGCCTTGGCCTGTTTCAGGTAGGTGATTGCCATGTCCATGTTCCTCATAGTGCCGCAGGACGTGCTGAAAGCGCACGGCGCGGATTGCGCCTAAAACAGCGGCTGACTGGCTAAACGGTCAAGCCATGACCCTTGGGTTTCGAAAAACACGGATGTTTGTTTCTAATTGCCCAAGCGGTCAGTCAGCGCCAGAAGGCAGAGTCCGGAATTCCTCTCCGAGCCATGGGAAACGTTGTGTGATGGGATCTGTAAAATGCAGCCTCAGGGATTTCTGCAGTGCCTCGTGGATCAGTTGCGACGTAGCGGCAGGGTAGACGCTGGTGGTGAAGAGCGAGACCGTGCGGGCAAAGCTTTTTCCGGGGAAGCGCACCAACTTGACCTTTTCGTGAAAACGCTGGGCGCGATGGTAGCTGGCGGCAGTGGTGACAGTCCAGCCGCTGCCCTCGGACACCAGACCAATGATCGACTGGTTGCATTCCAGTTCAAACCGGTTGGGCAGAGCGATCTTTAGACGGGTCAACTGGGTCTCGATCTGTTTGCCGATAGTGTGGTCACGGGAATAGCGCAGGAAAGGCAAAGGAGCGTCTGTTTTGGTCAGATCCTCGATGCTGCCAGTGTATTCCGCCGGCACAACCAGAATGAAAGGGTCACGCATCAGGGGGTATTCGATCAGGTCGGGGAGCAGTCCGGACGGGCGGGTGGCGACGCCTGCATCCAGTTTCTGCGCCTGCAGCTTTTCAATGATTTCGTGGCTGGGGCGGGTGTAATGCCGGAAACTGCAGCGTGGCAGCGCGGTAGACAGGAACTGGAACAGTTCCGGGCCGACTTCATTGTCGAAATCATCCAGCAAGGCCATGCGTAAATCTGTTGCATGTTGCCAGCTTCCGGAACGCATTTCTGCCTCTCCGCGCCTGAGAGTCATTAACCCGTCGTAGACATAGCGCGCAAAAACGACACCCGCCGGTGTCAGGCCCATGGGGCGCCGGGTATGGTCCACCAGATCGACGCCAAGCGCGCTTTCAAGGCTGCGCAGGTGGTTGGACACTGTACTGATCGAAAGACCGGTTTCGGCGGCGACTTTCTGTATTGATCCGGATTTCGAGATTAGCTGGAATACTTCCAGCCAGCGCAGACTGAGCGTTTTTTGCATGTGCGGTCCTCCCTGAGGATTTGCATATGCTATCCAGAGAATTGCGCCAATACATGCGAGAAAATCGAAACTGAGTTTTACTTTCCATGCATGAGTAATTTTATTCTACTGTGAATTCTCTTCCCGGATAAGGTTTGCCGTGCAAAAATCAACGCCTCAAGGCCCGCATAGACCGAGCCAGGTGTGACAACTGGGAGAACGATTAATATGATCAAAAAGTATCTGCTTTCAACAGCCTGTGCGGCAGCTGCCGCGATGGCTGCAACACAGGCTTCGGCACTGGACGAGATCACCGTAGCCTATTTCCTGGAGTGGCCGATGCCGTTCCAGTTCGCAAAGGCCAATGGCACGTATGAAGAAGAGATGGGCGTCAAGATCAACTGGGTCTCTTTTGATACCGGTACCGCGATGTCTGCTGCCATGGCCTCAGGTGACGTGCATATTGCCGTCAGCCAGGGTGTGCCGCCGTTTGTGGTTGCGACCTCGGCCGGTCAGGACATCCAAACCGTGGATGTGGCTGTAAGTTACTCCGACAACGACAATTGCGTGGTGGCTGAGGCTCTGGAGATCGACAAAACAAATGCGGGCGAACTGAACGGCAAGAAGGTGGGTGTGCCGATTGGAACTGCCGCGCATTACGGCTTCCTGTCGCAGATGGCGCACTTCGGTGTTGATATTGGCTCGATGGAGATCGTCGACATGGCGCCAGCCGATGGCGCAGCGGCTTTTGCCCAGGGCAACCTGGACATGGTTTGCGGCTGGGGCGGTGCGCTGCGGCGGATGGTGGAGCATGGTAATGTTCTGCTGACCGGCGCCGAGAAGGAAGAACTGGGTATTCTGGTATTTGACGTGACCAGCGCGCCGGCAGGTTTCATTGCGGATGAGGGTGCGCTTCTCAGCAAATTCCTGAAAGTGACCGCAGATGCCAATGCAATGTGGAATGCGGGTGACAGCAAGAACGAGATGCTGCCGGTGATTGCCAAGGACGCGGGCATGGACTTGGCAGACGCTGAGGCCACCATCGCAACCTTCAGCTTCCCCTCGGCTGAGGATCAGCTTTCCGAAAAGTGGCTGGGCGGCGGCGCGCAGAACTTCATGAAGGGCGTGGCGGATGTGTTCGTGAATGCGGGTAGCATCGAAGCAGCGCTGGATTCCTATGACGGTGCCGTGGACAGCGGACCGCTGGAAGCCGCGCTGAACTGAGCCGGCATATTTTGACTAAGGCGGACGGCCCGGATCCCGGGCCGCCCCATCGGCATTTGCAGACCGGCTGCAAACTGGCGCTAACAGGAAGGGGAAGCGATGTCGGGACTGGACATCAAGAGTGTTTCCATGCGTTTTGACCTGCCCAACGGCAGTTCGGTTCAGGCGCTGAAAGACGTTTCATTGAACTTGCAAGCGGGAGAACTGCTGTCGGTACTGGGGCCATCGGGCTGCGGCAAGACCACGTTGCTGAACATTCTTGCTGGCTTCCTGGCTCCCACCGAAGGTGCGATTGAACTGAATGGCCACGTAGTGACCGGACCAGACGCCGAACGCGGCATGGTCTTTCAGAAAGGCGCTCTGTTCGAATGGATGAACGTGCGCGACAACGTGGAATTCGGCCCCCGGATGAAGGGTATGGGAAAGGCGGAGCGGGAAAAAATCTCGGACCACTTGCTGGAAATCGTCGGGCTGCAGGACTTCAAGGAAAAGGCGGTTTATGAGCTGTCTGGCGGCATGCAGCAGCGTGTGGCGCTGGCCCGCTGCCTGGCGAATGAGCCGGACGTGATCCTGATGGACGAGCCGCTGGGCGCGCTTGACGCGCTGACACGGGAGAAAATGCAAGGCCTGGTGCTGAAGCTGTGGAAGGAGACCGGCAAGACCATAATCCTGATCACCCACTCGGTGGAGGAAGCGCTGCTGCTCGGCGAGCGTCTGATCGTGATGGCGCCGCGCCCGGGCCGCATTCACCGCGAATACCAGCTGCCCTTTGCTGAGCGCGGCGTGAATGCAGACCTGCGCGACGTCAAGAAATCCGAAGGCTTTGCCGAGACCCGCGATGAGATCCTCTCGATGATCTGGGAAATGGAAGAGGAGATCATGGGCCGGACGGAGCAAGTGGCATGAGCGTACTTCTGTTTTACATTGCGCTGTTTGCTGGTGCCTTCTTTCTGGTGCAGGTCATCCGCAAAGGAATGCAGTCGCGGCAGGATTTCACCAGCCTCAAGACCGTGACCTTTGGCGACGAAAGCGCGGTCACGCCGGACCGGGCGGCGTCGATCATATCGGTTTTGGTGATTTTCGTTATCTGGGCGGCGTTTACCGGCTCCAAGCTGTTCCCGATCCACGTGCCTGGGCCGTTCACTGGTGAAACGGTGTTCACTTACACTTTGGAAAACGCAGATGGCGCCACGGACGATGCGGATGTCACCGTGCGGGTCTTCGGGTTTGGCGAGGACGTCCAGAAGTTCGAGGTCGAGGGCGGCGGCGGCTTTGCCGCGAATGACGCGCTGGCGGCGCAAGCGGGGCGTTCGACCACGCTGCTGTTTGACAAGAACGACGAAGCCAAGCGCCGGGACGGCGCAAAGATCGTGGCGATCAACGGCGAGCCGATTGCGATTGGCGGCGCGGTTGACACCGGAGACGGCTCCGTGACGCTGACTGGAAAGGGCGCAATCAGCTTTACCCCGGACAGCGGCATGCAGATGAACCCGATCTGGCTGCCGGCCCCGGAAACCGTGGTGTCGCGGTTCTTTGAGATTGCCAATGAGGGCTATCAGAACTTCTCGCTGTGGCAGCACCTGGGCTGGTCGCTGCTCAGGGTTGTGGCGGGCTTTGTGACTGGCGCCATGGTGGGCATTCCGCTGGGGTATGCCATGGGCCTGTCCGGCTGGTTCCGCGGCTGGTTCGACCCGATTGTCGAGTTCATGCGGCCGGTGCCTCCGCTTGCGCTGATCCCGCTGGTGATCATCTGGTTCGGCATCTGGGAGACGGGCAAGATCGTGCTGCTGTTCCTGGCAGCACTCTGGATCATGACCATTGCGGCGCGGGCCGGAGTGTCCGGCGTGAACATCTCGAAAATTCACGCGGCTTATTCGCTGGGCGCCTCCAAATGGCAGATCATGCGCCATGTGATCGTGCCGAACTCGCTGCCGGAAATCTTCACCGGCGCGCGGGTGGCGATGGGGGTTTGCTGGGGCACTGTTGTGGCCGCGGAACTGGTTGCGGCGCAAAAGGGCGCCGGCATGATGATCATCGCTGCCTCCAAGTTCCAGCTGACTGACATCGTGATCATGGGCATCGTGCTGATCGGCATCATCGGCTACGGCATCGATATTCTGATGCGCAAGGCAGAGAATTGGCTGGTGCCCTGGAAAGGCCGTAGCTGACCTGAGAGCAGCCGCAAAGGAAAAAACGCCCGGGGACTTCCCCGGGCGTTTTGCTGTTCAGGAAAGGATCAGCCGCGGATACGGTCAAAGCTTGGATCGTAAGGCGACGGTGCGATCACCTTAGCCGGGAACAGATCTCCGCAAAGGTCGAGCTGCATGGTGCAGCCTTCGGCAGCCAGGTCCGGCGCGACAAAGGCATAAGCAAGGTTGATACCCACCCGGTGCCCCCAACTGCCGGAGGTCACGGTGCCAACGACCTTGCTGCCTCGCATCAAGGAGGCACCACCGTGGACAGGGGCATGCGTGGCATCGACTTGTAATGTGACCAGCTTCTTGCGCGGACCTTCAGATTGGCGTTTCAGCAGAGCCTCGCGGCCGGTAAAATCACCCTTTTCCAGCTTCACAAACCGGTCCAGACCGGTCTCGAACGGGTCGTACTCGGTGATCAGATCGGCCTTCCAGTGCAGAAAGCCCTTTTCCATCCGCATCGAATCCACAGCACGGGCACCGAAAAGCTTGAGGCCGTGTTCTTCCCCGGCTTTCCGCAGTGCCAGGTAGGCAGCGTAGAGCGAGGCGTTTGGGATATGAATTTCATAGGCCAGTTCGCCAGAGAAGCTGACGCCCATCACCGTCGCGGGGGTAAAGCCGATGAAGCATTCACGCACTGACAACCAAGGAAATGCGTCCCGGGACCAATCTCCCCGGGCACAGGCCGAGAGCACGTCCCGCGCCCGCGGGCCGGCCAGAACCAGAATGGTCTGATCATTGGTAAGAGAGCGGAGCTGCACGTCTTCTCCAGGCCGGATGTGCTGGGCAAGCCAGTCCATGTCGTGGAATTCGCTGGCCGCGGCAGAGCCGTACCAGACCCGCTCCGGCCCGCGGTCGGATGCGGGTAAGTTGGCCACCGTAGCCTCGCCCTTGAGCATGCCGTGATGATTCAGAAGGTAACCAAGGCCAACCCGGCCCGCACGTTTGATGACCGCGCCGCAGAACATCCGGCCGAGGAAGCTGTGGCGGTCTGCGCCGGTAATCTCGATCCGGTTGAAACCGTTAACCTCACAGAGGCCCGCGTTGTTCTGAACGTTCTTCACTTCCGCCGCGACCACGTTGAAGGCCTCGTCGAAACTGAAGGTGAGCGAAGGGTGAAAATCCGGCGCGGGCTTGATGTAGTCCACCCGCTCCCAGCCGTTCACTACTGTGAATTCAGCGCCCTCGGCGGCCATCACTGGCGTGAGCGGCGTGGTCTTGGCCAGGCGGCCTGCCGGGCGGTGCTCGTGCGGGAAATGGAAGCGGAATTCGTTCTGGTAGTCCTCGATGGCCTTCAGGGCGGTCAGCTCCACGTTTGCGTGGCCCGTGAAACGGCGCGGGTCGAGGCTCCAAGTGTCATAACAGGCCTCGCCATGCACAATCATCTGCGCCAAGAGCCAGCCATGGCCGCCGCCTTCGCCCAGGCCCGCGCGCAAGCCGATGGCGCAGAAGGCGTTGCGCTTTCCCGGGATCGGGCCAATAAGCGGAGCGCCGTCGATAGTATAGGTGATCGGGCCGTTCACGATGGCGCGGATTCCGGCGTGGCGCAGCGCGGGCATCCGCTCGAACGCGCCCTCCAGCACGTCCATCACCCGTTCCAGGTCGTCGGGGCACAGGGCGTTGACGAAATTCGGGTCGATCCCGTCCATGCCCCAGGTCTTGCAATCCTGTTCGTAGAAGCCGATCAGCAAGCCGTTCTTCTCCTGACGGCAGTAATAGTCTGAGATCGGGCAGCGGATCAGCGGCATCCGTTGGTCGGCCTCTATGATGCCGGGGATGTCTTCGGTCAGGAAATACTGATGCTCCATCGAGGCGACCGGGTGGTGCACCCCCATCATAGCGCCAACCTCGTTTACCCGGTAGCCGCAGGCGTTCACCACGATATCACAGTCGATATCGCCGTGTTCCGTGTGCACGGTCCAAGTGTCGTCTTTGTGCTGGGTGAGGGCCGTGACCGGTGTGTTGCGGTAAACCTCGGCTCCGGCCCTGCGCGCGTGATAGGCCAGTGCCTGGCACAGCTGTGCCGGGTCGATGTCGCCGTCCAGGGGATCCCACAATCCGCCGGTCAGGTTGTCTGTTGAAATCAGCGGGTGGCGGCGGGCGCATTCCGAGGCATCGATTACCTCGAAATGCACATCCATGCCGCGCGCCATGGAGGCGAAGTGGCGGTAGCCCTGCATCTGCTCAGGCGTGTTTGCCAGACGGATGCCGCCGTCACCGTGATGGTAGTTGATAGGGTATTCGGGGTTTTCTGCCAGTTTCTTGTAGAGCGCGATAGAATGGCTTTTCAGTCCCACCATGGTCTGATTTGTGCCGAAATTTGTGACCTGCGCAGCCGAGTGCCAGGTGGTGCCGCTGGTAAGCTCGTTACGCTCAATCAAAACAACGTCGCTCCAGCCTTCCTGCGTGAGGTGATAGAGGGTGGAGCAGCCGGCAATTCCGCCGCCGATAACCACAACCATAGTGCGCGACTTCATGAAATGGACCTCCGGGCTGATACTTCCAATGTAGGCCGCAGCAAGGCAGCTGCGGCAAGACAGCTAGACGCACTTCGCAGAAAATCGAAAACGGAATTGAGCGGTTTTGGAAGTCGCCGCAGGAACGTGCGGCGGGAGGGGCGGTCAGGAAGCCGCGGCTCTCTGATCAGCCAATGGCGCGGGGCCGTCTGCTATCCCCCGGTCGTGTCACGATGTTTTTACCTGCCTGAGGGATACAGCTTTCTGCTGGCTGACGGCGCAGGAGCGTTGACGGCCCGCTCCGCGGCGCGCAGAGTGCTACTACAGAGATAGTTTCTCATCGCGTTTATGTCGTGGATGTTCTCAAACTGTGCCGAAACTGGCACCATGTTGCGCAAGTTGATGGGAAATCTGGTCTTATCGTTTTTGAAAACTGTCACTGTTGGAGGCGGGCAAGCCTTCGCAAGGTTTCACCGTTGAAACAACAAGAACAACAATTAGCAGTCCAAAGGGAGAATTGGATAAATGACAAACACTGGTAAGCTGACGCGGCGAAGCGTTCTGAAAAGCGCTGGCGCTGCAGCCCTCGCGGCACCGCTTTATTCGAAAAGCGCGCTGGCGTCTTCGGGCGAGATCAACATCCTGATGTGGTCGGACTACCTGCCGCCGGAGTTTATTTCCGGCTTTGAAGCCAAGACTGGCATCAAGGTTAATTATACCGGCATCGGGTCGAACGAAGAAATCATCAACAAGATGAAGGCCACCAAGGGCCAGGGTTTCGACATCGTTTCGCCGACCAACAACCGCTCGCTGCAGTGGGGGCCGCTGGAACTGCTGAAGCCGTTTGACATGAGCAAGGTCAACATTGACGCTGTAAACCCGGCGATGGCCAAGATCGGCACCGACGCCTGGAACTTTGGCGGCGGCGGCGTGCACTGGCTGCCGCATATCTGGGGCACCGAAGGCATCGCCTACCGCACTGATCTCTGGCTGCCGGAAGGCGACGCACCGTCTTACGGCGACGTCTGGTCGGAAGAGAACGCCGGAAAAACCATGGGCCGGGCGCATTCGATGATGCTGGGTGCTGGCCTCTATATGGAAGCCTCGGGCGAGATGGAGCCCGGCTCGATCTGGGCGGCCTATGACGACGAAGAAACAATGCGGAAGGTTTGGGGCCAGGTCACCGACTGGTGCGTTGCACGCAAGAGCCGGATCAAGCTGATCTGGAATGACGCCGACACCCAGAAAAACGGCCTGCTGAACGAAGGCGTGGTGGTCGGCCAGACCTGGGACGGCCCGCCGCTGGCGCTGAAATCCGCTGGCGAGCCGGTGCACTACCAAGCGCCGGTCGAAGGCGCGATGGCCTGGGTCGACGGCATCTCGATGCCGGTTGGCGCGCAGAACGAAGAGCAGGTCTATGCCTTCATCTCCTATGCCTACGAGCAGGAGCCGGCCGGCAAGGCGATTGACAGCCACGGCTACAACTCGCCGGTGCTGGGTGCCGACGGACATTCCGGTGATGTTTACAAAAAGAACTTCGCTGAGGCCTATCCGGGCAACTCTCTGGCCAACCTGAACCCCTGGCCCGCAGAGGCACCCTGGTACGCCGACGTTCGCACCGAGTTCGTCAACAAGTTCAAGAGCGCGTAACAACCGCGCCCGAAACACTTGGCCCCCGGAGCTTTTCCGGGGGTCAGCCATGTGCCGCGCGGCGCAATCACAAAAGAATAGAAACAGGAAGCAGGCCTAGCGGGGCCGGTGGCGTGCCACCGGAATAGGGATCTGCACCCTGGGGAGAAGCCAAATGAGTGCTGGGGTCGGCGTTGATCTCGAGAATCTTTGGATCCGCTTCGGTGACTTTGTCGCCGTGCGTGATGCCAATGTGAACATCAATGGGGGGGATTTCTTTTCCTTCCTGGGGCCTTCGGGCTGCGGCAAGACGACGATCCTGCGCGCCGTCTCGGGCTTTCTGGAGCCAAGCGACGGGCGCGTGCTGATTGGCGGAAACGACATGAAGGGGATCGGGCCGAACAAGCGCCCGACCGCGCTGATCTTCCAGAACCTGGCGCTGTTCCCGCTGATGAAGATCTGGGAAAACATCACGTTTTCGATGGAAATCAGGGGCGCCTCCGCCAAGGAACGCCGCAAACGCGCGGATGAGCTCCTGGACATGATCGCGCTGCCTGGGCAGGGCGACAAGCTGCCCAGCGAACTGTCGGGCGGCCAGCGCCAGCGGGTCGCGATTGCGCGCGCCCTTTGCGCGGAACCTGATGTGCTCCTGCTGGATGAGCCGTTGTCGGCGCTGGACCTGAAACTGCGCCAGCACATGCGCACCGAACTTCGGGAAATTCAGCAGCGGGTTGGCATCACCTTCATCTACATCACGCACGACCAGGGCGAGGCGCTGACCATGTCCGACAATATAGCGGTGATGAAGGCGGGGGTGATAGACCAGATCGCCGATGGAAAGACCATCTACAACGATCCCTCGACCGCCTTCTGCGCGTCATTCGTGGGCGAAAACAACGTCTTCCGCGGTAAGGTCAAGCGCATCATGGGCAATGAGGCACTGATTTCCACCAACCGCTCAGGCGACCTGGTGGCGCGGATTTCCACTGCCAATCAAGGCAAGATGAAGGAAGGCGACGCCGCCATGATGTTCATCCGCCCCGAAGCCTTTGCGCTGGCGCCCAAAGGAGCCACGGGCGACCACTTTGTGACTGCAAAGGTCAACCATGAGGAGTTCGAGGGCAATGCCTTCAACATCTTCATGCAGGGCGACGGCGGCAAGGAGCTGAAGGTCTCGATCCCCAACCTGGGCCAGTCGTTCGATGACCACACCGGCCAGAACATCACCCTGGAATATGAGACGAAAAACGCCGTCTGTGTTCCTGCCGGTGAACTGGCCGCGGAATAAGGAGGCTTTAGCCATGCCAAGCTTCCTGAGGGAGTTTTTCAAACGCAACGGCGTCGGCATGGGCAGTCTGATGCTGGGCCTGGTCCTGTTCTGGACCATCGGCCTTATCATCCTGCCGCAGCTGTCGATGCTCGACTTCTCGTTCCGTCCCAACCTGCCGCCGCCGGAGATCGGCGGGCCCAGGGACGTCTATACGCTGGAGAACTACAAATACCTGATCTACGGCCCCGAAGGCGGCAGCCAGGACTACAACGCGGTCGACCTCAAGGTTTTCTTCCGCACCCTGGTGGCGGCGGTCTGCGTCACCATCTTCAACCTGATCCTGTGCTATCCGATCGCCTACTACCTGGCCCAGACCAAGGGCAATCACATCCGCATCTTTGCGCTGATGCTGATCATCCCTTACTGGATCAACGAGATCCTGCGCGCCTTTGCGCTGCGCATCATCTTTGGTGAGACCGGGGTGCTGAACAGCCTGCTGGTGGGCAGCGGAATTTTTGACACGCCCTTCGACTTCATTCGCAATGACATCGCGCTGTATGCGGGCCTGGGTTATGCCTACATCCTGTTGATGATCTTCCCGATCTACAACGTGATAGAGAGCCTCGACCGCAACCAGATAGAGGCCGCGCGCGACATGGGCGCAAGCTGGCCGATGATCCACCGAAGGGTTGTCATTCCCTATGCCAAGCCGGGGATATCTTCGGGCTGTACCATGGTGTTCATGCTGTCGGCCGGTGCACTGGCAGCACCGCAGATCCTGGGCGGGCCATCGTCCCTGTGGTTCACGCAGCTCATATACCAGCAGTTCAATGACAACTCCGACTGGCCGCAGGGTGCCGCGTATGCGGTGGTTCTGCTGGTCACCTGTATCCTGCTTGTTCTGGCGGTCATGCGCTTGTTCAAGGTGAACATGGGGGATATCGGCAAATGAAGAACTTTACCTTTATGCGACTGAGCCTTTGGGTCTACCTGGCGATCTTCTTTGCCTATCTGCTGGGGCCGCTGGTGATCATGTCGGCAACTGCCTTCAACTCACCTTCGTTCCCGCGGATGACCCCCTGGGAGTGCCTGACGTTTGAATGGTTCTCGGCCCTGTTCCAGGACGAACGGATTCTGAACGGTATCTGGAACTCAATCCTGGTGGGCGCAGGCACGGTTGTGCTGTCTGTTGCGATGGGTCTGGCGGGGGCGCTGATGCTCACCCAAATCTGGCCTAAGCTGAGGGCGACCTACTACACCGTCATCATTGCACCGATCCTGATTCCGGGTGTGGTGCTTGGTATCTCGACCCTGGTGTTCTGGGACCGGATCAACCGGATGCTGGGGCTTGGCGCCGACAGTTTCCTGTCGAACGGCTTGTTCCTGACCATCATCGGCCAGTCCACCTTTATCGCCAGCTACTGCATGCTGGTGCTGGTGGCGCGTCTGCAGCGCTATGACATCGCGCTGACAGAGGCGGCACTGGATCTGGGGGCCACCCATGCCCAGGCCTTCCGCAAGGTTTTGCTGCCGTTCATGCGGCCGGCCATTGCATCGGCTGCGGTGCTTGCCTTCCTCGCAAGCTTCGAGAACTACAACACCACCACCTTCACCTTCGGCGAATACCCGACGCTGACCATCGAGTTGGCGCAGAAGGTGCGTTACGGCATCACGCCCGCGATCTCGGCGCTGGCCTTCATCATCGTGGTGCTGACAGTGTTTGCGGCGCTCTTCAACGAGGCCAGCATCCGCCGTAAGCAGCTGGTGGCCGAAGCGCGCAAGAAGGCAACCGTGGAAGAGCTGGAAAGCGGCAAGCTGCGGCTGCCGGGTTTCCTCAGCTCCAATGCGGCGGCGGTGGCGCTGGTGGTTGTGGCCTGTGCAACGGTGGCGGTGGTCGGCACGGCAACGGTCTACAGCCCGGCGCAGTGCATTGCGAACGTGCAGGAGCAGAAACGCCTGGAGACCGAAGAACGTATCCAAGAGCTGCGCCGCCAGCGCGAACTGCGCCGCCAGCAGCAGGAAGAGCAAGGCGAAGCTGCCCCGTCCCAGTCCACACCATCCACTGGCTCCGGCAATAACTCCGGCTTCGGTGGTGTGTTTGCCCCGGGCAGCTTGTCGGGCGAAGACGAGGCAGAGCCTGAAGCAGAGCAGGAGCCGCAAGGAAACAACTCTGGCTTCGGTAATGTCTTCGATCCGGGCGCTTTGTCAGGCGACGGTGAGGACAGCGGTTCCGGCAACTGACCGTTTCATCCGAATAAACGGCAAAGGCGGCCCGACGGGGCCGCCTTTTTCGATAGGGGGCTATGTGGTCAGGCCAGGGAGCCAGCCGGATGGCGGTCCGCATAATACTGTTTACGGAAGGCCTGCGGGCTGGTCTTGTACTCGCGCTTGAACCACTCAGTCAGGCTGCTGCGTGAGCCGAAGCCGGTAGCAGCGACGATCTCGGCAAGCGGCAGCGTGGTGTGCAGCAAGAGCTGGCGCGCCTTTTCAATGCGCAGCTTGCGGTAGGCCGCCAGCGGGCTGGTTTGCGCTTTCTGCTGGAAGCGGCGCTCCAGTTTGCGCGGAGAAACCCCGGCCTGCTGGGCGATGTCGCGGATCAGCAGCGGCTCTTCCAGGTTCTGCTGCATGAGGTCAAGGATCTTGACCACCAGCGCATCGCCGCCAGCGGTCTGGCGCAGCTGCAAGGAGACCTTGGATTGTTCCGAGGCGGGGCCGAAGGCGAGGCCCAGGTAATCGCAGACCGCATCCGCGATGAAGGCACCGCGGTCTGCGCGCAGGAAGGCGGCCAGCAGGCGCAGCGCGGCAAAGCTGCTGACAGCGGTGCTGATACGGCCCGATGTGGTGGTCAGGGTGCCAGCGGGGGCGCAGATCATCTGCTCCTCTTCCGCAGCGGCAGCAAAGTTTGCATGGACCGCGGTCTCGACTGCGGCATTGAGGCCGGTTTCCGGCAGGAGGAAAATGGCGCTGCCGGCAAACAGGCATCGCTGTGCCTGGCGGCAGATCCGCTGCAAGCTGGCTTTTTCGCCGGAGTTCAGTGGCCAGCGGTTGGAGATGCCGCCGAGGAAAATGACGGTCTGCGGCTTCCAGCCGTCCGGCACAGTGCGCATCTGCGACGCCAGATTGCGCACGGCGGTTCGGTAGCCGCTGTCGGGGAACAGATCGTTGGCGGCGCGGAAAACTTCGCAGATCATCTGGGCCGCAGCGGGCGAGTCCGGCTGCGGCAGAATGATTTCGACATCGTGAAAGCGGGCCAGTGCCGCGCTGTCAGCGGTTTGCCGGGAAGCTGGCACGGTCAGCGGTTCGAGACGGGACATCATTCTCTCCTCTGAGCGGTCATGCGGGAACGCAGCAGTGCGAAAAGGCTGCGGGGTGCCCCGCCGGATGCACCGGCGGGGCGGCAAGCCCGGAAATCCTGGGCTTACTCTTCTTCGTAGTCAGACATCGGCGGGCAGGTGCAGACCAGATGGCGGTCGCCATAGGCGTTGTCCACCCGGTTCACCACCGGCCAGTACTTGTCGACACCCAAGTTGCCCGGCGGGAAGCAGGCCTGCTCGCGGCTGTAGGGACGGTCCCATTCGCCGACCAGGTCGCGCACCGTGTGCGGCGCGTGCTTGAGCGGGTTGTTCTGGGGATCGATCTTGCCGTCGATGATGTCCTGCGCCTCCTGCCGGATCGACAGCATGGCATCGCAGAAGCGGTCCAGCTCGTCCTTGGGTTCGGACTCGGTCGGCTCCACCATCAGCGTGCCGGCCACCGGCCAGGACATGGTCGGGGCATGGAACCCCGAGTCGACCAGGCGTTTGGCGATGTCGTCCACGGTGACGTGGCCTTCTTCGTCCAGCGGGCGGGTGTCCAGGATGCATTCATGTGCCACACGGCCCGTTTCCGAGGTGTAGAGGATTTTGTAGGCATCCTTGAGACGGGCGGCGATGTAGTTGGCATTCAGGATCGCAACCTTGGTCGCCTGGGTCAGGCCTGCGCCGCCCATCAGCAGGCAGTAGGCCCAGCTGACTGGCAGGATCGAGGGCGAACCAAACGGAGCCGCCGAAACCGGACCCACGGCGGTGCCGTATTCCGGGTGGCCTGGCAGGTGCTCTGCCAGATGCGCCTTGACGCCGATCGGACCCATGCCGGGGCCGCCGCCGCCATGCGGAATGCAGAAGGTCTTGTGCAGGTTCAGGTGCGAAACGTCGCCGCCGATCTTGCCCGGCTGGGCCAGGCCAACCATGGCGTTCATGTTGGCGCCGTCGATATAGACCTGGCCGCCGTGATCATGGGTGATCTGGCAGACTTCCTGCACGGTTTCCTCGAACACGCCGTGGGTCGACGGGTAAGTGATCATGCAGGCCGCCAGGTTAGCGGAGTGCTCTTCCGCCTTGGCGCGGAAGTCGGCGACATCAATGTTGCCTTTTTCATCCGCGCGCACCGGAACCACCTTGTATCCAACCATCTGTGCGGTGGCCGGGTTGGTGCCATGCGCGGAGGTCGGGATCAGGCAGACGTTGCGGTGGCCCTGACCGTTTGCCGCGTGGTAGTTGCGGATGGTCAGGAGACCTGCGTATTCGCCCTGCGCACCGGAGTTCGGCTGCTGGGAAATCGCGTCATAGCCAGTGATCTGGCAGAGCTTGTCGTTCAGATCGGCGATCATCTGATGGTAGCCCTGCGCCTGGTCTTCCGGGCAGAAGGGGTGCAGGTTGCCAAATTCCGGCCAGGTGACAGGGATCATTTCGATGGTCGCGTTCAGCTTCATGGTGCAGGACCCCAGCGGGATCATTGCACGGTCCAGCGCCAGGTCGCGGTCGGCCAGGCGGCGCATGTAGCGGGTGATCTCTGCCTCGGCCCGGTTCTTGTGGAAGATCGGGTGGGTCAGATATTCGCTTTCACGCAGCGCATAGTCGGGCAGGCGGTAGGCGCGGTTCTTGACGCTGTCGTCTTTCTTCTCGATGCCGAAGGCACCCCAGACCGCTTCGATGGTTTCCGGGCGGGTCTGCTCGTCCAGCGAGATGCCGATGTGGCTGTCGCCGATCTTGCGCAGGTTCACGCCGCGGGCAACCGCTGCTTCCATGACAGTCTTTTGCAGCGGGCCGACCTCAACGGTAATGGTGTCGAAGAAGACTTCCGGCTGCACCTTGAAGCCGTGCTCCTCGAGACCTGCGGCCAGACGCGAGGTCTTGCGGTGCACCGACTGGGCAATTGCCTTGATACCGTCGGGGCCGTGGTAGACCGCGTACATCGACGCGATCACAGCCAGCAGCGCCTGAGCGGTACAGACGTTGGAGTTGGCCTTTTCGCGGCGGATGTGCTGCTCTCGGGTCTGCAGCGCCAGGCGGTAGGCCTTGTTGCCGCGGGCGTCGACGGAGACGCCGATGATGCGGCCGGGCATGGCGCGCTTCAGCTTGTCGGTGGTCGCCATATAGGCAGCGTGCGGACCGCCATAGCCCATCGGAACACCAAAACGCTGGGTGGAGCCGATGGCAATATCAGCGCCCATTTCGCCGGGCGATTTCAGCAGGGCCAGCGCCAGGATGTCGGCGGCCACAACGGCGATGCCCTTGTGCTCATGGATGGCTTCGATTTCCTTGGTGAAATCACGCACATGGCCGTAGGTGCCGGGATACTGGAAGATCGCGCCAAAGACCGCGCCCGGGTCCAGCTCGTCCGGATCGGCAACCACAACGTCGATGCCCAAGGGCTCGGCGCGGGTCTGGATCACGGCGACGGTCTGCGGGTGGCAGTTCTTGTCGACGAAGAAGGCCGCGTTGTTTGCCTTGGAGCGCGAACCGCGGTGCGCCATTGCCATGGCTTCGGCAGCAGCGGTGGCTTCGTCCAGCAGCGACGCGTTGGCAATGTCCAGGCCGGTCAGGTCGCTGACCATGGTCTGGAAGTTCAGCAGCGCCTCGAGGCGGCCCTGGGAGATTTCCGGCTGGTAGGGAGTGTAGGCAGTGTACCAGGCCGGGTTTTCCAGGATGTTGCGCAGGATCGGCGCCGGGGTGGTGGTGCCGTAGTAACCCTGGCCGATCAGCGAGGTCAGCACCTTGTTCTTGGAGGCCACCTGCTTCATGTGGAAGAGGGCGTCGCGCTCGGTCATTGCCGGACCCCAGTCCAGCGCCTCTTTCTGGCGGATGGCGGGCGGCACGGTGGCGTCGATCAGCTCGTCCAGGGTTTTGAAGCCGATCACCTGCAGCATATCCCGCATCTCGGTCGGAGACGGGCCGATATGGCGCCGGTTGGCGAAGTCATAGGCTTCGTAATCGGTAAGTTTGAAGGCCATGTCTATGGGTCCTTGTGAGGGGCAATGGACCCCGCCGGACGTTCCGGCGGGGAAGGGGAGCTTAGCCGATCAGGGCTTTGTAGCCGTCCAGATCCATCAGATCTTCCAGCTGGGACGCGTCCGACAGCTTGATCTTGTAAATCCAAGCGTCGCCTTCCGGGCTTTCGTTCAGGGCGCCGGGGTTGTCGGCCAGGGCTTCGTTCACCTCGATCACTTCGCCGTCCAGCGGGGCATAGATCTCGGAGGCGGCCTTCACCGACTCGATGACGCCGATCTCGCCGCCTTTTTCGAACTCGTCACCCGCTTCACGCTGCTCGACGAAGACAACTTCGCCCAGCTGGTCGGCGGCGTGCTGGGTGATGCCCAGGGTTGCCACGTCACCTTCGACGGTGATCCATTCATGCTCTTCTGAGTAATAGGTGGCCATGTTGACTCTCCTGATGATGTCTTAGCGTTTGTAGTTCTGAGTAACGAAGGGCAGGGCGACGATTTCTGCCGGCTGCGCCTTGCCGCGGATGATGAGGTTCACCTTGGTGCCTGCGGCGCTTTGATCTGCCGCAACGTAGCCCATGGCAACCGGGCCGCCGACAGTGGGTCCGAAGCTGCCAGAGGTGATGGCGCCCAGAGTATCGCCGCTTTCGCTATGGATTTCCACGCCCTGGCGGGCGGGAGCGCGGCCCTCGGGCTTAATGCCGACCAGTTTCTTGGCGGCGCCCTCAGTCAGTTCTTTCTGGATGCGGGCCGCCCCGGGGAAGCCGCCCTCTTCCTTGCGGCGCTTCTGGATTGCCCAGGACAGAGACGCTTCGATCGGCGAGGTCGACTGGTCGATGTCGTTGCCATAGAGGCAGAGGCCGGCTTCCAGCCGCAGGCTGTCGCGGGCGCCCAGGCCTGCGGGTTCGCAGTCATCATGGGCCAGGAACAGTTTGGACACGCGGATCGCGTCTGCTTCCGGGATCGAGATTTCGTAGCCGTCCTCGCCGGTGTAGCCCAGGCGCGAGATGCGGCATTCGACGCCGCCGATCTCGGCAATGGCGGTTTCCATGAACTTCAGCTCACGAGCGGCGGGGCACAGCTCGCCCACAACGTCCTCGGCTTTGGGGCCTTGTACGGCAACCAGCGCGCGGTCGAAGATCTCAGTCACTTCTACGCCGTCCAGGTTGGCCTGCATGTGCGGAATGTCCTGGTGGCGCAGGGCGGCGTTCACCACGACAAAGTAGTGGTCGCCGGCGTTGGAGACGATCAGGTCGTCCATGATGCCGCCATCTTCGTTGGTGAAGAAGCCGTAGCGCGCCTTGCCTTCTTTCAGACCGGCATAGGCCTGCGGGCAGAGCGTTTCCAGCTTCTCGCCCACGTTGTCGCCGCGCAGGATCACCTGGCCCATGTGGGAGACATCGAACAGCGCGGCCTTTTCGCGGCACTGCTTGTGCTCGCCCATGATGCCCATGGGATACTGGACCGGCATTTCCCAGCCGGCGAAATCGACCATCTTGCCGCCAAGCTCGACGTGCAGGTCATAAAGCGGGGTGCGTTTGGGTGCGTCGGTCATCCTGTGCAGCCTTTGAATTGTATGGTTTCGGGGTGGAGGAGGGCGCAGGGTGCGCCCTCCCGGAGAGCTTATTCAGCAGCCTGGCCGGTTTCTTCCGATTTCCCGCCGGTGGCAAAGAACTCTTTCGTCACTTTGAAGACGATCGGGCTCAGCAGGGCCAGGGCGATCAGGTTCGGGATGGCCATCATCGCGTTCAGCGTGTCAGCCAGCAGCCAGATGAAGCCCAGGTCGGCGGTGGCGCCGAAGTAGATCGCGATGATCCACAGGATGCGGTAGGGCAGCATGACCTTAACACCGAACAGGAACTCCATGCACTTCTCGCCATAATAGGACCAACCCAGGATGGTGGTGAAGGCAAAGATCGACAGCGCGATGGCGATCAGGTAGCCGCCGATGCCCGGCAGCGAGGTCTCGAATGCCAGCGAGGTCAGCGCCGCACCGGATTCACCCGAAGTCCAGGCGCCGGAGGCGATGATTGCCAGACCGGTGATCGAGCAGACGATGATGGTGTCGATGAAGGTGCCCAGCATTGCGATCAGGCCCTGGTTGACCGGACCTTTGGTCTCAGCTGCAGCGTGCGCGATCGGAGCGGAACCCAGGCCCGCTTCGTTGGAGAACACACCGCGGGCCACACCAAAGCGGATCGCTGCCCAAACTGCCGCACCGGCAAAGCCGCCTTCGGCTGCGGAGGGGGTGAAGGCATGGGTGAACACCAGGCTGAACGCGGTGCCGATGGCGTCTGCGTTGATGACAAGCACGATCAGGCCGGCGACGATGTAGCTAACGGCCATGAACGGAACCAGCTTGCCTGCCACCGCGCCGATGCGGGTGATGCCGCCGAGGATCACAGCGCCGGTCAGCACCATCAGCACGATGCCGGTGACGGACGTGTTAAGCCCGAAGTTGGTTTCCAGGACTTGTGCAACGCCGTTTGCCTGCACACCGTTTCCGATACCGAAGGCCGCGATGGAGCCGAACACGGCAAAGGCAACGCCCAGCCAGGCCCATTTCGCGCCGAGGCCGTTCTTAATGTAGTACATCGGGCCGCCGACATAATTGCCTTCTTCGTCACGCTCGCGGAATTTCACGGCGCAGACGGCCTCGGAATATTTGGTGGCCATGCCGACCAGTGCGGTCATCCACATCCAGAACAGCGCGCCGGGGCCGCCGAGGAAAACGGCGGTGGCGACGCCTGCAATGTTGCCGGTGCCAATGGTGGCCGACAGCGCAGTCATCAGCGCGTTGAACGGGGTGATCTGACCTTCGCCGGTCGCTTCACGGCCCTTGAACATCAGGCCGAAGCCCATGCCCAGTTTCCGGATCGGCATGAACTTCAGGCCGACCTGAAGGAAAAAGCCGACGCCGAGAATGAGGACCAGCATCATCGGTCCCCAAACCACGCCGTTTACGGCTCCTACGATTGAATTTAACGCTTCCATGGGTCTCCTCCCGCTTGCGTTAAGGTTATTTACCCTTTTCCAAGGCCATCTGACGGGCCTCTTTCAGGGCGGCAAAATCTTCATCCGCGTGGAACGAAGAGCGGGTCAGCGGTGTCGCTGACACATGCAAAAAGCCCTTGGAACGCGCGATCTGTTCCAGTTGCGCAAAGTCATCCGGCGACCAGAAACGATCAATCGGGTGGTGTTTTGGGGTGGGCTGCAGGTACTGGCCGACGGTCAGGAAATCGACCTGGGCCGCACGCAGGTCGTCCATCACCTGGCGCACGTCGTCCAGTGTTTCGCCGAGGCCGACCATGATGCCGGATTTGGTGAACAGCTGCGGATTGGCGCGCTTGGCGTCATCCAAGAGACGTAGCGAGGTGTAGTAACGCGCGCCGGGGCGCACGCGGGGATACAGCCGCGGCACGGTTTCCAGGTTGTGGTTGAACACATCCGGCGCCGCCTCGAACACTATCTGCGCCGCCTCGCCCTTGCCCAGGAAATCCGGGGTCAGCACCTCGATAGTGGTGCCCGGGTTCTGATGGCGGGTGGCACGGATGGTCTGGGCGATGTGCTCTGCGCCGCCGTCTTCCAGATCGTCCCGGTCAACGGAGGTGATCACCACATGGCGCAAGCCCAGCTTCTTGACCGCCGCCGCAACCCGGCCCGGCTCGAACGCATCCAAAGTGTCCGGCTTGCCGGTGGTCACGTTGCAGAAGGAGCAGCCGCGGGTGCAGATCTCGCCCATGATCATCATGGTGGCGTGGCGTTTGGACCAGCACTCGCCGATGTTGGGGCAGGCAGCCTCTTCGCAGACGGTGGCCAGATCATGTTCCCGCATCAGCTTGCGGGTTTCATAATACTCCGGGCTGTCGATCTTCTTTTTGCGGATCCACTTCGGTTTGCGCGGGATGGCGCTGTCGGCCCTGTGGGCCTTTTCCGGGTGGCGGGGGCGCAGCTGGATCGTCATCTGGCGAAGCTCCGGATCAGGCGTGAATGGCGCGGCCAAGCGCGTCGAGGCAGGCTTCTTTCACCGCCTCGCCCATCGCCGGATGCGCGTGGCAGGTGCGGGAGACCTCTTCAACGGTGGCGCCTTTGGTCATTGCCAGCACCAGTTCAGCGATCAAATCGCCGCCATGCGCGCCGCAGATATGGGCACCGAGGATCTTGCCCTCCGGCGTTGCCAGAACCTTCACGGCACCGTCAGTTTCACCGGTCGAGCGGGCGCGGGAGTTGGCCATGAAGGCAAACTTACCGGAGATGTACTCGATGCCCGCCTCTTTCAGCGCTTCCTCGGTCTGGCCGACGGAGGCTACCTCCGGGTCGGTGTAAACCACGCCCGGGACGGTGTTGTAATCCACATGGCCGTGTTCGCCGGCCAGCATCTCGACACAGGCAACGCCGTCTTCCTCGGCCTTGTGCGCCAGCATCGGGCCCGGCACGCAGTCGCCGATCGCATAGATGCCGGGGATGGAGGTTTGGAAGGTTTCGTCGACTTCGATGAAACCTCGGGCGTTGAGGGAGACGCCGAGGTTTTCCAGGCCTAGGCCCTTTGTGACCGGGCGGCGGCCGATGGCAACCAGTACCTTGTCGGCCTCAATCTGCTCTTCTTTGTCCTTGCCGACACGGTCCAGCGTCAGGGTCAGGCCTGTTTCGCCTTTCTCAATGGTCTTCAATGCGCGGCCCAGCTGGAACTTCAGACCGTGCTTGCTCAATGCGCGCTGGGACAGTTTGGCGATTTCGCCGTCAATGCCGGGCAGGATGCGGTCGAGGTATTCGACAACCGTCACTTTGGAACCGAGGCGTGACCAAACCTGACCGAGTTCAAGCCCGATCACGCCGGCGCCGATCACCACCAGATGCTCTGGCGCGGCTTCGAGAGCCAGCGCACCGGTGCTGCTCAGCACGTCCACCTCGTCGATCTCCACGCCAGGGAGGGTGGCGGGTTCCGAGCCGGTGGCGATGAGGATATTCTTTGCAATGTACGTGTCGTCGCCGACCTGCACCTGACCGCTGGCTGGAATGCTGGCCCAGCCTTCGATGTGGTCGACGCCGTTCTTCTTGAACAGGAAAGCGATGCCCTTTGTCAGGTCGCCGACAATCTTGTCTTTACGGGCCATCAGCGCCCTCAGATCCAGGCTGGCGCCTTCAACCGCAATGCCATGCGCGGCAAGGTGAGACAGTTCGGCATATTTGCCCGAGGAGGTCAGCAGCGCCTTGGAGGGAATGCAGCCAACATTCAGGCAAGTGCCGCCCAGAGAGCCGCGGCCTTCGACGCAGGCCACTTTCAAACCCAGCTGCGCGGCGCGGATTGCTGCGACATAACCGCCCGGGCCTGCTCCGATCACGATCAGATCATATGCGCTCATGTGGTTTCTCCTCCGAAAAGCGGTCCAGGACCGGCACGTATTCAGTCGTATACGACGTCGCGTCTCCTATAGGAAACTTTTTCCCTATTGCAAACAGAAAGTGCGATCACGGAAATTTTGACCGGAAAATACATCAAAGCTAAAGTGTTTGCGGATCAGGAGAATTTGCAGAAATGGAACCAATTCCCTCAGAAGAAACAGGCCTGGGCCCCGAGGCCGTGGAGGCCCCGGATGGTGAAATCCTGGGAAAAATGATTCGCGAAGCCCGCAAGGAAAAGGGGTTGACGCTGGAGGAAGCCGCCAAGGCGGCGGCCATCGGCAGGTCCACTTTGTCCAAAATCGAGAACAACCAGACCCGCCCTAGTTTCGAGATCATCCGCCGCCTGATGCAGACGCTGGAACTGGAAACGCCGCAGCTGTTTGTGCAGTCCAGCCAAAGCGGTGTCACCGGGCGCCGGGACTTTACACGGACCGGAGAGGGCGAGCACAAGGAAACCTCGACCTATGATCACGAGCTCCTGTGCAGTGAGCTGACCAGCAAGCGTATGGTACCCTATATCAGCACCATCAAGGCGCGCGATGTGACCGAGTTCGATAACTGGGTCCGCCATCAGGGGGAGGAGTTCATGTTCGTTTTGAGCGGAGAGCTGATCCTTTATACTGAGCACTACCGGCCGTTGCGGATGAGGGCCGGAGATTCCGTTTATTACGACAGTGGTATGGGCCATGGCTGCGTCTCGGTCAGCGAAGAAGATGCCAGAGTTCTTTGGGTGTCTTTGGAGGGATGACAGGCCAAGACGTTTGGCGGCGCGCAGCTGGTATCTCAGCCTGTGCTTCACGAGAGAGACGCCCTAAAAAAAGCGGGGAGCACGGGGCGCTTTTGCGTCCCTAGAACACGCTTATGTCGGTCGGGGCCAAGTCTCCCCTGATGTGTTTCCAGGCAAAGGAAACGTCAGATACAGCGCAAAGCAGCAGCGGCGGTCAAGCGATTTCCCGGGCGTCCATTGCGTCCAGGCAGACGGTAAAGCGGATTGTTGTACCGGAAGTTGCCTGAGGATCGCACCAAATCAGGCCTTTGTGCCGCTTGGCAATTTTGGCGCAGGTCGCCAGACCGAGACCAGTGCCGGGCTGCTCGCTGCCGCGCTGCAACCGTTTGAAGGGTTCAAAGATCTTTTCCTGATATTCCGGCGGCACGCCAATTCCATTGTCAGATACAGAGATCATCAGACCGGGCTCGACTGGTTCTGCAACTATGGAAATTTCAGATGTCTTCCCCCCGCTGTATTTTATGGCATTGCTGACCAAGTTCTGCAGGAGCTGCACGATATCTGGCGGAAAGCACAGAACGCTCAATCCGCCGGACTGCCAGTTCAGCCTGGCACCCGATACTGCAAGGTCCTGAGCCAAGACTGCCCGCAGGCTGTCAAACAGGCTTTCAACCGTGACGCGCTCCGCCCGCCCTTCGCTGTGAGGGTTGATATGGCTGGCCAGCCGTTCAATCAATTCGGACGTTTTGTTTACAGATTTTTTCATTAGGTCAAATTGTCTGGCAACCTCGTCAAGGTCGCCGCTCTCGTATTCCTCCTGGATCTGTTCGCTCAGAAACTTGATGGCCCGCAGAGGCGCGCGCATGTCATGGACCAGAACATCCGAAAACAACCGCAACTCGCTTTGCTGCTCTTGGATCCGCCAACGCATATCAGCGACCTTCAGCCCGTTTGCGATCATCCGATTGAGCGCTTCCGCGCTGAGAGCGGATTTGGGAATATAGTCGCTGGCTCCTGCCAGGATAACACTCTTGGCGATCTCCTCGTCACCGTGACCCGTGGTCATAAACAGCACCGCTCGCGGCCAGGCTTCGTTCAGCCGTGCGATGAGGTCCAGCCCGGTTCCATCGGGAAGCAGATAGTCCAGGAAAATCACGTCGGCTGGATGCCCGGCGTGTTCAAGCGCAGCTTCGCCGCTTTCGGTTTCTGTGATTCTGGCACCGGGATGTGTCTTCGTCAGAAGCCGGCGCAGCAGCTTCCGGTCTCCGGCGTCATCGTCAATGAGCAGGATATTGAGAACTGTCATCAGCTACCTTTCTAATGTGAATTTCGGGTAGTTCGACAATGCGCCAGTAATTGTCGAGCGCAGCCATGAGATCAGCAAACATGTCGCCAGCTCTGGATTTCAGAATGTAGCCTGCGACGTTTTTGGCATAAGCTTCGGAGATGTCTCGCTCGTCATCCGAGGTCGTCAGCACGAGGAAAAGGATGTTATGGAGCAAAGGGTCGGCCCGGATCTCCCGCAGCAGTTCAATTCCATTCTTTCGTGGCATCTTGATATCACTCAGCACCACGAAATGGGGCGGCGGCACTTGGTTCATTTCACCGCGCAGGAAAGTCAAAGCTTCAACGCCGTCTGCAAACCGCGTGATCGGATTGGCGATCTTCGCCTTTTCGAAGGCCCTGTGCAGGGCTTTCGCATCGGCATCATCATCTTCGACTAGGATGATGCTCAGGGCCGGTCGGTTGGGAGTAGGGGACAACTGCAACCTGCCGTCACTCCTCTGGCCAGGGGTTTTCAAAGTGTGAACCAGGGACAAACTGAGGTTTCCCGGATCAGTATTCGCCTTTCAGCAGTTTGCTATTGCAGCAGATTAGGCGACACACGCGCGGTCACTTCGCGGGTGTCGTCAATAACGCTGTCCAGATCATCCATGAAAGCCACCAGATCTTTGCAGCTGCGCTCAAGCATTGTCACATCCGCAAGAACAGAGGGTGAAAAACTGTCGTCCTGACGGGCTTGAGATTTCACAACCCTGACACCAGCAAGTGTCCGGCTGAGCAGCAGCCGGAGGTCCGGACCGCAGCCGACTATGAAGCGCTGGAAGATGCGCCTCAGCTCTTTTTCCGAAGCTCTCGCACTGGACAACTGGCCATAAAGCGCCCGCCGCTCAATGGCTGAGGCAATTGACTTGATCAGAGCGTCTACCGACAACTCTTCTTTGACGATGTAGTCAGCACACCCCCGCCGCATGGCTTCCACGGCGGTCTGGTAGCTGGTGACGCTTGTCAGCATAATCGGCACAGCCTGCACCTGATCTTCGTGGGTCAGCAAAAGCTTCAGGGCATCAAGGCCGGTGTCCATGCCCAGGTTATGGTCCAAGAATACGAGGTCATATTGCTCCTGGTCCAGTTGCCGCCGCATTTCGTCCAGGCTCGCGGCTTCAAAAAATTCGGCCTCCATTCCGGCCTTTCGGCACAGTTTCTTCAGGCGCAGCCTGTCAATCTCGTCATCATCTACTGAAAGAATGTTGAGGATCACGGGTTGCATAAAAGGTGGTGCTGTCACCTCTGGAAAACCATTGTCACTCATTTTGTACCCCTTTTAACTGCTGTGGCCCTTGGAGCAAAGATCCATTCAGCAAACACTCTTAAGTTGAGCATAACACACTCAATAACATTCTAGGGTATTATTTGGCGGTAGTTGATTAAGGAAAACTAAGCGATCTGCAGAGGCTGGAGGATTTTACGCTCATTCAATGGGCGATGCGGCGTTTTCTGTAGTTTTCATAGGAGCTTGCCGCGATCAGGACGCTTCAAATTTACAGACAAGTTTCGACATGTCGCAGCGTCTGCCAATCGGCGCATATGTGTTTGCCCAAAGGCTGTAGTCTGGATGGCAATCAGCAGAATGGGCAGGGTTAGGGGCTATCGGTTCGCCGGTGCACTCCTGCGGTCCCGGGGGCGCCGCGGTTTTTTGCGGCGCCTCCGGTGAGTTCTCAGAAGTCCTGCCAGAGGTCGCGGGCGGCGTTGCCGCTGCTGGCCGCCGCTGCAGGAGCCGGGCTGGCTTCGATCTGCCAGTCGTCCTCGCCATGCGCCGAAGGGGCGGGCTTGGCAGGCTTGGCAGCCGGGGCCGCCGCGGGTGCCGGGCGGGCGGGGGCCGCACCGCCGGAGACCCGGAAATGCGCCACCAGCTCGGCCAGCTTGCCGGCATCGGTGTTCAGCATGTGGCCGGCCGCAGTGGCCTCCTCGACCATCGCCGCGTTCTGCTGCGTGACCTGGTCCAGCTGGGTGACGCCGGTGTTGATCTCGTTGAGGCCGGTGGATTGCTCCGCCGCGCCTTCGGCAATGCCGGAGACCAGCTGCGAGATATGGGTCACCTGCTCGACGATGCTCTGCAGCGCCTCGCCGGCCTTGCCGACCAGATCGACGCCGCGCTCCACCTGTTTGGAGCTGTCGGAGATCAGCGTCTTGATCTCCATCGCCGCATCCGAGGAGCGCTGCGCCAGGGCGCGCACCTCGCTGGCGACCACTGCAAAGCCCTTGCCGGCCTCGCCCGCCCGCGCCGCCTCGACGCCGGCATTGAGCGCCAGCAGATTGGTCTGGAAGGCGATGTCGTCGATCACGCTGATGATCTGGCTGATGTGGTTCGAGGACTGCTCGATCTCGGTCATTGCCGAGACCGCGCTCTGCACCACTTCGCGGTTGTTCTCCGCCTCGGTGCGGGCCTCGGCCATGGTGGCCTCGACGCTGCGGGCGCCGTCGGCGGCGGATTTCACCGAGGCCGTCAGCTCATCCAGCGCCGCCGCGGTCTGCTCCAGCGTTGCCGCCTGGCTTTCGGTGCGGTGCGACAGGTCGTCGGAAGCCTGGCTGATCTCGGCGGCGCCGTTGCGGATGCTGCCGGAGGCTTCGATCACCTGCTGCACGGTGGTGCTGAGGTTGCTGACGGTGCTGTTGAAGTTCTGCCGCAGCTGCTCGTATTCCTCCGGGAAGGCAGAGGTGATCGGCTGCGAGAAATCGCCGTCGGCGAGCTGCACCAGGCCGCTGCTCAGTTTTTCGACCACCTGCTGCTGCAGGCGCTGCATTTCGGCGCGTTCCTCTTCGGCGGCGCGGGCCAGCTTGAGGTCGTCCTGCATGGAAACCAGAGTCTTGCCGATCTTGCCGATCTCGTCGCCGCGGCTGGCCGCCGCGACCTCAGTATCGAGATCGCCGGAGGACACGGCCTCCATGTCGGCGCAGATCCGGTCAATCGGACGCGTCACAGAGCGCGCGAAAAGCCAGCCGAAGATGGACACCAGCGCGGCGCAGATCAGAGAGATCAGGATCATGATTTTCTGCTGGGCGGCCGCGGGCGCGAGGATTTCATCTCGGTCAAGTTCTGCAATCAGTGCCCATCGGAGGTTGCGGAATGTAACCGGTGTCGAAACCGCCGCACCGGTGCTGCCGTCGGCCAGTGCGGTTGATGGGTAAAATCTGCCGCCTGCCGCCGCGTCACCGGTACCGGCTGTTACAGAAGAGGCCGTAAAGGCCTCCAGGAGATGGGGGCGTTGCCCCAGATCTCCCAGAATGCCGTGGCCTCCGTCCTGGCGGGAAGCGGTTCTGGCTTTGAAATCTTGTCCGGCAAGGTAAACATCCAGAGTTTCCAACTCGCCGCCGAATTCCGTTACAATTTCGGATATCTCATCAATAGCGACCTGAACCGCAAACACGCCAATGAAACGTCCGCCGCTGTCTTGTATACGTGTCGCGGCAAACGCACCGGGTGCGTTCGCGCTCGGTGCATAAGGTGCGATATCAGAGAAATAGACATTCTCTTTCTCACCTTCCGCAGCAAGCTGGAACGCCTTGGCGAGACCAGTTTCATTGTAAGGGCCGGACTTCAGGTTGGTGGCGTAGTCGGCTTCCTTCGTGACCGAAAAAATTACGTCACCTTCTGGATTGATCAGGAAGATGTCGTAATAGCCAAGCCGTTCCATAATTCCGGCGAATGCGGGGTGGTTCCGCTCAAAGTGTATATCGTAGGGTGATGACGCCGAGGCAAACATTGACAGGTTGCCGACCTCTTCCTGGCCGCCGCCGCTCCGGCTGCCCCAGGTCACGCCCATGTCTTTCATTGCCTTGGCCGTTGAGGGAACGGCGGAAACTGTGAGAATCGCCGCTTCAATCGATTCCAGGTAGTTGTTCAGCGCAGTCTCCCGGTCGCGCACCAATGATTGCAGGACAACCTCTGCATTTTGGACAACACTGCGCTGGAAGTAACTGGTACTGAAGCTAATCAGAACAACGGTGACCGTCACCGCTGTACCCACGACCAGCAGGGGGAGCTTGTGGGAAAGTTTAAAAGTCTGCAACATTTTCTCGTAACACCTCCGGCAGGCATCCGCCGGCATAGAGCCGGGGCAGGGGATTTAGATTAGGCCTGATACAACGTCAGATTGATTTTCGATCCGTTAACGCTGCAGGAAATGGCGCAAAAAATTTTCACAATGATTGGTTTTTTCTGGGAGGCTCTGGCCTGCTTAGGCAGTCACTGACTATTCCGGTGTTAACCTATTGGGCGTGTCGGCAAACGCGGGACTGGTTAATGGCCACGGGCAGACGTCTGCTAAGAAGGGGCGGATTCGTTAACCTTTTGCTGGTCCGGGGACTTCGCCTTGCGACAGCCAGATGCGTTGCCGGCCGGATTTCGCCATGGATGAGCCACAGGATTCTCTTTTGTTGTTCTTGGTTTGGAAAAAATATTTACGCTTTGTTTACTTTCCCTAGCCAAGCGGCAGGCTTTTTTGCCATGGTTAAGCATCAATAACCGGGGGGTTAGGGAATTGTTAACGCTGCCGCATTCTGTCCACCTTTTGGTCTCAGCCCGGCAACTTTGGGTCTCATTCCAGCCGCACGCTTGAATGACGATGCCCTTGTGGGAACCTGGAGTGGGTTATGAGACTGACTATTGCTGCAATTGCGGCATGCCTGTCCCTGGGCATGCCCCTAGGCGCGGCTGCGGATGAGCCGCAGGCACGCGCCGAATCGACACAGGGGCTGGAAGCCGTTGGCCGGCTGAACATCGCCAACAAGAGCATGTGCACCGGTGCGCTGGTGGCACCTAATCTGGTGCTGACTGCAGCGCACTGCCTGTTTGATCCACGGACTGGTGCGCGGGTCGATCCGCAAAGCATCTGGTTCGAGGCCGGGTTGTCAGGGCGCCGCGCTGTTGCCTTGCGACAGGTGGTGAAGGCGGTTGTGCACCCGCAGTACCGGTACCGTCCGTCAGGGACGCATCAGATCGGGAATGATCTGGCAGTATTGCGGCTGGACCGCCCGATCAGCAGTCGCCAGATCGAGCCGCTGGCCATGCATTCCGGTGCGGAACGCGGTGATGTCCTGGATGTGATGTCTTACACGCAACATCACGCAACCCGGCCTAGTCTGAAACGATCCTGCAGTGTTCTGGCGCGTAAAAGCCGGACACTCGTGATGTCATGCCTGGTGGATTTCGGGGCCTCCGGGTCGCCGGTGCTTGAACTGCGCCCGGGCCAGGCGCCGCGGCTGGTCTCGGTGATTTCCGCCAAGGCAGCCATGGGCCGGAGACCGGTGTCGATCGGCACCGCCTTGGATTCCACGCTCAGCGATTTGATCCGCCGGGCCGGCTGAGGGCCTGCTCTAAGTCTGCTCCCGGCCAGAGCAGACTCGTGGCGGCTATGGCTCGCGCAGTGCCTCACGGGACTTGTAGAGCGGTTTCAGCAGGTACTGCAGCACCGTCTTGGCCCCCGTCTGCAGCTCTGCCGTGGCCCGCATGCCGGGGCGGATTTCGATTGATTGCTGGCGCTCGGTAAACCCGGATTTGTCAACCCGCACCGTCACCCGGTAATAGGGGTCAGCGCGCGGATTGCGCTCGTCCTCGAACGTATCGGCTGAAACGAAATCCACCTTGCCGCGCAGCGAGCCGTAGATGGTGTAGTCATAGGCCGACAGCTTGATGGTGGCGTCCTGGCCGGGCTGCACGCTTGCAATGTCCTCGGGTTTCACGCGGGCCTCGACGAACAGTTCCTCGCCCAGCGGGATGATCTCCAGGATCTCCTCGCCGGGGCGGATCACGCCGCCGATGGTTGTGACCGCCAGGCTGTTCACGATCCCCGCCATCGGGGAGGTGATGATGGTGCGGTTCAGCTGATCGACGGCCAGCCGCTGCTCCTGCCGCAGGGTGGTAAGATCGCGCAGGGTCTGAGCGTATTCCTCGGCCTGCTCCAGTTCGGCCTGGGTGCCGATTTCATTGTATTTGGCGCGGGCATCGGTGGCCGCGTTGCGGGCCTTGTTCACCTCTATCAGCGCCACGATCTTTTGCTTGTAAAGCCGCTCCATGTTGGTCAGTTCGGCGTTTAACTGGTCCATGATCTGCCGGGCGCTGTCGCGGCGGCTGGCAAAGTCGGTCTGCCGCGCCGTCAGCAGGCCCCGCTCAGAGGCGAGGATGCCGGGCGAGCGCTGTGCCAGCATGTCCGGCACGGCGAACTCAAAGGCGCCTTTCGTCTGCGCCTCCAGCCGGTGGCGCCGGATCTCCAGCGCGTCGATCTGGTTCTGCAACTCATCAGCGGCAGTGCGGAATTTGGTGTCCTGCAGCTTGGCCAGCACCTGGCCCGCAGTCACGATATCGCCTTGGCGCACGTGCAGTTCGGCCAGGATGCCGCCCTCAAGGTTTTGCACGATCTGCGCCCGGGAGGAGGAAACCACCTGGCCCTCGCCGCGCACGATTTCGTCAATGGAGGCAAAAGCCGCCCAGATCAGGAAGGTCAGTACCGCGGCCAGCGCCAGATAGATGATGCGGCTGGCGCTTCGCGGGGTTTCAGCATCGCCATAGGGGTCGCGCAGCGCCATGGTCATTTGCCTTCTCCTGCGGCCAGATGCGCCAGAACCTGATCACGCGGGCCGTCCACGACCATCCGGCCCGACTGCAGGATCAGCGTGCGGTTGGTCAGCGACAGGATCGGCATCCTGTGGGTGGCGATTACCGCAGTGCGGCCTTCCAACCAGCTTTCCAGGCGGCTGACCAGGGTGCGTTCCAGAGTCTGGTCCAGCGCCGCGGTGGGTTCGTCCAGCAGCACGACCGAAGGGTTTTGCAGCCACAGCCGGGCCCAGCCGATCGACTGGCGCTGCCCGATCGAGAGGCCATGGCCTCCGTCGCTGATCTCCAGATCCAGCCCCTTGTGGTGGTTGCGCACATGGGCGCCGAGGCCTGCAAACTCCAGGGCTTCCATCAGCCGGTCGTCGTCGCGTTCCAGTTGGTTGAGGTTCAGGTTATCGCGCAGAGAGCCTGCAAAAAGCCGCACATCCTGACTGAGGTAGCCGATGCTGGTGCGCAGGTCACGCGGATCGATTTGCGCCATGTCGGTGCCATCCAGCAGGATGCGGCCCCGGTCGGGGGCATAGAGGCCGGACAGGAGCTTGAGCAGCGTGGACTTGCCGGAGCCGTTGACGCCGAGCACTGCGACCCGCTGGCCGGGCGTGACCGCCACAGCCTGCACGTCCAGCGTCGGGGCCGCGTCATCCTCATACCGGAACAGGATTTCGCGCAGCTCGAACCGGCCCTCGATCTTCTGACGGCGCAGGTAGGTGCGTTCTTGCTCTTTCTCCTGCGGCGCTTGGGCGATGGCGTCCAGCCCTTCCAGCGCCGCCTTGACGTTGCTCCAGCGCGCCAGGGTCGCGGCAAACTGGGTCAAAGGCGCCAGCGTGCGGCTGGTCAGGATGCCGGTTGCGATGATGGTGCCGACGGTGAATTCACCGGCAAAGACCAACAGCGTGCCGAGCACCACCGCGGTGATATAGGTCGCCTGCTGCACCCCTTGCGACCAGTAGGTCAGTGCGCTGGACAGCTTGCGCTGTTCGGTTGCGGAATGCGACGACAGCGTGTTCAACTCATCCCACAGCCGCAGCACCCGCTCCTCGCCGCGTTGGGTCTTCACGGTGTCCAGTTCCGTGACCACCTCGTGCAGCAGCCGCCCGGCCTTGGCGTTGGCGCCCTGAGTCTGGCGGGTGTAGGCGATCATCCTCTTCTGCATGAAATAGGCAGGCAGCAGCATCAGGATGCCGCCGGCAATGATCACCCAGACCACAGGCCCGGCGATAGAGGCGACCAGCAGCAGGAAGACTGCAATGAAGGGAATGTCCGCAAGGGTCGAGATGGTCGAGGACGTGAAGAACTCCCGCACCGAGCCGAAATCGCGCATCGCGGCAAACAGGCCGGAGGGCGGCAGCGGCTTTTTGTCGGACCTCATGCCGATCAGACGGCGCATCAAATTGTGCTGCACCGACAGCTCAATCTGGCGGCCTGCGGCATCCGTCAGGCGCGCGCGCGCCAGTTTCAGCATCGCTTCCAAGGCAATTGCCAAAAAGGCACCGACGGCCAGCACCCACAACGTGGCGTGCGACTGATGCGGCACCACCCGGTCATAGACTTGAAGGGAAAACAGCGCGACGGACACCGCCAAAATGTTTGCCACCAGCGAGCCCAGCATAATCTCACCTACCTGGCGGCGGTATTTGGGGAACTCGCTCCAAAACCAATGGCCCGGGTCGATCTGTGGAGTGTGCTTGGCGGCCATCTGTTTGAGCGATGGGCGAGCCGACAGCACAGTGCCGGTGAAATAGGGGCTGAACTCTGCCAGCGGCACCTCGGTCCGGTTGTCCGGGCAAGACGTGTCATAGATGGTAAGCGCATCGTCGGCCTGACCCAGAACCAGCACGCATTGGCCGCCGGACATGATTGCCAGAGCGGGCCATAGCGCGGGGGCAAGGCTTTGCTTTTCCAGCACCTTGGGTTGCAGGCCGGCGGATTGCACTGCCTTTGCCAGCGTGTGCAGCGACAGATCGCCGGGCGTCTCCTGCCACAGGAAGGCGGCGACATCGCTGACGGGCACGTCGCTGCCCTTCAGGGCGGCTAGGGTGGCGATCAGGCTGGCCCGGTGCTGGATGCGTGCGGCCGCCCCTTCCAGAAGGGAGCCAACCTCGGGCTGCGTATCCTGCGGCTTGGGGCGGTTGTCTGTCTTTGGTTTGATCTGCGTGTTTGGACCCGGGGCCGCGGCAGGGGCCGGGGCATTGGCGGGCTTTATCCCATCTAGCGCGGCAGTCTTGGACGCGGCAGCAGGAACGGCCCGCAGAACCGGTTTTTGCCCCGGCGCGGGCTGAGGGCGGAGAGGCTTTTGCGTGGTGTCGGTCAAATCTTGTCCCCATCAGCCAGAAGCCCCAGGTCCCGTGCCAGTTCCAGCTGGATCAGCACCACCTCGTATTTTGCGTCGATATAGGCCTGCTCGCGCCGTACCAGCTCTTCGTAGACCTGGATCACTTCCATCACCGGACGCTGACCGGCCTCGAACTGCTTCTGGAACAGCTCATAGGTTTCGCGGCTTCGGCGCACAAGCACGGCGGTTTCTCCTTCCTGCCGCTGGTAGGAGGCGATTTGCTGCACCTGGCGGCTGTAGGCGCGCCTGGCGGTTTCCTCAGCCTCGCCCACCTGACGCCTGGCGGCTTCTTTCGAGGCCTCCAGAGCCTGAATCGCGGCAGGGGTGCCCAGCCCCAGCGGCTGCCCGGTGCCCAGGGTAATGCCAGCGCCGGAGCCATCTGTGGTTACATTTCCAGCCGCGGAAATCTGCGGCAACAGCCCGGCGCGGCCTGATTTGGCCTGAGCAATGGTACGCTCCGCCTCGGCGCCCGCCTTGAGCACCGACAGGAACTGGCCCTGTTCGGGCGGTGTGCCGATTGAAAGATGTGAGGGATTTTGGTCGAAACTTTGCCCCGTCATTGCCTGCAATTCCGCGCGGGCAGTGGTCGCTGCGTCCCGGGCGGTGGCAGTGGCTGTGCGGATACCGCTGATTTTGCTGTCCACCACGTTCAGGTCGGCGCGGTCGGAAACTCCGCCATCGACGCGTCCCTGCACAATGCGGCGGAATTCCTGCATCCGGCGCAGGGCGCGGTCTCCGTAGGCGGCCTTCTCATCGCCGCGCAGGGCTGCGGCATACAGCCCGACGGCGGTTTCCACCCGGCCGTTCATGTCCTGCGACAGGCTGACTGCGGCGACCTCCACATCGGCGGCGGCAAATTCGCGCTCTGCCTTGCGGCGGCCGTTGTCAAACAGCACCTGTTCGATCAGCAGCCCGGCCACGAGATCACCCAGGTCGGTCAGGCTGACCGAAGGCCCCAGCGTCGGAAACCAGTTTTTGGAGGCGGCCTCGGCCCGCAGCTTGGCGCTGATCAGCTCTGCCTCGGATGCGCGCGAGGAGGCGGCGATCGCTGCCGCGGCCACTTGCCCATAGGCGCTGTTCTCCGCCAGCAGCGAGCGGCGCTCCATCAGGGCGCTGATCACTTCGGAGGAGGTTTCGCCGGTTTGTGCGAAATTGTTGCGCGGCCCGCTGTCTTGCACGTCGCCAAAGGACACCGGTGCGCAAGCCGATAGGCTGCACATCGCTGCGATGGCGCAAAGAAAGCGTCCCGGTTGCATCCTGCTCTTCGCCCTTTTGTTCAAGGCTTTTAATGTCTTGGGTCCGGCGGCAGACCTTGCCCCCGGACCAGGAGATCAGATCACGGTGTTGACGTCTTCATCGACCAGGATCGTGGTACCGTCGGTGCCCAGCGTGTAGACGTCGTAGGTTTCGCCGTCGATGGTCTGGCTGCCATCGGCGGTTGCACCTGTGATGGTCAGCGTGTCATCCGAGCCGCCATGCACAGTCAGCGTTTCGGAGTTGCCGGAAAGCGCGTTGATGTCGGCTTCAGTCAGTGTCAGATCGACGTTGTCCGCATGCACCAGGTTCAGCTCGTCGATGTTGAACTGCGACAGGCCCGCATGATCCAGGACGGTGGCATCTGCACCGTCTTCAAACACCACCATGGTGCCAGAACTGTTGCCTGCATCATCAACGCGGTTCACCACCAGGTTCGACCCGTCCGGCACCGTCTCATCAAAGCTGAAAAGGGTGCTGCCGCCGCCAAGATCGGTAGAGGTTCCTGTTACGTCCTCAACGGCCCCGCCGCTCGTCAGCTCATGCGAGGTATCACTGTCCTCATAGTCATCGCTGAAGAAGCCGGTGACGCCGGCGCCCGTGTCGATGATATTTCCGACATTCGGCGCATCGTAGTCCGTATCGACCTCAAAGGTCTCGGTCAGGGTTGCGGTGTTGCCTGCCGGGTCAGTTGCAGTGATCGTCGCGCTGCTGCTGTAGGTTCCCTCGGGCAGATCGTCTGCGTCGAATGCCACACTCCAGTTGCCACTGGAATCCACGCTTGCACTGCGGGTCAGGCCTTCGATGGTGACGTCGACCGAAGAGCCGGGCTCGACGGTACCGGTCAGGGTCAGCCCTGCAGCGCGTTCGGCGATGTTGACGATGTCATCGCTGGTGATGCTGTCTGCCTCAAACGGCACCACTTCCGTGTCGATGGTCAGCGTGTCGGTGATTTGAGCGGTATTGCCGACAGCGTCCGTTGCTGTGACGGTGACATCTGCTTCATAGCTGCCTTCAGGGATGTCAGAGGCAGAGAAGTCGACAGTCCAGTTGCCGCTGCTGTCCACGGTTGCGGTTTCGGTTGCGCTGCCCAGTTGCACAACCACCGTGGAGCCAGGCTCCACAGTGCCTGTCAGGGTCACGCCGTCACTGTGCTCGTCTTCGTTGACGATGCCGTCGCCTTCGACGCTGGCTGTGTCCACGGTGAGCGGATCAACCAGAGTGTCCACGCGCAGATCAGCAGTGGCCGTTGCTGTGTTGCCTGCTGCATCGGTGGAGGTGACGCTGACCGTGGTGTCATATTCACCAGAGGGCAGGGAGCCAGCTTCGAACTCTGCAGCCCAGTTGCCGCTGGAGTCCGCGGTGGTTGTGCGGGTCACGCCTTCGACTGTCACGCTGACCGTGGCGCCTGCTTCGGCAGTTCCGGTCAGGGTCACCCCGGCGGCGGCCTCTGCATTGTTCACAATGTCGTCACCGCCGGCCTGGTTCGCATCTATTGCCACTGATGTGATGGTGTCCACCCGGACTGTTCCGGTGACCGTTTCGGTGTTGCCGTACGCATCGGTTGCCGTGGCAGTCACGTCAGCGTCGTATTCACCCGACAGAATCTCAGATGCTGCGAAATCGGCGCTCCAGGTGCCATCGTTCGCGGCTGTCACCGTGCGTGTCACCCCCTGGAAGGTGACGTCAACGGTCGCGCCTGCTTCTGCGGTGCCTGTCAGGGTCACCCCGTTCGCGGCCTCTGCGCCATTGATCATGTCATCGCCGCCGGCCTGGCCATCGTCAATTGCAACGGTGGTTTCTGTATCGATGCGGATGGTCGAACTGGCCGACGCGGTGTCGCCGGAGGCGTTTGTCGATGTGACGCTGATCGGCGCATCGTACTCGCCGCCGGTGATCTCGGAAGCAGCGAAGTCTGCACTCCAGATCCCATCATCGGTGGCGGTCACCGTGCGGGTAACGCCCTGGAAGGTCACTTGCACGGTTGAACCGGCTTCGGCGGTGCCTGTCAAGGTCACCCCGGATGCAGCCTCGGCACCGCTGATTGTATCATCGCCGCCAGCCTGGCCGCTGTCGATGGTGACAAAGGTGTTGCCGTTGGAGCCGCCGCCGCCTCCACCGCCGCCTCCACCGCCGCCGCCTCCACCGCCGCCGTCACCACCACCGCCGGCGAGGGCCGCGGCACCAACAACACCCGCTGCAGCGCCGGCCGCGCCAAGACCACCGAACAGCGGAGCAGCCAGCGGTGCAACCACTGGCTCAATCCGGTCAACGTCCAGAAAGACCATGTCGTCATAGGCGCTCCACTTGCCGGCCAGATCGAGCGGCTCGTAGGTGGCAAACAGCATGCCGCCGGATTTGTCCTCCAGCACGACCTCTATGAATTCGCCTTCCTGGCTAAGGAACAGGTTTTTGCCGCCCGCCGCGCCGAAGGCATAGTAGTTCTCCAGCACCAGCTCCTGGCCGTTTGCCAGCATGATATGAAGGTTGTTTCCCTGACGCGAGTAACTCTCAACATCGGCGGGCCTGAGGTTCAGCGAGATGTCCTTGGAATGAGACGCATCAAGGCTTGCCGGCATCCCTTCGGAAAAATTTCCATGCTGCGTAGTGCCCGCCATGTCGCGGGTGATATATGCGACCGTGCTCATAAACTTACCGCCCATCTATAAGCGCCGCGGCCCGGAATGCGGCCGTCAGCGTGTGGTTTCGTTGCCTGTATTTTTGCCCAGCTGCCGTCTTTTGCGGCTATTTTGAGGCCACAATGTGACAATTTTTTCAGGTCTGTCCAGTAGATGTGCTGTGCATCTGAGGAGATTTGATCACCGACCGTGTCCTGGCTGCCGCAGATTTTCTAAGGTTTTTCACGCTTGTGTGATGCCTCACCGGCCGTTTCCGAGTGCGGAAACCGTGCTGTAGCGAGGCGTGGATGGCCAGTCAAAACAGTTCAAGGAGTGGGCCGCGCGGGCCGGGCTGCCTTCTCAATAAAGCATATTCCGGGAAGAGAGATTGGTGCAGAAATCTGCAAAATGCCGCGCTGCAAAAAAGTTGTGTGCCAACGGTGATCGCTGTGATGTGAAGATAATTTCCCGCAAAACTTTCTGGCAATTAATTAAAAGTACACCACTTTCAGATAGTAAGAAGTTCGTAATTGGTGTAAGCTCGAGAGTAAGTAAGACGACGCCGATAGCCCTGGTTTCCGGGCGCAGGCCGCCGCCAAGAGCGGCCAGCCGGACGTAACACCGCCAGAAGCGGCGCCGAGCAGAAATCAGAACTCAACACTAACGCGGACATCCATGCCCACGTGCTGGGCACTGTCTGTCCGTGCGCGATCTGAAACGCCAGGAGGAACGGCGCGAGTTAACCAGGAGGCTTGATCCAAGATGAAAGACATTGCCGAACTTTTTGCAGAGCAGTACGGCGAAGCGCGCGAGCAGGAGATGCCGCTGCAGGAGTATTTGAACGCCTGCCGGGATGATCCCAGCCTGTACGCGAACGTCGCCGAGAGAATGCTGAAGGCAATTGGCGAAGAGGAGCTGGTGGACACGTCTAAGGACGCGCGGCTCGGGCCGATCTTTCAGAACCGGACAATCAAGCGCTACAGCGCCTTCCACGACTTCTTTGGCATGGAAGACACCATCGAACGGATCGTCGGTTACTTCCGCCACGCCGCGCAAGGCCTGGAGGAGCGCAAGCAGATCCTCTATCTGCTCGGCCCGGTTGGCGGCGGTAAGTCCTCGCTGGCGGAACGTCTCAAGCGCCTGGTCGAGGATCAGCCGATCTACGTGCTCAAGGCCGGTGATCAGATATCGCCGATCTTCGAAAGCCCGCTGGGCCTGTTTGATCCGGTCCGCATGGGCAAGGTGCTGGAGGAGGAGTACGGCATCGCGCAGCATCGCCTGCCGGGTCTGATGTCGCCTTGGGCTGTGCAGCGTCTGGATGAATTCGACGGTGATATCAACAAGTTCACGGTTGTCCGCCTGTATCCGTCGCGGCTGCGCCGGATCTGCGTGGCCAAGGTGGAGCCGGGCGATGAGAACAACCAGGATATCTCGACGCTTGTGGGCAAGGTCGACATTCGCCAGCTGGAACATTTCAGCCAGGACAATCCCGACGCCTATAGTTTCTCCGGCGGTCTGAACCGGGCGACCCAGGGCATTCTGGAATTTGTCGAGATGTTCAAGGCACCGATCAAAATGCTGCACCCGCTGCTCACGGCGACCCAGGAAGGCAACTACATGGGAACCGAAAGCTTTGGCGCGATCCCTTTCAATGGCCTGATCCTGGCTCATTCTAACGAGAGTGAATGGCAGAGCTTCAAGAACAACAAGAACAACGAGGCCTTCATCGACCGGGTGTCGATCGTCAAGGTGCCCTATTGCCTGCGGGTGTCGGACGAAACCTCGATCTACGAAAAGCTGATTGAAAACAGCGAGCTGCGAAGCGCACCCTGCGCACCGGAGACGCTGAAGATCCTCAGCCGCTTCTCGGTGCTGACCCGACTGAAGCCGCATGAAAATTCCAACCTCTACTCCAAGATGCGCGTTTACGACGGTGAAAGCCTGAAGGACACTGACCCCAAAGCCAAGACGGTGCAGGAATACCAGGACCGTGCCGGCGTTGATGAGGGCATGAACGGCATCTCCACCCGCTTTGCCTTCAAGGTGCTGTCCACCACCTTCAACTTCGACACCAACGAGGTCGCGGCGGATCCGGTGCATCTGATGTATGTGCTGGAGCAGATGATCAAACGCGAGCAGTTCCCGCAGGAGACCGAGCAGAAGTATCTGGAGTTCATCAAGACCGAGCTGGCGCCGCGCTATGAGGAGTTCATCGGCAACGAAATCCAGAAGGCGTACCTCGAAAGTTATACCGAATACGGCCAGAACGTCTTTGACCGCTATATCTCCTATGCCGACGCTTGGATCGAGGAGCAGGATTACAAGGATCCGGATACCGGCCAGCTTTACAACCGCGAAGTACTGGATGCGGAGCTTTCGAAGATCGAGAAGCCGGTCGGCATCGCCAATCCCAAGGACTTCCGCAACGAGGTGGTCAAGTTTGCTCTGCGCCATCGTGCAAATACCGGCAAAAACCCGGCTTGGAACTCCTATGAGAAGCTGCGCGATGTGATTGAGAAGCACATGTTCAGCCAGGTTGAGGAACTGCTGCCGGTGATCTCTTTCGGGTCCAAGAAAGACAGCAAGACCGAGGGCAAGCACCAGGAGTTCGTCGAGCGGATGCGCGGCCACGGCTATACCGACCGCCAGGTGCGGCGTCTGGTCGAATGGTACATGCGGGTCAACAAGGCGGGCTAAAGAGGAGCGCTGTGCAACATGCATCATTTCATCGACAGGCGCGCCAATCCAAAGGGCAAGAGCCTCGGGAACCGCCAGCGGTTCCTGCGGCGGGCCCGGGAGAATATTAAGGAGCGCGTCGACCAGTCGGTCCGGGGGAAGTCGATCCAAAGCGGCAGCGGTGTTCCGGACGAAGGCGAAAAGGTCACCATCCCCACTCGGGGGTTGAAGGAGCCGCGGTTCTTCCATTCTTCAAAGGGCGGCATGCGCCGCCATGTGCTGCCCGGCAACAAGGATTTTGTTGTCGGCGACACCATCAAGCGGCCGCAGGGCGGCGCCGGGCAGGGCGGCCGCCAGGCATCGGAAGACGGGGATGGCGAGGACGAGTTTTCCTTCACCCTGACCCAGGAGGAATACCTGGAAATTCTTTTCGAGGGGCTGGAACTGCCGGATCTGGTGGAAAAGGCCACAGTGGAAACCGAAACCATCGGCACCCGCCGGGCCGGTTTGACCACTGCGGGCACCCCCAATAACCTCAACCTCGTGCGCACCATGCGCAACTCATTGGGCCGCCGCATCGCCTTGCAGCGCCCCACCACCAAATCCCAGCGCGAGCTGGAGGAGCAGATCGCAGAACTGGAGGCGCTGGAGGAACGCACCCCGGCGCAGGAGGAATTCCTGGAGACGCTGCGCAAGAAGCTGGAGGGCATCATCCGCAAGCGCAAGGTGGTCGGCTACATCGACCCGCTGGACTTGCGCTACGACACCTTCGTGCCGGAAAAGATCCGCAATTCCCGCGCTGTGGTGTTCTGCCTGATGGATGTATCCGGATCCATGCAGGAGCGCGAGAAGGATCTGGCCAAGCGCTTCTTCCTCTTGCTGCACCTGTTCCTGGAACGCTGCTATGAGCATACCGAGCTGGTGTTCGTGCGCCATACCCACCACGCGCAGGAAGTGGATGAGGAAACCTTCTTCTATGCCCGCGAAACCGGTGGCACCATCGTCTCGACGGCGCTGGAAAAGATGAAAGAGATCATCGAGGAGCGCTACCCGCCGGACGAGTGGAACATCTACGGCGCGCAGGCGTCAGACGGCGAAAACTTCGGCAATGACTCGGTGCGCTGCAAGAACCTGCTGCTGAAAGATCTGCTGCCGGTCAGCCAGTTCTACGCCTATGTGGAGATCGTCGATGAAGCGGCGGAGATGCTGCTGAACAATCCCGAAGCAGGCGAAGACCTGTGGCAGAACTACCGTGAAGTGAAGGCGCAGGCGCAGCATTTCGAGATGCAGCGGGTCTCGCAGCCGGGCCATATCTATCCGATTTTCCGGGAATTCTTCCTCCCCAAGGTGAAAGGGATGCAGCATGCAGGCAGCTGAAACGGCGCGCGAGCCGCTGTTTGACGGGCCGGAATGGACCTTCGAACTGATGGAGAAGGCGCGCGACGCGATTGAAGAGATCGCGCTTCACGACCTTGGGCTGGACGTCTATCCCAACCAGATTGAGATCATCTCTGCCGAGCAGATGCTGGACGCTTATTCTTGCGTCGGTCTACCGCTGATGTATCAGCACTGGTCCTTCGGCAAGCATTTCGCCCGCGACGAGGCGCTCTACCGGACCGGCCGCCAGGGGCTGGCCTATGAGATTGTCATCAACTCCAACCCCTGCATCAGCTACAACATGGAAGAAAACACCATGGCGATGCAGACGCTGGTGATGGCGCATGCGGCCTTTGGGCACAATCATTTCTTCAAGAACAACTACTTGTTCCAGCAATGGACTGATGCTGCGGGCATCCATGACTACCTGGCCTTTGCCAAAAACTACATCGCGGCCTGCGAGGAGCGCTATGGCCCGCTGGCTGTGGAAGAGGTGCTGGATGCCGCCCATGCGATGCAGTCCCAGGGGGTCTTCCGCTATGGCCGTCCGCCCAAGCCTACCAATGAGGAACTGGTGGCGATGCAAAAAGTGCGCGAAGGCTACGAGAGCGGCCAGAGCGTGCTGGATATCTGGACAGATTCCACCATGGGCAGGAACAAGCTGGATCTTGTCGAAGACGCCGACTACAGCGCGCGCCGCAAGCTGATGAACCTGCCGCAGGAGAACATCCTTTATTTCCTGGAGAAGCACAGTCCTGTGCTGGACCCCTGGCAATGCGAGATCCTGCGTATCGTGCGGATGCTGGCGCAGTATCTGTACCCGCAGAAACAGACCAAGGTGATGAACGAGGGCTGCGCCACCTTCGTGCACTATTACATCATCAACAAGCTGTATGAGCAGGGGCAGATCACCCAGGGCGCCTACATGGAAATGCTGCACAGCCACACCAATGTGGTGATGCAGCCGGAATACGACGATCCGCGTTATTCGGGCATAAACCCCTATGCGCTGGGCTTTGCGATGATGCAGGATATCCGCCGCATCTGCCAGAATCCGACCGATGAGGACCGGGAGTGGTTCCCGGATTTCGCCGGCAATCCGGACTGGCGCGGGGTGCTGCGGGATGCCTGGGCGAACTACCGCGACGAAAGCTTCATCCAGCAGTTCCTGTCGCCGCACCTGATCCGCAAGTTCAAGCTGTTCACCCTGACCAATGACGCGGAGTTGCCCAATCTGGTAGTGAGCCAGATCCACAACCGGGCCGGTTACAAGGCGATCCGCCGCGATCTGGCGAAACAGTACGACCTCGCCTATCTGGAGCCGGATATCCAGGTCACAGATGCCGACCTGCGCGGCGACCGGGAGCTGAAGCTGACCCACACCGTGCGCGATGGCATCCATCTGGACGATGACGACCAGGAAGAGGTGCTGAAGCACTTGCGCCGGCTCTGGGGCTATGACGTCCGGCTGGACGCGGTGGAGGCGACCACTGAAAGCTGATTGTCAGCTGACAACTTATGCGCGAAAAGAAGCGCAGGCTCCAGGACCTGCGCTTCCTCTGTTTCACATGAATCCCGGGATCAGAATTCGACCACAGCGCGGATCGACTTACCTTCGTGCATCAGCTCGAAGCCTTCGTTGATCTGATCCAGTGTCAGCTTGTGGGTGATCATCGGATCGATCTCGATCTTGCCGTCCATGTACCAGTCGACGATTTTCGGCACGTCGGTGCGGCCGGAGGCGCCGCCAAAGGCGGTGCCGCGCCAGGAGCGGCCTGTAACCAGCTGGAACGGGCGGGTCGAAATCTCCGCGCCTGCAGGCGCCACGCCGATGATGATCGATTCACCCCAGCCCTTGTGGGCGCATTCCAGCGCGGTGCGCATGACGTTCACATTGCCGGTGGCGTCAAAAGTATAGTCCGCGCCACCGCCGGTGAGTTCAACCAGATGCGCCACCAGGTCACCCTCGACCTCGGCCGGGTTGACGAAATCGGTCATGCCGAAGTGTTTCGCCATCTCCACTTTGCCGGGGTTCAGGTCGACGCCGACGATCTGGTCGGCACCGGCCAGCCGCAGGCCCTGGATCACGTTGAGGCCGATGCCGCCGAGGCCGAAGACCACTGCGCGGGAGCCGATTTCCACCTTGGCAGTGTTGATCACCGCACCGATGCCGGTGGTGACGCCGCAGCCGATGTAGCAGACCTTGTCGAACGGCGCGTCCTCACGAATTTTCGCCAATGCGATTTCCGGCACCACGGTGTGGTTCGCAAAGGTCGAGCAGCCCATGTAGTGATGGATCGGGGTGCCATCCAGCATCGAGAAACGGGTGCTGCCGTCCGGCAGCAGGCCCTGGCCCTGGGTCGAACGGATCGCCTGGCACAGGTTGGTCTTGGGGTTGAGGCAGTACTCGCACTCGCGGCATTCAGGCGTGTAAAGCGGGATGACGTGGTCGCCCGGCTTCAGGCTGGTCACGCCTTCGCCGACCTCGATCACGACGCCTGCACCCTCATGCCCCAGGATCGCCGGGAAGATGCCTTCCGGGTCGTCGCCGGAGCGGGTGAATTCGTCGGTGTGGCACAGGCCGGTTGCCTTGATTTCCACCAGAACCTCGCCCGCCTTCGGGCCTTCGAGGTTCACTTCCATGATTTCCAGCGGTTTGCCGGGGGCAACCGCAACGGCAGCGCGGGTCTTGATCATGTGACTGGTCCTTCGTTCTTATCTGCGGGACCGGGCCGCCGCCTGGCGGGTCCGGGGTGAATGCGGTGCCAGCGGCTGCGCCGCGGCCGGAATGACCCAGCGTTACATTTGCACACCGGCACGCGCAAGCATTGCCTCGGCACCCTAGCAGGGGAGGCACCCCGGGCTTTGCCCCGAAAGCGACAGCTGAGCCGCGGTCCGCGCCATCCCGGCACAATGAAAAACCCACGGTTTCCAGCAGCTTGCCTGCAGGCTTCCAGTTTTGGGAGGGAATCTCAGCGCCACCCCTTGACCTTCCCCTCGCTGGAACCCTCATATCCACTGTCAAAGGAACAGATTCCGGCGGAATTCCGATGTCAGACACGACCCAAATTTCCTTGCAAATAACCGGCCTCAGCTGTGCAGGCTGCGCAGGCCGGGCAGAACGCGCGCTGGCGGCAGTGGAGGGCGTCCAGTCGGCCTCAGTCAATCTGGCCAACGCCGCCGGTCAGGTGGAGGCCGCCCGGGATGTGGCGCTGACCGACCTGACCGGCGCCCTGGCCGCTGCCGGCTATCCGGCCGCGGAATCGCAGGCTGCACTGGTGATCAGCGGCATGAGCTGCGCTTCCTGCGTGGGCCGGGTGGAAAAGGCGCTGCTGGCGCTGCCGGGGGTGCTGTCGGCCAGCGTCAATCTGGCAAACGAGACTGCGCAGATCCGCTATCTGACCGGTGCCGCCCGCGCTGCGGATCTGGCGCGCACGGTGACGGAGGCCGGCTATCCGGCCCGTCTCAGCGGCGCGGCGGAGGATGAGGCGGAACAGGCCAGCCAGCGCAAGGCGGATGAGATTTCCGCACTGGGCCGTCAAGTTCTGATCGCCGCACTGCTGACCCTGCCGGTGTTCCTGATCGAGATGGGCGGCCACATGGTTCCGGCACTGCACCACTGGGTGGCGGCGAATATCGGCATGCAGAACAGCTACTTGCTGCAGTTTGCCCTGACCGCCGCGGTGCTGGCGGGGCCGGGCCGGCAGTTCTATGCCAAAGGCTTCCCGGCGCTGTTCCGGGGCGCACCCGACATGAACGCGCTTGTGGCACTGGGCACTGCCGCGGCCTTTGGCTTCTCGGTGATTTCCACCTTCGCTCCTTGGCTGCTGCCTGCAGGCACGGCCAATGTCTATTATGAGGCCGCAGCGGTCATCGTGGTGCTGATCCTCACGGGCCGCTTCCTGGAGGCCCGGGCCAAAGGCCGCACCGGCGCGGCGATCCGCAAGCTGGCGGGTTTGCAGCCTAAGACCGCGATGGTGGTCTCCGGCGGTGAGGCGATCGAAACCCCGGTGGAGGAGATCGGCACCGGCGACCTGGTCCGGGTCCGTCCGGGCGAGCGGATCGCGGTGGACGGTGAGATCACCTCAGGCAGCTCCTATGTTGACGAAAGCATGATTTCAGGCGAGCCGGTGCCGGTCGCCAAGTCCCGCGGCGATGAGGTGACGGCGGGCACCATCAACGGCAACGCCGCGCTGGAATTCCGCGCAACCCGTGTGGGGCGCGACACCGTGCTGGCGCAGATCATCCGCATGGTGGAGCAGGCGCAGGGCGCCAAGCTGCCGGTGCAGGGGCTGGTCGACCGGATCACCCTGTGGTTCGTACCCGCGGTTATTGCGGTTGCGGCACTGACGGTGCTGGCCTGGTCGCTGTTCGGCCCGGCGCCATCGCTGCCGCTGGCCCTCGTGGCCGGCGTCTCGGTGCTGATCATCGCCTGCCCCTGCGCAATGGGGCTGGCAACGCCGACCTCGATCATGGTGGGTATTGGCCGTGCCGCCCAGATGGGGGTGCTGTTCCGCAAGGGCGATGCGTTGCAACGGCTGCAGGAGGTCAAGGTGGTGGCGCTCGACAAGACCGGCACATTGACCGAGGGGCGCCCGGCGCTGACCGAATTGATCTGCGCCGATGGCTTCACCCGCGAAGAGGTGCTGCGCCTTGCCGGCGCCGCCGAGGCGCAGTCCGAACACCCGATTGCACGGGCCATCACGGCAGCGGCAGGCAAGGGGCTGCCCAAGGCTGAAGCCTTTGAGGCGATCCCGGGCTACGGCCTGAGGGCAGAGGTCGAAGGCCGCGTGGTGCTGGCCGGTGCTGCCCGTCTGATGGCGCGCGAAGGCATTGCCCTTGGCGCGCTGGAGGCGGAAGGCGCGCGGCTGGCGGAGCGTGGCGATACCCCGCTCTATGCTGCAGTCGACGGCCGGCTTGCGGCAGTGATTGCGGTGGCGGACCCGATCAAGCCGGGCACCCCGTCGGCGATCAAGGCGTTTCACGAGCAGGGGCTGAAGGTGGCCATGATCACCGGCGATGCGGCTGCGACGGCACAGGCGATTGCCAGGCGGCTGGGCATTGACGCGGTGAAGGCCGAATGCCTGCCCGCGGATAAGGTCAAGGCGCTGCAGGAACTGCAGGCGGAACACGGCACCCTGGCGTTTGTCGGCGATGGCATCAATGACGCCCCGGCGCTGGCGGCGGCGGATGCGGGTATCGCCATCGGCACCGGTACCGACGTGGCGATCGAGGCCGCCGATGTGGTACTGGTCTCCGGCGATTTGCGCGGGGTGGTCAACGCGCTGACGGTCAGCCGCGCCACCATGCGCAACATCCGCCAGAACCTGGGCTGGGCGTTTGGCTATAACGTGCTGCTGATCCCGGTGGCGGCGGGCGTGCTCTACCCCTTTGGCGGGCCGCTGTTGTCGCCTGCGCTGGCGGCAGGCGCCATGGCGTTGTCGAGCGTCTTTGTGCTGTCAAACGCGCTGCGCTTGCGCGGGCTGAAACCGGACATAGATGAGGATCAGGCCGCACCGGCACCCAAGGCGGAAACCAAGCAGGAGGCACGCGCATGAATATCGGGGACGTATCCAGCCGCTCAGGGCTTCCGGCCAAGACGATCCGCTATTACGAGGACATCGGCCTGATCAAACCGCACCGCAGCGCCAACGGCTACCGCTGCTTTGCCGAGACCGACCTGCACAAGCTGGCGTTTCTGGGCCGCGCCCGGGCGCTGGGCTTCACCATTGAGGACTGCCGCACCCTGATGGCACTTTATGAGGACGAAAGCCGCGCGAGTGCCGATGTGAAACAACTGGCGCTGGAACATTTGGCCAAGATCGACGAGAAGATCGCGGATTTGCAAGCGATGCGCGACACGCTGGGCGAATTGGTCAAAGGCTGCGCAGGCGACAGCCGCCCTGACTGCCCGATCCTCAAGGACCTGTCCGGCGAGCGGTGATCCGCGGAGGGCAGGGCCTCCCGCGCCCGCGGCTGCCCTGACGGGCCGCCTAGCGGCCTTGGGTTCGGCTTCGGGTCTTGCGGCCCGAAGCGGTCAGTCTCAGCCAGGGCGCAGCTCCAGGATCTCGCGGGCCTGCTGCCAGCTGGCGACGGGGCGTTCGTATTTCTCGCAGAGGCTGGCCGCGCGCTGCACCAGCGCGGCGTTGGAGGGCGCCAGGGTTGCGCGGTCCAGCCGCATGTTGTCCTCCAGCCCGGTGCGGGTATGGCCGCCCGCGGCGATAGACCATTCGTTGACCAGGATCTGCCCCGGCCCGACGCCGGCGCCGCACCACTGGGCCTCGGGCGCCAGCCGCTGCATGGTCTTGACGTAGTAGTCGAACACGTCCTTGTCGACCGGCATCGCGTTTTTCACCCCCATCACGAATTGCACGTAGAGCGTGCCAGGAATTCGGCCTTCACGGTTCATTTTCACCGCCTGGTGGATATGCGACAGGTCAAAGGCCTCGATCTCCGGCTTCACTTCATGAGCGCGCATTTCCGAGGCCAGCCAGTCCACCAGATCGGGGGAGTTTTCATAGACCCTGGTGGGGAAGTTGTTGGAGCCCACCGACAGAGACGCCATGTCGGGGCGCAGGGGCAGCATGCCGCCGCGTTCGCGGCCCGCGCCGGAACGGCCGCCGGTCGAGAGCTGGATGATCATGCCGGGGCAATGCTTCTGCAAACCCTCCATCAAGCGGGCGAATTTCTCCGGGTCTGAGGTCGGCGTCTGGTCGTCATTGCGCACGTGGCAATGGGCAATCGACGCGCCGGCCTCAAACGCCTCATGCGTGCTTTCGATCTGTTCTTCGACGGTGACCGGCACCGCAGGGTTGTTTTCCTTGGTCGGGACCGAGCCGGTGATGGCGACGCAGATGATGCAGGGTTTGCTCATGGAATTCCCCCCTCAGATATCGAAAAACACGGTTTCATCCTCGCCTTGCAGGCGGATGTCAAAACGGTAGACGGCCTTGCTATCGCGCTCACTGCGCCTGGCGATCAGGGTGGCGCGGCGGCGCTCCCACTCTATCACATTCAGCACCGGGTCGGCAGCGTTGGACGCAGCCTCATCCTCAAAGTAGATCCGCGTGTTCAGCCCCACGTTGATGCCGCGCGCCACGATCCACAGGTTGATGTGCGGCGCCATTATCTGGCCGCCACGGCCCATCACCGGCCCGGGCTTCACGGTGTCAAATCCCCATTCGCCGGTCTCGAAATCGGTGATCACCCGGCCCCAGCCGCGAAATCCGTCCTCCACCTCGCCTGTGTGCTCCGGATGGGCATAGATGCCGTCTGCATTGGCCTGCCAGGCCTCCAGCAGCACGTCCTTGACCGGAGAGCCGGTGCCGTCGGTCACCACGCCCTCCACCCGGATGCGCTCGCCCCTGGCTTTGGGCCCGGCAATGTCCCAGCCAAGTTCCTGATCGTAGATCTCAAACCCTGCGGCGCCGGGGGCCAGGCCGATATGGACGTAAGGTCCAGCGGTCTGCGACGGGGTTTCCTTCAGGTACTCCAGCTTCTGGCGCATAGCATTCTCCTTGCCGCATTGCCCAACCGGAAAACCGGTTCCCACTTTTCCTGGAAATGCTTCAATTCCCCTCCAAACGGTTCTCGAACATGGTGGACCGCCGCCCGCGCAGCACGATGTCAAAGCGGTAGGCGATGGTGTCCAGCGGAATGGTGGCGTTCATGTCGAGACGGGCCACCAGCATCTCCACTGCCTCCGGGTCCGGGATGGTGTTCACGATCGGGCAGCGCGCAATCAGCGGATCGCCCTCGAAATAGAGCTGGGTGATCAGCCGCTGGGCAAATCCGCTGCCGAAGACCGAGACATGGATATGCGCGGGCCGCCAGTCGTTCACCCAGTTGCGCCAGGGATAGGCGCCGGGCTTCACGGTGCGGAAGTGGTAGCAGCCGTTCTCATCCGTCAGCGTCCGGCCGCAGCCGCCGAAATTCGGGTCCAGCGCCCCCAGGTAAGTGTCCTTCTTGTGCCGGTACCGGCCGGAGGCATTGGCCTGCCAGATCTCCACCAGCGTATTCGGCACCGGCCGCGCGTTTTCATCCAGCACCCGGCCATGCACGATGATGCGCTCGCCGATCGGGCTCTGGCCGGGCTGGGCGAAATTCGACAGCAGGTCATTGTCGCTGGCATTGATGTCGTTGTGGCCGAACACCGGCCCGGTGATCTCGCTGGCAGTGTTCTCCAGGCTGATCAGCGGAAACTGCGGCGAGCGGGTGACCGAGGTCTTGTAATCCTGCGACAGGGCTGGGGGGTGCCAGCGGCGGTCCCTCTGGTAGAACTCCCCGGGCGGCAGTGGCTTGGTCATGGAGTTTCCCCTCCCTCGCTGTCCATTTCGGCATAGGTCTCTTTGGCCAGTTTCAGCGCGCGGTTGGCCCGCGGGACCCCGGCATAGATCGCTACATGCTGAAAGGCCTCCAGCACGTCCTCCCGGCTGGCGCCGGTGCGGGCGGTGGCGCGGATATGCATCGGGATCTCGTCAAAATTGCCGGTGGCCGCCAGCAGCGCCAGCGTCAGCATCGAGCGTTCCCGCAGGCTGATCCGGTCCGAGGCCCAGACCGTGCCCCAGGCGGCTTCGGTGATCAGCTCCTGGAACGGCTGGTCCAGCGCGGTCTTTGCGGCCTCCGCCCGGTCCACATGGGCGTCGCCCAGCACCCTGCGCCGCACCTGCATACCGCGATCGAAACGGTTTTGCGTCATTCCAGCCTCCCTTTGCCGGGGAGTATCGCATACCGCAAGTGAGCTGTATAATCTTTGATTGGGCATAAAAAAATAACCGGAATGATATGCGTTTATCGTCATCCTTGAAACTGCGCCATCTGGAGGTCTTCGTCGAAGTCGCCCGCAAGATGAGTGTCACCCAGGCAGCCGAGGCTTTGGGCATGACCCAGCCCGCAGTCACCCGGGCACTGCGGGAACTGGAGGCGGTCTGCGGCAAGCCTTTGGTGGAGAAACACGGCCGCGGCATCCGGCTCAGCAGTTATGGCGAACTGTTCCGTGATCATGCAGGCCGCAGTCTTGCACTGGCCCGAGACGGGGTGGCCCTCTTGCAAGGGCTGGACGAGGCGGAGGGGCCGCTGGTTGCTGTTGGCGCCCTGCCGACGGTGGCGGCGGATCTGGTGCCGGACACGCTGGCAGAGCTGCGCGGCAGCGGCGCTCCGGGGCGTTTCTTGGTGCTGTCGGGCGATAACCAGTACTTGATCGACCAGCTGCGCCGGGGGACTCTGGATTTGGTGGTGGGCCGGATGCCAGCTCCTGAAACAATGGCCGGGATCGGGTTTGACCCGCTTTACCGCGAGCGTGTGGTTGCAGTTGCAGCACAGGATCACCCGCTGGCTGGGGCCGGCCGCCTGCCGCTTTCCGCCTTCGAGGATTACCCTGTGCTGATGCCATCGGAGGGCTCTGTCATCCGTCCGCTTGTGGAGCGGATGTTTCTGGAGCAGGGACTGGCGCTGCCGCGCTATCCGGTAGAAACGGTTTCATCTGCCTTGGGCCGGCGCTTTGTGCTGGAGCATCAGGCGATCTGGATCATCAGTCAGGGCGTTGTGCGGCCGGATCTTGCTGCTGGCACGATGGCAGCATTGCCGATGGACACTGGTGGCACCCTAGGGCCGGTTGGTATTTGTGTCCGGCTGGAGCACCAGTTGTCGCCGGCTGCTGCCCGGTTCAGCGGGGCCTTGCGCAGCATGTGTGCAAAGCTGGGGCTGGCCTGATTTAAGGCGGTGCCGCAGCGGCCATCATGATCCAGGAATACACCTTTTGAGTGTTTTCCGCAGCAAAATTGATCTGGGAAGGCGGTCAGGCAGTTTCCTCTCCTGGAATCGGATTTGAGAGGGTGGTTTTTATATCACATTGATAATAAATGAAAAATTTTGAACAAAAGGTATTGCGCTCAGATGCGGCCTGGCGAAATTACCTCTTGAGAACAATCAGCAATTGCAAAACAACCTAAAGGTGTGCACCATAACGGTACTTTAACAATGAATGTATCATGCGTTGAGTGGGGGTGCGAATGACTGTCCTTCTGAAGATCCGCCGGTTCGGAGCATTTGGAGTGTTCCATGCGGATGGTGCGGGCGTGCAGCTCGGCGCCAAACACCAAGCTCTTGTGGCCTTACTGTCCACCGCCGAGGGCGGGATCCGGACGCGGGCTTTTCTCGAAAAGACATTGTGGTGCCTCGCGCAGCCGGAACAGGCCAAGGCCAGCCTGCGCACCGCCCTGTCCACGCTGCGGCGGCACTTGGGGCCGGAAGCGGCCAAGCTGCTATATGCCAACCGTGAGAGGGTCGTCTTAGATCTGACGCGTCTGGAGCTGGACAATTGCACAGGCGGCGCGGAATTCATGGAAGGCTTCGAGTTGCCGCATGAGGCCGCGTTCAATGCTTGGCTGCAAGAGGCGCGGGCGGATCTGGCCCGCAGGCCAGCAGGGCCTTCTGCGCGGACAGGAGCGCCGCCGGGGCGGATTATCCTGGACGGGCTTTTGCCGTCAATTGCGGTGCTGCCTTTTGCACACCGGTTTCCGGGCGAGTCTTCTGCGCCGCTGGGTTCGCTTGTGTCAGAAGAGCTTTCACGCTGTCTGTCGCGCAGCTGGGCGTTTTCAGTTACGTCGTATCTGGCGTCGCGCCAGTTTGATCCTGAAACCGTGCGTCCGGCTGAAGTTTCATCTGTGGCGGGCGCCGACTATTTGGTGTCGGGGGCTGTCACTTGCGGCGGCGGCCGGTTTCACGCCGAGATAGATCTGCACGATGCCTTGCGGGAAAAGGTGATTTGGTCACGCAGTTTCGAAGGCTCGCTGGACAATCTGATGCAAGGCCGCAGTTCGGTTCTGCGCAATGCCACCTTGCAGATCGGTCAAACTGCTGCTGGAGAGGCTGTGCGGCTGGCGGACTTCAAGCCGCTGCAGGAACTGGAAAGCCACACTTTGCTGATGGCATCGATTTCCTTGATGCAGGAAATGGATGTGCAGAAGTTTCAGCAGGCGTACAGCATCCTGTCGCACTTGCAGGAGCGTGAACCCGGCCACGCGTTGCCGCTGACCTGGATGGGGTTCTGGCATGTAATGAGGGTTGAACGGGGCTTGTCGCAGGATCGCCTGGAGGACAGCCGTTTGGCGAGCCAGCTGGCTGAAGCTGCGATCGAAGCGGCACCGGGTTTTTCCTTGGCTCATACGCTGAAAGGGCTGATCTGCAGTCATCTCACTTTCAGGTTCGATCAGGCTCTGGATGCCTATGATCTGGCCCTGCGCGACAATCCAAACGAGGCTCTGGCGCTGCTCCTTAAGGGGGCTACAATGGCTTATCAGGATATGGCTGATGAGGCCGTGCAGATGACCGATGCTGCCCGGAGGCTGACGCCGTTAGGGCCGCAATGCTATTATTTTGACGCATTGTCGGCCCTGGCAAATTTGTCAGCGCGCAGGTATGGCCGAGCGATTGAGCTGGCGGACCGTTCGCTGCAGGCCAAGGGAGCTTTTCCCGTGCCGCTGCGCTCCAAGGCGATTGCGCTGCAGTTGTCGGGACAGGGCCAAGAGGCGCGAAACACCGTCCAGAAACTGCTGGAGGCCGCTCCGGAATTCTGCCTGTCGCAGTTCCAGCGGGACAATCCGGCTGCGATGAGTCCAGCCGGCCGGGAGTGGGTCTATGCGCTGCGGCAGGCCGGAGTGCCGGACTAAGCCCTCTACAAGCTGTTTGCTAGCAATGTTCTCTGGAACTGGATGCCACTTCGCCCCCATGCATCGCGTGGGGGCTTCTTTTACGGGCAAGGAGATCACTAAAATCTGAGGCAGTTTCTGCAGCACTCTCATCCTTTTTTTACGTCTTGCGGCGCTTCTGTAAGGGAGACGCGGCTCTCCTGCCTGCCAAGGGGGGCCTTGCCGCAAAAATGCCCGGGGCGCGGAATACGGGCAGAAGACTTGGGTGATAGGATGAGTTCTAAGAAAGACCTCTTGGCGAAACGCGGATTTCGGCCGTTTTCAAGCATTGGTGCCAAGATCACGCTAATCCTGATGGCGATGGGCGGGACTGCTGCGGCCGGAGGCATCCTTGTCACATTGGTTTTTGCCCAGACAGGCCGCCAGATGGAGGTTCTGACAGGCGAGAAGGTGCCGCAACTGGAACTTAGCAGCCATATGGTTGATGCCGCGAGCCAGACCAAGAACGCAATGATTGGCGTGCTGCAGGCGGGTTCGGTTGAGGAGCTGTCCAAGGCGGAGGAGGCCGCGGCTGCGGCGGTGTCCGCGCTTGAAGGAAGTGTCTCGGAGCTTCCGTCCGCGGAGCGGGCGCAATTTGCCCCTGAAGCGGCTGAAGCATCGGACCGGTTGAGCAATCTGATAGCCTCCCGCCAGGCAGCCTTCCGGAACCAGGCGTGGATCGACACTCAGACCGCCGACTTGCAAACCCTCAGCCAGGCTGTTCAGGAAAGGCTCGTGCAGGTGGCGGCAGAGGCGCGTGACAGCCTGATGGACGGCGGTGAAGAGACTATCATACAAGTGGACGAGGTTCTGAATAACCTGGTGGATCAGCAGTTTGGCAGCCTGCAGACGCTGCTGGAAGCGCGCGCCGATATCAGTATTCTGTCCGGTGCGGCGCTGGCCTTGGGGCATGTGCGCGATGTGCCGACCAAGCGCGCGCTCAAGAAAATGGCCACGGACGCTCTGAAACGTCTGGAGCCGGTGCTTGGCCGACTTGAGGAACTGGGACTGGACGCATTCCGCGCCAAGAAGGTGAGCGAGGGCGTTGAACTGTTCCGATATACCCTTACGGCCAGCCGCAAAGAGCTGAAAGAAAGCCGCAAGCAGGTGCTGAGCGCCCGCAACGCCAGTGTCCGCCCGCTGACACAAGCGATGGAGCGTATGGTGTTCACTTTGTCGGTGGCTGCCACGCAGGCCAGTGCCGACAACAGGACCGCCATTCAGGGCCTGCTGGACAATCAGGTTGATGTGCTCTTGCGGCTCCTTGAAATCAATGGCTGGACCAGTGCTTTCCAGGTCGCTGCGCTGGATATGGCGGCGGCGCAGAGTATCGAGGCTGCCAATGCTGCAGCAGCACCTTTGCAGGACGCGGCAACCGCCCTGCAGGGTTACACCGGGTTTGGCGAAGGGGTTTTTGCGAAAGAGCTGGAGGGGATGGTCGCGCTGGCCGATCCCGTTCAGGGTCTGCCGGCATTCAAGGTCGCTTCGCTTGAGGCGGCAACCGAAGCTGCCAGAGCGTCTGAAGCCACGGTGGAGGCGGTTCTGCAATTTGCCCGCCGTGCAACAGCACTTGGCAACGGAAGCCAGTTGGAAATCGCCTCAATTGCAACTGGGCTGGCGGCCGATGTGAAAGGGGCGCAGCGGCAGCTTCAAATTCTGGCAGCGGTTTCAGCTGGTGTGTTTGTGGTGGCCCTGCTCCTCACCAGGCTCCTGATTCTGCGCCCGCTGGCCGACATCAGCGGCACAACCGAACGTCTGGCCGCGGGCAATCTGCGCCCGGTAAAGGGTTACGAGCGCTCCAGTGATGAAATCCGCCGAATTGCGACGGCCCTTGCAGTGTTCCGCGATGGTCTGGTGGAGAAGGCTGAGGTTGAAGCCGCCGCAAATGAGGAGCGCAATGCCCGGCTGGCAGAGCAGACCGCCGCGGTGACTGCCATCGGTGATGGGCTCGAACGGCTGTCGCAGGGCGATTTGACCTTCCGGATCCGGGAGGAGATGGGGGAGGGGTATGCCAAGCTGCGCGACGATTTCAATGCTGCGCTTGAAAAACTCGAAATCTCTGTGCGCGGTCTCAGTGCCAATGGTCAGTCCATTGCCGGCGTCAGCAGTGAAATCTCTGCTGCCTCTCGTGATCTGTCTGAGCGTTCTGAGCGCACGGCACAGACCCTGGCAGGCACCGCAGCTGCGGTGAACCAGCTTTCGGTTTCGATTACCGGCACTGCTCAGGCGTCAGGTGAAGCTTCTGCCTCGGTCGAAGCTGCACGCCGCAACGCAACCGATAGCATCGATGTCGTGAAGCGCACATATGGCGCCATGGAAGCGATCAAGGAAAGCTCCGAGAAAATCTCGCGTATCATCGGCATGATTGAGGCAATCGCACAGCAAACCAACCTTTTGGCATTGAATGCCGGGGTTGAAGCCGCCCGGGCGGGAACCGTTGGTAAGGGCTTTGCGGTGGTGGCGTCCGAAGTTCGCACCTTGGCGCATCGTTCCAAGGAAGCAGCAACCGAGATAGCCGCACTTGTAGACGAGGCAGGTCAGAATGTTGAACTGGGGGCCGACCTTGTCGAGCAGACTCGGGCAGCCATTGGTGAAATCTCCGAATCCGTCGCCAGTGCCGCCGACCTGATGAAGACCATTTCCCAGGCATCCTCTGAGCAATCCGGCAGCCTGCAGGAAATCAACTCGGCCATGGCGAATCTGGACGACGCCACCACCCGCAATGCGGGCCTGTTCGAGGAGGTGACTTCCTCCAGCCACGGGCTGTCCAAGGAGGCTCAGGCCATGGCGGGCGCGCTGGGTGCATTCCGCACAAATGCTGCCGCGTCTGAGCGGGCATGGGATGACGCAGTGCGGCCCGAAGAAGACGATTGGCGGTTGCAGGCCTGACCCGAACACAAGGCCAGCCGCCAGTGGCGTGCCCCCATCGGGTGGTCCGGTTTAATTGTTAGTGCATCGTGGGTCTGGAGCTCACCCCATTTTTGGCCCGGGCTTCATGCGACCTTTCGGGTTTCGTTCAGTTGGGCCGCAAATTCGCTCGGCGTCAAGTTCCCCAGCGAGGAATGCGGCCTGGCTTCATTGTAATCGGCTCTCCATTCGCTGATCCGCTTTCGGGCGTCGTCTATCGACAGGAACCATGAGGCGTTCAAGCATTCCTGTCTAAGGCGGCTGTTGAACGCTTCGATGTATGCGTTATCTTTCGGTTTTCCGGGCCTCGAGAAGTCCAACTCGACCTTGTTCAGGTAGGCCCGCTGGTCAAGTAACCGGCCGGCGAACTCAGGCCCATAGCACGTCGGGAAGATTGGCCGCTGAGAGGTTATGGCCACGCGCGCAGCCCTCAAACCGCGCAGCGGGTGGCCATAACCGGGTCTCAGGTCTCAACAGTGGTTTTGCGTAGACCACACCGCTGAGGAGACCGGCTATGACCGCTTTTGATTTTATTGTCTCGACCTTATTGGTCGCCATCGACATTTCCAAACACCGCCATGAAGTGCTGATTGGCGTTCCCGGCAAGAAACGCCGCCGCCGCATGACCATCACCAACACCCTGGGCGATTTTCAACGTTTGGTGGCGGCTCTTTCCGGTTACGGCCTGCCGGTTCGTATTGGGTTCGAAGCAACCGGCAACTATCACCGGGCACTGGCGCATTATCTCGGCCAAGCGGGGTTCGAACTGAAGCTCGTGTCCTCCGTGGGTTTGGCCCGGACACGCGAGGCCCTGCATAACAGCTGGGACAAGAACGATCCGAAGGACGCCCAGGTCATCCTTCACATGCTGGAGATCGGGGCCGTGCAGTTCTTCCATGATCCGCTGGCCACCGGAACCGCTGACATTCAGGAACTGTCAAAGACCCATGAGATCGTTTCGCGGTCGAAGACCGAACTCTGGCATCGCATCCTGACCCATTACCTGCCTCTGTATTTTCCCGAAGCCGAGCGGTTTCACAGAAGCTCCCGGACGGATTGGTTCCTGGCGTTTCTCGAGAAGTACCCCTCCCCTCACATGATCTCGGCCATGAGCCGGCAGGCATTCATCGCCGATGCCTGGCAAGTCGTCGGCCGCAAGGTTGCCAAAGAACGCCTGCTTTCAGACATTTACACGACTGCTGCGGGTTCAGTCGGGCTTCCTGTCGGCCCGGATTCCGACGCCGTGCGTATGTTCCGCCTCGTTCTCGCCGAAGGCCGCAGCCTGATCCGACAGCGCAATGAGATTGAGGCCAGATCCGTCGAACTCCTGTCCGGCCTGCCTGACTATCAGCTGCTGACGACCATCCCCGGCATCGGACCGATCAACGCAATGACCATCCTGGCTGAGGCGGGTGATCTGCGCCGCTTCCGGCATCACCGCCAGTTCCTTAAGTTCTGCGGCATGGATCTCGCCACCGTGCAATCCGGGATGTTCCGCGGACAAAGCAAGATCTCCAAATATGGCAATGCCCGGCTCCGGCGCACGCTCTGGATGGCGGGCCAGACGGCCGCGTTGAAGAAGACAAACAGCTTCCGCGACAAGTTCGAGCGTTACATTTCGAAGGACCGGCACAATGCTCACCTGCGCCGCAAGGCCTATACCGCGATTGCTGCCAAGATGGCGCGCACCGTTCACGCCGTGGTCAAACACGGTGAACCTTATCGCCCCTTCTTCGAGGGGTGAGCCCAGGCGGAAGGACCTCTCTCTGTAATGGCCGTGGAGGCAGTTCGCTGACCTCGTAGATAATGTTCGGGCTTTCTGCTTGGGATTTGGGATCTCGTATTAAGGACGGTGAGGGCCGCCGGAGCGCGTACCCTGTGTTTGCTATGGAAGAGATCATTTCTTGACGGCAGAGCCCGTCTGGGCAAACCTGTCAGGGCGTCCGGGGCTCCGGATGCTCCATGACCTGCTGACCTAAGCAGCCGGAAATTCCCGACATAGGACGTTGTCGGCTCGAATGCTTCGTGGCTTGCCTCGGATCCGGGCTAACCGATCCAATTCATCACTGACCTGGCAGGCTCGGAAGTTCGTCCTCGCAGCAGTCGCGAGAGCCTCTCTCGTAAAGCAGTCGGCAATGGTCGCAATACGAAGCGGTTTTTCGTCGAACGGCCGGTCCGACATGAAGTCCCCTCCCGGCGATGCACGGCATCGCCTGCCGGGCAGGGATTGCCCAGATCTCATTCATGCCGTCAGCCTCGGATCGGCCGGATCGATACCGGCAGGCCCGGCGCCGCTTCGGGCTGCGGGTCCGGATCGACAGACCCTCTTCGCAGTACAAGCTCGGTGATGAGGCTGGTCTTGCCCGCACCGTGGCCGCCCGTCACGACGAAGAAATGGTCGCTCATGGGCCATCCTCGGTTTTGACAGAGGGGAGGGCTGCGAAGCGATCAGCACGCCGAAAAGGCGCGGATCAAAGCAGCATGGATTTTCGTAGGGAGAACAGCACCGGTCTGCGCGGCAGAGGCAAATCCTCTGACGAGAAAGGCAGAACTATCTGGTGCTTTTCATTGAAGATTTGGTGGAGCCTAGCGGGATCGAACCGCTGACCTCCTGCATGCCATGCAGGCGCTCTCCCAGCTGAGCTAAGGCCCCAAACCTGTCCGCTTTCAGTGTCCGTTCCGTTTCCAGTGCGGTCCGTCTTGCGGTGTGAGCGTCGTTTACGGGACGGCGGCGCGGGCTGCAAGCGGAAAATGCGCCGGGTCCAAAATTTTTTGCCGGCCTTCAGGACGGCCGGTCCGGGAGCCGCTCAAAACACCCCCGAACCGCTTGAAACGCCTTACGAATCGTCGTCAGGCGAGGACATGTCTGCGATGTCGTCCAGAGAGACGTTGTCATCATCATCGTCATCGTCCAGGACATCATCGCCCAGATCGACATCGACGTCGTCGTCATCGTCCAGGACCACGTCATCCGCATCCATGTTCTCTTTGGCCTTCAGGGTGGCCGCGTCTTCGGCATCGGCTTCGATCATCCGGGTCTTGCCGGTATCCAGCTCGACGACCTCGCCCGTGTAGGGGCTGACGATCGGGTCCTTGTTCAGGTCATAAAAGCGCTTGCCAGTGGTGGGGCAGACGCGCTTTACACCCCATTCTTCCTTGGGCATGTGGATCCCCTTGATTTACTGGTGAGTCGTATCGACGATTCCGGTGCCTTGCCATATGAGGGGGGCACTGTCAAAGCCAAAGCCTGGAAAGGGCGCGTGCATGGCCGAATATCATTTGTCTGGGACCCCGCCCGTGCCGCTGACCCTGCGCCGCTCAGCGCGGGCGCGGCGGATCAGCCTGCGGATCTCTTCGCTGGACGGGCGGGTGACGCTGACACTGCCCAAGGGGCTGCCGGAACGCACCGCCCTGGCCTTTGCCGAGGAAAAGGCTGACTGGATCCGCGCCAATCTGGAGAAGCACCCCGATGCCGTGGATGCAGTCTTTGGCGCGGTGCTGCCCATTGACGGCCAGGACCGGGTGATTGAGCCTGCGCCAGGGCGGCGGATCCGCCTGGAGGCAGGCTGTGTTGCGGTGCCGGGCCCCAATCCCGGGCAGCCCTTGCAGCGCTATCTGAAGGAACTTGCGCGCAACCGGCTGGCCGAAGCATCGGATTTTTATGCGGCCCGGCTGGGCAAAAAATACAGCCGCCTCACCCTGCGCGACACCCGCTCCCGCTGGGGCTCCTGCACTGCGGACGGCGGGCTGATGTATTCCTGGCGGCTGATCCTGGCGCCGCCCGCTGTGCTGCGCTATGTCGCTGCCCACGAGGTGGCGCATCTGCAGGAGATGAACCACTCGCAGGCTTTCTGGGACACGGTTGAGCGTATTCATGGCCGCTGGCAGGACCAGCGAACCTGGCTGCGCGAAAACGGGGCGCGCCTGCACCGCTACCGTTTCGGCGAATGAAATCAGGACTTTGAGCCGACGGGCGTGCGGGCTAAGCTGGCGTCAGTTGCAGTTGCCAGTTCCCGGTCCAGAGGCCCGTACCCGTGTCAGACAAGCCGCACAGACGCCTTGCCGCCATCTTCATGCTGGATGTCTCCGGCTTCAGCCGGATGATGGCCGAGGATGAGGCCGGAACCCTGAACCAGGTGTTGGCCCAGCAGCAGACTTTGATCGCGCCTGCGATCCGCCGCCACGGCGGCCGAATTATCAAGCTAATGGGCGACGGGGTCCTGGCACTGTTTCCCAGCGTTATCTCAGCAGTGGAGGCTGCAGCGCAAATCCAGGCGGATGCGGCCCGCACCCGCCGCCTTCAGCTGCGCATCGGCATCAATCTGGGTGAAGTGCTGATTGCGCAGGGCGACGTTTTCGGCGACGAGGTGAACATCGCCGCGCGGCTGGAAAGCCTGGCCCAGCCGGGCGGAGTAGCGCTTTCAGCTTCTGCTTATGACCAGGTCCGCAACCGCATCCCCTATGACTTCGAAGATTTCGGCCGGCATGAGGTAAAGAACATCCCCGATCCGGTGCAGGTTTATTTCCTGGGAGAGGAGCTTACGTCGCTGCCGTCCTTGCGCCGCAGCGCGCCGCCACCGGAACCGCGGGGCATTGTAGCGCGCAGGGGAGTCCGGCCCGCGGTATTGCTTGCGGCCGGCTGTATCGGTGCCGTCACCGCCGTGGCCGGCCTCTGGGGCTGGCACTCGGCCGACCGTCTGAACACTGCCGCGGCACCTGTGCCCGGGTCTCCTGCGGCGTCCGCTTTTGAAGGCAGTCCTGTGATCGCTGTCCTTCCATTCACGTCGGACGCGCTTCAGCCGGAAACAGCGCGGATGCTGGCGCAGGACGTGATCCGCAGCCTTGCCGCCGCCAGCGCCGTCCGCATCATTGCGCCCTCCAGCGCCCGGGCCGCTGAAGGTTTGCTGCCGGGGGAGGCGGCGCAGCTTCTGGGCGCCGATTTCGTCGTGGCAGGTCATTTTCCCGGAACCTTGCAGGAGGGAGCCGGTCTGAAAATTCTTCAGGCAAAAAGCAGCAGCGGTGGTGGTAAGGCAGGGGCGGAACCGCTCAGTATTCTGCCGCCTCAGCCGCAAAGCTCTGTGGCCGCCCTTGCGCCGGAAATTGCGGCCAGCATCATCGGCTACTTCGGCAAGCCCCTGCCGCACAGCGGCCGCGCTGATATTGCTGATGGCGCTATGCTGCAATTGTTCACCGCCCGCAGCTTGATGCAGCAGGGGGACCGCAACGGCGCGCGGCAGGCGCTGCAACGGGCGCAGCAGATGGAACCGGACTGGCCGGAAGCGCAGGCGTTGGCGGCGCATTGGCATTTGGACATGCTCACTGGCCAGGCAGCGGGTCTGCCGGAGCGCGCGTCAGAGGCCGCAAAGCTGGTTCAGGGGCTGCCGCCGGAGGCTACGGTGCTGCAGCTGAGGGCGCTGGCAGCACAGTTTTCTGGCCGTAACGGCGAAGCGCTGCAAACAGCCGGGATCCTGGCGGAGGGTTTTCCGAACGATGCGCCGGGACAGCTTTTGCGGGCGTGGCTTTTGCATCTCGTCGGGCAGGACAGCAGCGCCCGGAAAGTGCTGGACAATGTCCGCCGCCTCGAACCGCTGCCTCAGCCGATGGTTCTGACCGTCGAAGCCGCTCTCCATCTCGCCGCCGGCCGGGAAACCGAAGCCGCGGCCGCGGCGGCGGAGGCGCTGAGGATTGAACCGGCGGCGCAGCTGGCCTTGGTACTGCAGTGCGCCAGCCTGGCTGCGCTTGGCAATTTTGAAGAGGCCGCTGCTGCCTGCGGCCGTCTCAAGGGCGCACCGCTGACGGTGGATCAGGCTGCGGCGGCCTTTCCCTATTCCGCCGCGGCACCTCAGCGGGCTCTGCGCACCGGTCTCAGCCTGGCGGGGCTGACGGGCCGCCCCTGAAGTTGCGCGCAATTGCCCGGTTGACCGCGCCAGATTTTGTGATCACATGGCCGGATGAACCAGACTGCCCGCCCCGCCCAGGAACCCGCTTCCGCCCCGGCTCATGATCGCGTCTACCGGACACTCCGGACGCGCATTATGCACGGTGAGATAACCCCGGGAGTTGCCTTGACCCTGCGCGGGATCGGCGGCGAGTTCGGGGTCTCGATGACTCCAGCGCGCGAGGCAGTGCGGAGGCTGGCCGCCGAAGGTGCGCTGTTTCTGTCTTCGTCGGGCCGGGTGACGACGCCGGAGCTGACAAACGAGCGGATTGAGGAGCTGGCCGCATTGCGTGCGCTCCTGGAGGTGGAGCTGGCCAGCCGTGCTCTGCCGCGCGCGCACATGGCGCTGATCGACCGGCTGCAGACAATAAATTCCAACGTGGCAGAGATGGTCTCCAAACGCGATGCCGTTGGCTATATCCGCACCAACCTGGAATTCCACCGCACCCTCTATCTGCGTGCCCAGGCGCCGGCCATGCTGGCCATGGCGGAAACTGTCTGGCTGCAGCTCGGTCCTACCATGCGGGCGCTTTACGGGCGGCTGCGCCGCACCGATCCGCCGCAGAACCACCGCCTGATCATCGCCGCACTGAAGGCGGGCGACGAGCCCGGCCTGCGGCTGGCAGTGCGCTCGGACGTGACCCAGGGCCTACGGCTGCTGGCAGGCTAGGGCGGTTGCGAAACCGGTTCCCAGGCGCTGGCCGAACTGGTACACTCCAACTCTATGAAAAGCCCTTCAAATCGCCGCCTGGCTGCGATCCTGGCCGCTGATGTGGCGGGCTATTCCCGGCTGACCGCCGCGGACGAAGAGGGCACGGTAGCCGCACTGCGCGCCATCCGCAGCGAGGTGATAGAGCCGCTTACAGAACAGTATGGCGGCCGCATCGCCAATACTGCAGGCGACAGTTTCCTGATCGAATTCCGCAGCGCCGTTGATGCGCTGCGCGCGGCCCTCAGCATTCAGGACCGGCTGCGGGAAAGAAATGCGGGGGTTCCTGAGGATGATGCCATCCTGCTGCGCATCGGCCTTAATGTGGGAGATGTGATCTCCAACGGCGCAGACATTCTGGGTGATGGCGTCAACGTGGCCGCCCGGCTGGAGGCGCTGGCAGAGCCGGGCGGCATCACTGCCTCGGAGGCCGTCGCCGGCTACGCCCGCAAGAGCATAGCCGCGGACTTCATTCCAATGGGCCCGCAAAGGGTCAAGAATATCCCGGAACCGGTGGAGGCCTACCGGGTTCGGGCAAGCGGACAGACGCCACAGAAGACAGCGCGCGCCAAGGCTCCGCGCGCCCGGCTGGCCGTGGGGGCGGGCATTTTGGCCGCGGCAGCGGCGGGCACGCTCTTGTGGATGGCCCCCAGCCAGCCGAATCCGGATCAGGCTGTCGTGGCGCGCATGGCCTTTCCGCTGCCGGATCTTCCTTCTGTCGCGGTGCTGCCGCTGGCCGATGCCACTGGCGAAACCGGCAACGCGATGCTAGCAGACGGATTTTCCGAGGATCTGATCACCGACCTGTCGCGGATCTCCGGCCTGTTCGTGATCTCCGGCAACAGCTCTTTTGCTTACCAGGAGCGGCAGATCAGCACCGCGCAATTCGCTGAGGAACTGGGCGTGCGCTATGTGGTCGACGGCAGCCTGCGCCGCACCGGGGCTGCCTTCCGGGCCAATATCCGGCTGACCGACACATCCAGCGGCCAGCTGGTCTGGGCGGAACGTTTCGATGGACCGCTGGAGAACATCTTCTCGGTTCAGAACCGCATTGCGCTGGATATCGCCAAGGCGCTGGATCTGCCGCTGGATGACGAAGAGCGCACTGGGATCGAACAAGTGGATACCGCGACCATAGCGGCGCGCGAGGCGTTTCAGCAGGGCTGGGCGCTTTTTGCGCGGTTCAATGAGGCGGATAATCTGGCTGCAATCCCGCATTTCAAACAGGCGGTGTCGCTGGATCCGGACTATGGCCGGGCCTGGGCCCTTCTGGCGATGGCGCATCTGCGCCCGCATATATTGCACCATTGGGAGGGCTACAGTCCGGCCACCGGCCAGACGCATATCGGCGAGTTCTACAAATACCTGCGCGAAGCTGTCAGGCACGGCACGCCGCTTACGCATGTGATTCGGGCGATGGTGCTGCTGAACCTGCCGGACTGGGAGGGGGTTTACGGCGGCAGCCGCGGCACCAGCGAGGCGCGGCAGGAAGCGGCAAAGGCAATTGCTCTGCAGCCCAGCGACCCAGAGGCGCATTTGACAATGGGCTGGGCACTGATCGCCGCAGGCGAGCCGCAGGAAGGTCTGGCTTTTGTCCGTGCTGCCATGCGGCTCGATCCCAGGCATCCGAGTTACTATGCGCTGTTCGAGGCGGCGGCCTTGTTTGCGATGGGGGACTACGCACAGGCAGCCGCAGTGTTGCAGGCTGAGGTGGACCGCAATCCCCAAGCGCGGGAACTGATGCCTGTTGCGGCCTCGGCGCTGGCGATGCAGGGGGAACTGCGGGCTGCGCGTGCCATGGTTGAGCGCTGGCACGGCAGCAACAGCTCCGCCTCACTGCCGGCCGCGGTGCAGGACTATTTCTTTATTCTCCGCTGGACAGGCGCCAGTCGGCACCTGAACCGGCGGCTGAAGGACGGGCTGCGGCTGGCGGCGCTGCCGCCTGGCACAACAGTGGCCAGCCTCAGGGCGGAACTGTCGCTGGCGGATGCCAGCAGCCAGCGGCAGGCAGCCCGGTCGCTGAGCCTGTTCGGACCTGCAGCCGCTCCAGCGGTGCCTGAGCTGACCATGCTTTTGCAAAGTCCTTCCGCCTTTGTTCGCAAAGAGGCCGCCAACACCCTGGGAAACATCGGCACTGCCGCGGCACCAGCGCTTGCGGCGCTGGATGCACTGGCGGGGATGGGCCTCGCCGGCAAACGCGCGGCCCTTGCCGCGGAGCGGATCCGCAGCAGCTTGGCTGCAAAGGATCTCTGACAGAGGGTTTTTTCGCCGCCTGAACCTTCACCGTTTGTGACCGTTGCTGGTTCATGTGTTTTGCCGGAACACAGGCGCGAATCCTCCATTTCACAGGGAGGCATTTGTCAATTTTCGCTTCGGAATGGCACCGAAGAAGCCCCTTGGAAGACAAGTGTGCATAGCGGCAGGTGGCCGATTGCACTGCTCTCGCTGGTGCAGGAAAGCGCAGGCACTCTCGGCTGCTGCATGAAGCCAGGCTCGGTTAAGAGCTTAATCTAAAAGGGGTATTCCAAGGGTGCATAGCACCGATGTGCATCCTGCATACCCTATGCGATATCGGCATTTCACAGTTTGTGCAGCGCAGGATAGCGTTTGCGGCATAATCACAGGGGAGTATGCCTAATGACGAAATTTGTCAGAAGCCTGGCGGCTGCTGCGGTGGTGGCGATGGCACCGGTTGCCTATGCCGAAACCACCGTGCGGGTTGCCTACGACGCCGACCCGGTCTCGCTGGATCCGCATGAACAGCTGTCCGGCGGCACGCTGCAGCTGTCGCACATGGTCTTTGATCCGCTGGTGCGCTGGACCAAGGACCTGCAGTTCGAACCGCGCCTTGCCGAAAGCTGGGAACAGATCGACGCGACCACCATGCGCTTCAAGCTGCGCAGCGGCGTGACCTTCCACAGCGGCAACGCGCTGACGGCCAATGACGTCGACTGGACCTTTGACCGCTTGAAGGAAAGCGACGATTTCAAGGCGATCTTCGCGCAGTTCACCGATGTCGAAGTCATCGACGACATGACCTTCGACCTCAAGACCTCGGAGCCTTATCCGCTGGTCCTGCACACCGCGACCTACATCTTCCCGATGGACAGCGCGTTCTACACCGGCACCACAGATGACGGCAAAGACAAGTCGGAGATCGTCAAGCATGGCGACAGCTTTGCTTCGCGCAACGTTTCCGGCACCGGACCCTTCATCGTCACCGAGCGCGAGCAGGGCGTGCGCGTCGTGTTCGACCGCTTTGACGGCTACTGGGATACCGCCAGCAATGGCAACGTCGACAAGATCGTTCTGACCCCGATCAAGGAAGACCCGACCCGCGTGGCGGCCCTTCTGTCCGGCGACGTGGACTTCATCGCGCCAGTTCCCCCGACCGACCTGAAGCGTGTCGAAGAGGCCGAGGGCGTTGACCTGATCACCATGCCCGGCACCCGTATCATCACTTTCCAGATGAACCAGAACCGGGTCGAAGCCTTCAAGGACGCACGTGTCCGCCAGGCGATCGACTATGCAGTCAACAACGCAGGCATCGTTGACCGCATCATGCGCGGCTTCGGCACCGTTGGCGCACAGGCCAGCCCGGCCGGCTACCTGGGCTACAACGAAGGCTTGGCCCCGCGCTTCGACCTGGAAAAAGCCAAGGCGCTGATGGCTGAGGCAGGCTATGCCGACGGCTTCTCGATCACCATGATGGCGCCGAACAACCGCTATGTGAACGACGACAAGATCGCTCAGGCGGTGGCTTCGATGCTGGCACAGATCAACATCAAAGTTGACCTGCAGACCATGCCCAAGGCGCAGTACTGGCCGACCTTTGACGAGCGCGCAGCGGACATGATGATGATCGGCTGGCATTCGGACACTGAGGATTCTGCCAACTTCCACCAGTTCCTGACTGCCTGCCCGAACCCGGAGAACGGCAACGGCCAGTACAACTCGGGCAACTACTGCAACGAGGAAGCCGACGCGCTGATGAATGCAGCGAACGCGGAAACCGATCCTGCCAAACGTGCGGAAATGCTGCAGAAGCTGGAAGGCATCCTGTATAATGAAGCGGCCTTTATCCCGCTGCATTGGCAGAACCTGGCATGGGGTTCCAAGTCCGGCATGAACTCTGCGGACATCGTGAACGCGCTGAACTTCCCCTACTTCGGTGACCTGGTTGTCGAAACCGGCAGCTGATCACTGAATACTTCCGGGCCGGTCTCCCCCGGCCGGCCCGGACCTTTTAAACAACAAGCGGCTGTCAAGGCTGCGCTTGCAGGACCCGCGCTTCCATCGGACACTGCGGCCTGCGCTGTAACCAAACTCTACAAAGGTCAGGACAATGTTTGCCTATCTCGCCAAGCGAGTGATTCAGGCGGTGGCGGTGATGTTTGTCATCTCGCTGATTGCCTTTGCCATCCAGGGCAACCTGGGCGATCCGCTGCGCGAGCTGGTCGGGCAGTCGGTTTCCGAAGAAGTGCGCCAGCAACTGCGCGACGAAATGGGGCTGAATGACAGCTTCGTGACGCAGTACTTGCGTTTTGCAGGCAATGCTCTGCAGGGCGATCTGGGCACCTCATATTTCTTCAAGGAGCCGGCGCTGGACGTGATCCTGAAAAAGCTGCCCGCAACGCTCGAGCTGGTGTTCGGGGCGACCCTGATCATTGTCGGCTTCTCGGTCCCGCTGGGCGTCTATACCGCGATCAAGCCCGACAGCATCCTGAGCCGCGTCATCATGGGCCTGTCGATTGTCGGCATCTCGATCCCGGTGTTCCTGACTGCCATTCTGATGATCTTCGTGTTCTCGGTGGAATACGGCTGGCTCCCGTCCTACGGGCGCGGCGACACCGTGCATGTCTGGGGCTATTGGGAGACCAACTTTGCCACTGCCGATGGCTGGCTGCACATCATCCTGCCCTCGATTGCTCTGGCCTCCATCATGCTGCCGCTGTTCGTTCGCCTGATCCGGGCAGAAATGATGGAAGTGCTGCAGTCCGAATACGTCAAATATGCCAAGGCCAAGGGCATCAACCCGTGGCGCATCTACTTTGTGCACGCGCTGAAGAACACGCTGTTGCCGGTGATCACCGTGGGCGGTGTGCAGATCGGCACCATGGTCGCCTACACCATCCTGACCGAGACAGTGTTCCAGTGGCCGGGTATGGGCTTCATGTTCCTTGAGGCTGTGAACCGCGTCGATACCCCGCTGATCGTGGCTTACCTGATTGTTGTCGGCTTCATCTTCGTGGTCACCAACACCATCGTCGACCTGATCTACGGGCTGGTGAACCCGACCGTGAATATTGCGAGGATGGGCGCATGAGCACCGAAACGCTGAACCCGAAATCCGAACCCTCGCGCTGGTCCAAAGTGTGGAACTCCAACATGGGCTACAGCTTCCGCCGCAATCCGGTGGCGGTGGTGAGCATGATCGTGTTCCTTCTGATCGCACTCGCGTCGTTCCTCGCGCCGCTGATCGCGCCCTATGACCCGTATGATCCGGCACAGATCGACATCATGAATTCGGAATACCCGCCTGCCTGGGTCGACGGGGCGCTGCCCGAATTTGTGCTGGGCACTGACGATCAGGGCCGCGACCTGTGGTCCACTATCCTCTACGGCACCCGCCTGTCGCTGCTGATCGGCATCTGCGCCGTGGCGCTGCAGGCCTTCCTGGGCATCTCCATCGGCCTGATCGCGGGCTATGTCGGCGGCCGTCTCGACAGCCTCCTGATGCGGCTTGCAGACATCCAGCTGTCGTTCTCCACTCTGATGGTGGCGATCATCTTCCTGGCGGTCACGCAGGCGATGTTCGGTTCTGACACCTTCAATCAGTACGCCGTGATCTTTCTGATTGCGGTGATCGGGGTGGCGGAATGGCCGCAATACGCCCGCACCGTGCGTGCCACCGTGCTGGCCGAGAAGAAAAAGGAATATGTCGATAGCGCCCGCGTCCTGGGCTTTGGCCCGATGCGGATCATGGTGCGGCACATCCTGCCGAACTCGCTGTCGCCGATCTTTGTGATCTCCACCGTGCAGGTTGCCAATGCGATTATTTCCGAGGCCTCGCTCAGCTTCCTGGGCCTCGGCATGCCGCCGAGCCAGCCGTCGCTGGGTTCGCTGATCTCCTCTGGCTTCGACTACATCTTCTCCGGCAGCTGGTGGATCACCGCCATTCCCGGCGTGGTGCTGGTGGTGCTGGTTCTTGTCATTAACCTGCTGGGCGACTGGATGCGCGACGTCCTGAACCCGAAACTCTACAAGGGGTAACGCGATGAGCCTTCTTTCCGTTCGCGACCTCACCGTCAAATTCGCCATGCGCGACCAGACGGTTACTGCCCTCAACGGCATCTCTTTTGACCTGGCCAAGGGCGAACGCCTGGGCATCGTCGGCGAAAGCGGCGCCGGCAAGTCGATCACCGGGTTCTCGCTGATGAACCTGCTCAGCCGCCCGGGCTATATCGACACCGGCAAGATCCTGTTCGAAGGCGAGGACGTCGTTCAGATGAACGACAAGCGCCTGCGCAATCTGCGCGGCAACCGGATGGCGATGATCTTTCAGGATCCGATGGTGACGCTGAACCCGGTGCTGACCATTGGTCAGCAGATGATCGAAACCCTGATGGCGCACCGCAAGCTGAGCCATGAGGAAGCGCGCCAGATCGCCATCGTTAAGCTGCGTGAGGTCTACATCCCGTCGCCGGAGGAACGGTTGGAGCAATATCCGCACGAATTGTCCGGCGGCATGCGGCAGCGGATCATTATTGCAATTGCGCTGCTGCTTGATCCGCAGCTGATCATCGCGGATGAACCGACCACCGCGCTGGACGTGACCATTCAGGCCGACATCATGGAGCTGATGCTGGAGCTGTGCCAATCCAACCAAGTGGGGCTGATCCTGATCACCCACGACCTGGGCGTGGTCAGCCAGATGACCGAGCGCACGCTGGTGATGTATGCCGGCCGGATCATCGAGAGCGGGCGCACCCGCGAGATCATCAACGACCCGCAGCACCCTTATACCCAGGGTCTGATCAACGCGCTGCCGCAGCAGACACTGCCAGGCCAGCGGCTGAAGCAGATCCCGGGCAACATGCCTGGCCTGGCCAGCATTCCCGCAGGCTGCGCCTTCAACCCGCGCTGCAAATACGCCACCGACCTCTGCCGCAGCCGGGTGCCGGAAGCGGTGCATTACGGCGGCGTGGAGGTGGCTTGCCACGAGGTGCAGCGCCTGAACAGCGATGAAGACCGTCAGGAGGCACGGGCATGAGTAACGTGAATACAGACCGCCCGCTCTTGGAGATAAAGAACCTGGAAAAACGGTTCGATCTCGATCAGGGCCTTCTGGAAACCTTAAAGTTCAAGCAAGGCAAGATCGTGCGCGAGAGCCGCTCTGTCCATGCGGTGAACAACATCTCGCTGGAGGCCCGCAAGGGCGAGGCGCTGTGTGTGGTGGGTGAATCGGGCTGCGGTAAGTCCACCGTAGCGCGGCTGGTGGCGGGCCTGCTGACCCCATCCGCAGGTGAGATCCACTATGGCGGCCAGCGCATCGACAACCTGTCGCGCGCCGCAATGCAGCCGTTGCGCAAGAAGATCCAGATGATCTTCCAGAACCCCTATGCCTCGCTGAACCCGCGCATGACAATCCGGCAGGCGCTGGAGGAACCGGTGCGCCATCATTACCCGAATGCCTCGGCGGCGGAGGTGCGCGACAAGGTGACCGAGGTGATGCTGTCGGTCGGCGTCGACCCCAGCTGGGCCAAACGCTATCCGCACGAATTCTCCGGCGGCCAGCGCCAGCGGATCGCCATTGCCCGCGCCCTGACGGTGGACCCGGAGTTTATCATCGCCGATGAGCCGATCAGTGCGCTGGACGTGTCGATCCAGGCGCAGGTGCTGAACCTGATGCTGGAAGCCAAGGAAAGCCGCGGCCTCACCTATCTGTTCATCACTCACGATCTGAGCGTGGTGGAACATTTCGGCACCCGCGTTGCGGTCCTTTACCTTGGGTCGGTTTGCGAGGTTGCCGATACCCGGACATTGTTCTCCAGCCCCAAACACCCCTATACTCGGGCCTTGCTGTCCGCGGTGCCGCAGCTGAAGGACGACCGGCCGAACCACATCCGCCTCAAGGGTGAGATTCCGACGCCGATCAACCTGCCGACAGGCTGCCCGTTCCAAAGCCGCTGCGCCTTTGCGGACGCACGATGCAAAAGTGAAAAGCCCAAGGCCATTCACCAGCCCGACGGCAGCATGGTTGCGTGCCATGCCGTCGAAGAAGACAGGCTGGACGCGGTGGCTGCCGGTTAAGACAGGACGCCCAGTTGGACATCATCTGGCTCAAGGACTTCGAGGCTTTGGTCGCGTGCAAGAACTTCTCGCGCGCGGCCGAAGAGCGTAATGTCAGCCAGCCGGCCTTCTCGCGCCGGATCCGTGCGCTGGAGAATGAGATCGGCGTGCGGCTCATCAACCGCGAGACGCTGCCGCTGACCCTGACCCCGGCCGGGGAGGTGTTTCTGTCGCAATCCCGCATCATGCTGCGCACCTACGAGGAAACCATCGAGCGCTGCCAGACCATCGACGCAGCCAGCGAAAACGTGATCCGCTTCGCAGCCTCGCAATCGCTTTACATGACTCACTACAAGACGCTGATTGCGCCCTTGGCCAGCGAGGGCGGCGTTGACACCGACCTTAATTCCACGTCCTGGGCCGCTGATCAGTTCGTCAGCGCGCTGCAGCAGGGCTACTGCGATGTGATCCTGACCTACTGGCACCCGTCGATGGATTTTCTGGGGCCTTTGGAGGTCGCCAATTTCGAGTATCTGACGCTGTCCACCGACCGTTATGTGCCGGTGTCGCGCACAACCCCGGACGGCGCGGCGGAGTTTGTTTTCAAACCCGGCAGCAAGGACGCGGTGCCTTTGCTGTCCTATGGCGCTGTCTCTGCTCTGCGCTCGGTGCAGGAATTTGCCCTGACCCAATTGCTGCCGGATCAAAAGGTATTTGTGGTCAACCAGAACGCGCTGGCCAACAGCGTCAAGGCGATGATCCAGGAAGGCTTCGGCATGGGCTGGCTGCCGCTCAGCCTGTGCCGCGAGGAGATCGCATCCGGCCGGTTCGCCATGGTGGATGAACGGCTGGGCACCGATCTCGAGATCCGCCTCTACCGTGACCCGCGCAGCACCAAGCAGACGCTGGATGTGCTCTGGAAACAGCTCAAGCGTTCGGCGATGAAGGCGGCCTGAAGGACGTGAAAGGCAGATGGGCCGGCGAGCAGTCGCCCGCTGATTGAACTGGTGTGCAACCCGCATATCTGCCATTGCTTAGGGGCGGGCGCGTCACGGCGCGGCAATGCTTCATGACCGGAAGGACAGGCGGAAATGCATTACCTCAAACGCGAGCTGTACGATCTGGTCAAAAGCGACGACGCCATATTTGACTTTCTTCAGATCGGCTCGCTGGACGGTATTTGGTACTGGGACTTGGAACACCCCGAACATGAATGGATGAGCCCTGAACTTTGGCGCTTATTCGGTGTCGATCCTGAAGCCAAGGGGCACTTTGCATCCGAATGGCAGGACCTGATTCATCCGGACGACCTGGCTCTGGCGCTGGAAAATTTCCAAAAGCACCTGGAAGATCCTGCGCACCCCTATGATCAGATCGTCCGCTACCGCCATGCAGACGGCCATATGGTCACGGTGCGCTGCCGCGGCTTGGCAATCCGGAATGAAGAAGGCGAACCAGTGAGGATGCTGGGCGCCCACAACGACCTGACGGAGCTGAAAACGCGGGAGGCCGAACTGGCCGCAGCTATAACCGGTTTGGCGGCGGAAGTGACTCGGGCCAACTCTGCTGTGGAGGCTCGAACCGCCTTTCTGGCCACGATGAGCCACGAAATCCGTACGCCTCTGAATGTGATCCTTGGTTTGCTTGACCTCATCAAGAGCGACGAAACCGCTTCGGACAAGACGCGGGAACGGGCGGATGTCGGTTACCGGGCCGCGGAGATGCTGATGACCCAGCTGGTCAATGTTCTGGAGGCCGCGCGGATTGATTCCGATGCCGCGGAGTATACCCCCAGGGCAGAAGAAACCGCTGCTTTGGCCGTGTCGTGGCGCGAGGCGCTGGAGGGCAGTGCCATTCGGTATGGCAAGCCGATGCGCACTTGGGTTACCGCAGCGGATGATCTACCGGAGCAGATCGTGATTGATCTCCCGAAAGTGACACAGGTGGTCAACAACCTGATCGACAATGCGATGAAATTCACATCCGCGCGCGAGGCTGATGGCAGTGTGTGCATCACGCTGGAACATGACGCTGCGGCTGCATACCCCGTCAGCATCACCGTTCTGGACACCGGGCCGGGCATTGAAGAACAGGACCGCGACAGGGTTTTCCAACGGTTCACCCAGCTCGACAACGCCGTATCCTTGCACAAGGGCGGGGCGGGATTGGGCCTGTCGATCTGCCACGAATTGGCGGCATTGATGGGGGGCAGGATCAGCATTCTGGACCATCCGCCTGAAGGGTTCAGTCTGGGCGTCCGTCTGCAGCTTCCTGAGGGTGACAGCGCTCCTGCAGCGGGGTAATTGCTGCGCCCAGCATCCCGGGCTGAGCGGCCGGGCTGCCGGTTGCTACTCCGGTTCAGGCAATAAAAAAGGCGCCCTAGGGCGCCTTGTTTTATTGGTCGGAGTGAGAGGATTCGAACCTCCGACCCCTGCCTCCCGAAGACAGTGCTCTACCAGGCTGAGCTACACTCCGACCGTGGAGGGCGAAATAGCTCAGGGCGCAGGGTTTGACAAGGGCGATTTCACAGAAAGATGCGGAATCCGGAAAATCTTTTCTGCACAGTCGGCCGGGGCGGAACTGCCACGGAAAAGCCCCGCGCCGGAGGCCGGGCGGGGCTTGTGTTCGTTTCCGATTAGCGGCTGAAAATCAGAGGCTTGCGTCCAGGGCAGCAATCACGGCGTCGCCCATTTGGCTGGTGGAGACAGGCTCCACGCCTTCGCTTGCCAGCAGGTCCGCGGTGCGCACGCCGTCGGCCAGGACTTTCTCGACAGCGGCTTCCAGCCGGTCGGCCTCGGCGCCCTGATCGAAGCTGTAGCGCAGCGCCATGGCAAAGCTCAGGATGCAGGCGATCGGGTTGGCCTTGCCCTGGCCCGCAATGTCCGGTGCAGAGCCGTGCACGGGTTCATACAGCGCCTTGGGGCGGCCGTTTTCCATCGGTGCGCCAAGCGAGGCGGAGGGCAGCATGCCAAGCGAGCCGGTCAGCATCGCCGCGCAGTCGGACAGGATGTCGCCGAACAGGTTGTCGGTCAGGATCACGTCGAACTGCTTGGGCGCGCGCACCAGCTGCATGGCGCCGTTGTCGGCATACATGTGCGACAGCTCGACCTCGGGGTAATCGGCGGCAACGCGGGTCACAACCTCGCGCCACAGGATGCCGCTCTCCATCACGTTGGCCTTCTCCATCGAGCAGACCTTCTTGCCCCGGCGCATCGCCAGCTCAAACGCGGAACGGGCGGCACGCTCGATCTCGCTCTCGGTGTAGCGCTGGGTGTTGATGCCGACGCGCTCGTTGCCCTCTTCGAAGATGCCGCGCGGCTCGCCGAAATAGACACCGGAGGTCAGCTCGCGCACGATCATGATGTCGAGGCCCGCGACGATGTCCTTCTTCAGCGAAGAGAAATCCGCCAGCGCGTCAAAGCACTGCGCCGGGCGCAGGTTGGAGTAGAGGTCCATCTCCTTGCGCAGGCGCAAGAGGCCGCGTTCGGGTTTCACCGAGAAGTCCAGGTCGTCATAGGCCGGGCCGCCAACGGCACCCAGAAGAACCGCGTCGACTTCCTGCGCCTTGGCCATGGTCTCATCCGCCAGCGGCTTGCCATGCTTGTCATAGGCCGCGCCGCCGACCAGATCCTCGCTCACATCGAACTGCAGGCCGCGCTTGCCGCCGAACCAGGAGATGATCTTGCGCACCTCGGCCATGACCTCGGGGCCGATGCCGTCGCCGGGCAGAATCAGAATCGATGGGTTGGGCATGGGGATCCTCCAAAAAAACAGCTGGCAAGGGCGTAGCGGGACAGCGGGGCAGGGTCAATAACGGCCCTTGGAAATAAAGGGGAAAGATGGGGATTTGCCTGCGCAAGGAAGTTGTGGCAGGCGGGTCAGTCCAGCAGTAAATCCACCCAGACCAGCCGATGGCGGCTGGCGGTTGCTGCGGGGGCATCCGGACCGTCCGGCCACACCACGCCGCTGGCAGTCACGGTCAGCCCGGCAGAAGGCAGCAAATAGTCCACCCGCATACGGCCGGCGCTCTGCCACTCCACAGTGGCGGTGCCGCCTTGGGGGCTCTGGGGACGGGTATCCTGCAGGCGCGGGTCGGCCAGAAGGCCGCGGATGGCGCCCTTGCGTCCCTCACCGTGTTCCGGGTCGAGATTGGCGTCGCCGGCAATCACAAAGGGAGCTGCGGGCGCGGGACCAAGCGCGCCGTCCAGCAGCAGCTGCCACAGCCGGATTTCATCGTGGTTGCGTTTCCCATTGCGGTCTTCCGGCCCGTCAAACAGCGGCGGTGCGGCGTGGAAGGTCATCACATTGAAGCGGGAGCCATCCGGCAGCCGCAGCGGCACCAGCCAGTGGCCCGTAGCGGACAGGCGTTGCACCGCTTGCGCGGCGGCCGAAGGAAAGGGGCTGCCATCGGTATGCTGCGGCAGCAGGGCGCCCGGCAGGTCCTTCCACAGCAGAGAAGAGAAGTCCCGGATGCCGCCATGCTCTACCGGCAGCCGGGACAGCAGCGCGATGCCGCCCTGGCCGCGGAACCGCCCGTACCCTTGATTGTCGCGTGGTTGGCCGGTTTTACCATTTCCGTCCATGTCCAGCGGGGCAGGCGGCGGCAGGCCGGAATTGGGTTGCAGCGCAACCCGGTAGGGGTAATTCAGCCCCTCGTCCGCCAGCCGCGCGGCGAGAGCCGCCAGCGCCCGGCCTTGGTAGTCCCAGTCGATCCCCTGCAGCGCCAGCACATCCGGCTGCGCGGTGGTGATTACCTCCACCACCGCGGCGGCCTGCGGATCGCTGCCGCCGGTGATGCCGCGCAGCAGCAGGCCCGGCCCGTTCCGCGATAATTCTGTGTTAAACGTGGCGATCCGCAGCGTCTCTGCCCAGCCCGTTCCGGCAGCAAGGATCAGGAGAAGACCCGCCGCCAGTTGCCTCATGCGGTTTGCAAGGCCTCATCCGCGCCGAGGCTGGCCGCGCGCCGTTTCAGGGCAATCAGCCCCGCGATGCGCAGCATTGCCATACCCCGCATGATCATCGAGGCGGGCACCAGCGCCCAGGCGCTGATCACCCAGATCATCATATGCGGTGATGCCAGGATGCCCGGGTCCACAAGGCCGGAGCCAAGCTTGACCGCGGCGGGCAATGCAAAGGGCAAAAGCGCGCCGCCGGCAATATTGACGCGGCCGTCCCGTTGCAGGCGCTGCACCACATCACCGCCAGTGGTGGGATCGAACAGGGGCAGGTTGACCCAGACATTGAAGGCGCCGTTGCCGACCGGCCAGTGGCCGACGCGGATAACCAGCGCAAAGAGGGCGATGGCGGCTGCCGCGATTGCACTGGCCAGCCCGGCCGCGTCACGCACCATCAGCACAACCGGTTCCGGCACCTGCGGCGGCATCATCAGAACCGTCATCTGCACCGGTGAATAGGCAAAGTCGAGACGGCCGCCCAGCCAGCTGCCCAGCTGCTGCACCAAAGCGGTCAGCCCTGTTGGCGCCACCGGGTGTGCTGACAGCAGGCTCAGCGCGCCAACAGTCGCGGCAGCCGCGGCAAACCGCATCCGGTTGATGGGCGGGGCGTTGCGGAACTCAACAAAGCTCGGGAAATGAGAGGCGTATTCACTGAACGCCAGTGCGCAGCCCAAGAGGGCGATGAACAGGATGATTTCCGGCGACTGGGTGGCCGACGCCGGCAGAATCAGCGTCGGCATCGCAAACAGCATGGCCACCAGTATGCCGCGGAACGCCGCGCCTGTGATACGTGCAAACACGTCTTTCATTCCCTTCAAACCAGCGCGGGCGTTTGGCCTCTTGCGTCCGGATTTGAAGCCCCCCGCGAAGTGGTCCGGGGCGCTCTGCCTCATTTTTGCCCCATTGTGCCCGGCTGGCGGCTTTCCGCTCAAGAGGGGCTGGCAGATGCAGGGGCACTTTCCCTGCCGCACTGGTGCGGGTTTGCATCAGGCTTTCAGTTCTATTTGAGGGAGTTGGCGGTCTTGCCACCAGATGCTGTGTGTCTGTCCATCCAGCCCACAAGCAGGATGGCATCAGGAGATTGCGGCGGAAATGCGGCGCGAATCTGGCGCGCAAAAAAAAGAAAACCGCCCCAAACCGGGGCGGTTTTCGGTTTTTCAGCAATCAGCCGGGGATCAGACCCAGGGGCGCTCCTGCGCGGCTCTTTCCTCGAACGATTTGATCGAGTCGGCCTTTTCCATGGTCAGGCCAATGTCATCCAGACCGTTCAGCAGGCAGTGCTTCTTGAAAGCATCCACTTCGAAGCTGATCACTTCACCGTCGGAAGTGGTGATTTCCTGCGCTTCCAGGTCCACGGTCATGCGGGCGTTGGCACCCTTCTCCGCGTCCTTCATCAGCACATCGACCTGCTCCTGCGGCAGCACGATCGGCAGGATGCCGTTCTTGAAGCTGTTGTTGAAGAAGATGTCGGCAAAGGAGGTCGACACGATGCACTTGATGCCGAAATCGGCAATCGCCCAGGGCGCGTGCTCGCGCGAGGAGCCGCAGCCGAAGTTGTCGCCCGCGATCAGGATCTCGGCGCTGCGGTACTGCGGCTTGTTCAGCACGAAATCCTCGATCTCGGTGCCGTCGCGGTTATAGCGCATCTCGTCGAACAGGTTCTTGCCGAACCCGGTGCGCTGGATCGACTTCAGGAACACCTTGGGGATGATCATGTCGGTGTCGATGTTGACCAGCGGCATGGGGGCCGCGATGCCTTGGATCTTGGTAAACTTTTCCATGCTTCTGGCTCCTTACATCAGCTCGCGCACGTCGGTCAGCTTGCCGGTCAGGGCAGCGGCGGCAGCCATGGCAGGGGACACCAGGTGGGTACGGCCCTTGTAGCCCTGGCGGCCTTCGAAGTTCCGGTTGGAGGTTGCGGCGCAACGCTCTTCCGGGGCCAGCTGGTCGGGGTTCATCGCCAGGCACATGGAGCAGCCCGCAAGGCGCCACTCGAAACCGGCGGCTTCAAAGATCTCGGCCAGGCCTTCTTCCTCGGCCTGAGCGCGGACCAGGCCGGAGCCCGGAACGATCATGGCGCGCATGCCGTCCTTGATCTTCTTGCCTTTCACGACCTCGGCCACGGCGCGCAGGTCTTCGATGCGGCCATTGGTGCAGGAGCCGATGAACACGGTGTCGATCTCGATATCGGTCAGCTTCTGGCCGGGGGTGAGCCCCATGTACTCAATCGAGCGGCGCGCAGCTTCAACCTTGCCACCGGTGAAGTCCTCAGGCGACGGCACCACTCCGGTGATCGGCAGCACGTCCTCGGGGCTGGTGCCCCAGGTCACGACCGGCTCAATCTCCTCGCCCTTCAGGGTGACGACCTTGTCGAAATGCGCGCCTTCGTCGGTGTAGAGCGTCTTCCACCAGTTCAGCGCGGCTTCCCACTGGGCGCCCTTCGGCGCGTGCGGGCGGCCTTTGACGTATTCAAAGGTGGTTTCGTCCGGCGCGATCAGGCCGGCGCGGGCGCCGCCTTCGATCGCCATGTTGCAGACGGTCATGCGGCCTTCCATCGACAGATCACGGATCGCTTCGCCGCAATACTCGATGACATAGCCGGTGCCGCCGGCGGTGCCGGTTTCGCCGATGACGGCCAGCGTGATGTCCTTGGCGGTGACGCCCGGCTTCAGCTTGCCGGTGATCTCCACCTTCATGTTCTTGGACTTCTTCTGGATCAGCGTCTGGGTGGCCAGCACGTGCTCCACCTCAGATGTGCCGATGCCATGCGCCAGCGCGCCAAAGGCGCCGTGGGTGGCGGTGTGGCTGTCGCCGCAGACCACGGTCATGCCGGGCAGGGTCCAGCCCTGTTCCGGGCCGACGATGTGCACGATGCCCTGGCGGACGTCATCCACCGGATAGTAGTGCACGCCGAATTCCTTGGCGTTCTTGTCGAGCGCCTCGACCTGGATGCGGCTTTCCTCGTTCTCGATGCCTTTGGCGCGGTCGAGCGTGGTCGGCACGTTGTGGTCCGGCACCGCGATGGTCTTTTCGGGTGCGTGCACCTTGCGGCCGGCCATGCGCAGGCCTTCGAACGCCTGCGGGCTGGTCACTTCGTGGACCAGGTGGCGGTCGATGTAGAGCAGGCTGGTGCCGTCCTCTGCTTCATGCGCAACATGCGCATCCCAGATCTTGTCATAGAGTGTCTTGGGGGACATGGGTCCTCTCCCGTGATGTATTGGGTATGCTGGCTTTGGGCTGGGCAACGGCCTTATAGGCGCGCCAGGACCGTGCGGGCGGCGCCAAAGAACCGTTCGCGCAGCCGTGCGCGGTCTTGCAGTTCGATCTTTTGCGCCAATACGAGGGTCATGGCTGTCAGATACATCCCGGCGGGCCGGCAATCAAGATTCGTTCTAAGAGCGGGGAAGAAAGCGTTCCCCTTTCGGGCCGCGTGGCACAAGGCGTGCACCGCCTGTGCACCCCCTGTGCACCGGCCGGCGCCGTTTTCAGCCGGTTGGAGAGCCGGGCAGGACGGCTCTTGCCTTGATCCGGGGGCATCGCGGCGGCACACTGGCAGAAAAAAGGGGGCGCGCGATGGAGCCGGAAGAGCAGACACCACCCAGGGACGCGATTGCCGAAAGCACCGCCGAAGCGCTGGAGCTTGGCCAGCAATTGTGGGCGCTGGCGGCGGAGGGCGTCGAGCTGCTGCTGAGGCCCTGGAACGCTTATCAGGCGGGGATCGTGCTGGCGGTCTTTGTGCTTGCCACCCTGATCGCGCGGCCGCTGAAGAACGCCTTCCATAACTGGCTGCGGGCGCGGGAAGGCTGGCCGCGCTGGCGCATGCGGGCGGGGCTGGTACTGCACAAGCGGATCCGCGGCATTCTGTTTGTGCTGCTGATCTGGATGGTTGTGCTGATCATGCAGGAAGCCACATGGCCCAGCCGGTCGCGGCTGCTGGAGCTGGTTGCCAACCTGTCGCTGGCCTGGCTGATCGTCGCCTTTGCCACCCGGCTGGTGGGCAATCCGCTGCTGCGCAACCTGGTGAAATACGGCGCCTGGATCTGGATCACACTGCGCATTCTCGGCATCACCGAAGATGCGGTGCATTTGCTGGACGGGGTGGCAATCAGTTTCGGCGACCTCAGGATCTCGTTGTTCCTGGTGGTGCAGGCGGTGGTGATCCTGGGTGTTATGCTGACCCTGGCACGGGTCATTTCCTCGGTGGCGGCGAACCGTATCCGCGCCAATTCGGACATCTCCCCGTCGATGCAGGTGCTGGCGGCCAAGCTGGCACAGATCCTGCTGTTCGGCGGTGCCTTCTTCATCGGGCTCAAGGCCATCGGCATCGACCTGACCGGCCTGGCGGTGCTGTCCGGCGCCATCGGCGTGGGTCTGGGCTTTGGCCTGCAGAAGGTGGTGTCGAACCTGGTGTCGGGGCTGATCATCCTCTTGGACAAGTCGATCAAGCCGGGCGACGTGATCAGTCTTGGCGACACCTTCGGCTGGATCAATGCGCTGGGTGCGCGCTATGTCTCCGTGGTGACCCGTGACGGGCGGGAATATCTGATCCCGAACGAGGACCTGATCACAACCCAGGTGGTGAACTGGTCCCACTCCGACAAATACGTCCGGTTGGACCTGACCTTCGGGACCGGTTATTGCGATGACCCGCATTTGGTCCGCAAAATCGCGATTGAGGCCGCGTCCAGTGTCAAACGGGTGCTGCAGTACGGCAGCAAGAAGCCGGTCTGCCACATCACCGGCTTTGGCGACAGCAGCGTCGATTACGTGCTGCGGTTCTGGATCGACGATCCCACCGGCGGCCTGACCAACATCCGCGGCAATGTCTATCTGGCGCTGTGGGATGCCTTCCAGGAACAGGGTATCTCTATCCCGTTCCCGCAGCGCGAGGTGCGCATGCTGAACGACCCGCTGCCGGTGAGGGTTGCACCCGGCGGCGATGACGGATAAAGCACAGGGCTTGCATCGCCGGGGCAGGTTTCATTGAAAATTTACCACCCGGTTGCTACATTATTAACAGGCCCGGCGCCGGGGCTAGGCGGCGCGTTGCAAGGAGGACTATGTCCTGTCACCCGTACCTCAAGCGGCAGATGCCGCTGTTAATGGGGCAGCCGTGATGGCCGCCCAGTCCCAGCCCACCAGCGAACAGCTGCTGGAGCGGATTCTCTCCTCACTCAGCGATGACAAAGCCGAAGATGTTGTGCAGATCGACCTGCGCGGCAAGACTTCGATCGGCGACTACATGGTGCTGGCGTCCGGCCGCTCCACCCGTCAGGTCGCTGCAATGGCGGAAAAGCTGACGGACCGGCTCAAGCAGGAGTACCGGATCACCTGCAAGATCGAAGGCAAGGATGCCGGCGACTGGGTGCTGATCGACTCCGGTGATGTGATCGTTCATATCTTCCGCCCGGAAGTGCGCGAGTTCTATCAGCTCGAGAAGATGTGGATGCCCGCAGGCACCGCGGCAGCTCCGGCTGCTGAAGGCTGATCCAAGGCTGATCCAAGGCTGATTTGATGCAGGCCCGCGCAGGGGTGCGGGCCGGAGTGCCTCAGGCCCGCTAAAGTCAGGACTGACATGCGTCTGCATATCTGTGCGGCCGGGCGTCTGCGCTCAGGCCCGGAAAAATCCCTCATCGACGACTACCTCAGCCGGTTCGACCGGACCGGCAGGGCGCTGGGCCTGGGGCCTGCGCGGGTGGTGGAGATCGAGGACAAAAAAAATGCAGGCATGGCGGCGGAGGCCGTTTTGCTGCGCAAGGCGCTGCCCAAGGGCGCGGTGATCTGCACCCTGGATGAGCGCGGCAAGGTGATCTCCTCGCCGGATTTTGCGGACAAGCTGGCCGGCTGGCGTGACAGCGGCCGTCAGGACCTGGCGCTGATCATCGGCGGCGCGGACGGGATCGACCCTTCCTTGCGGGCCGAGGCCGATTTCTCCATTTCCTTCGGCAGGATGGTCTGGCCGCATATGCTGGTGCGGGTGATGCTGGCGGAGCAGATTTACCGCGCCGCAACCATCCTGGCGGGCAGCCCGTACCACCGGGTCTGAATGCGCCTTATGGCGCATGCCTCCGGCGGGAGTATTTTTTCAAAGAAGAAGGTCAGGGCAGGGTGAGGACGTAGCTGTCCTGGCCCCAGCCGTCCACCAGGCAGCGGGCCTGGATCTGCACTTGGGTAACGCCCTCCGGGATTTGCACGCCGCTGAGCGACCGGGTGAAGGGCTGTTCCTGCTCGTGCGGATGGGCCAGCACCCGCAAGCCCAATTCATTCCCGTCCATATCCAGCACCCGCCAGCCGTCGGCGTAATGCTCCCATCCGGTATCAGGGTGGGACAGGGTGACGCTGAAGCTCCAGCTGCCGCCGGACTGGCGGGCGGTTGCGTTCCCGATCACCGGTTCATCCGCAAGGGCGGGCAAGGCGGCGGCGCTGAGTGCGCAGCTTAGAAGCAGGTGTTTCATGCCTGCACCATAGCTTTGCAGCGGCTGCTGTGCGGTCACGAAACCGTGTCCCCTTTGCTCTCAGCCGGGATGCGCTGCAGGATCCGGCGGGAGTTGGACGCAAACTCGCGCCGGTACAGCACGGCAATGGTGATCAGTGCCGCCGCGCCCAAAGGCAGGGCGCCCGCCAGCCAGGCCACGGCGGCCAGCGCAAAATAGGTCGACCGCATGCCGCGGTTGAAGCTGCGCGCGGCGGTGATGCTGATTTCCGCCGCCTGCGCAGCGCGGGGGTAGGCGAGATCGTGGGCGGGATCATTCGGCACTGCTGCCATCAGCACCGCGCAATAGCCGAACAGCCGGTGTGCCCAGACAAATTTCAGGAAGGCATTGGACAGCAGAAGCAGAACCACCAGGATTTTCACTTCCCAGACAAAGGCGGGGGCGCTGTCCTGGATCAGGTCCTCTGCGACGCCCGCCAGCTGGTCCGTATTGCCGATCAGCGCCAGCCCGCCGCCGATGGCGATCATCGTGGCAGAGGCAAAGAAGGCGGTGGCCTGGCGCAGGTTGCCTGCCAGCTGGGCATCAAAGATCCGCGGGTCGCGCTCCACCATCCGCTTCATCCAGTCGCGCCGGAAGTCCTCCATCAGCAAGGACACCGAAGGCCGCCCTGAAGGCGGGTTCTCGATCCGCCAGCCGATCCACAGCCAGCCTGCGGTCAGCAGGGCCACAGCGGCGAGGTCGAAATAGGAAAACTGTGCTAAGCGGGCGGTCCAGATCATGGCCTGACCCTACCGCGGCGATCCGGGACTTGCCAGAGCGGGTAAATTGGTAATATTATCTTACCAAAGAGGAGAGCCCGATGGAGATGCCATCCCCGAACCCCGCCATTCTGGCCCGCAAGGCGCGGCTTGCCGAGCGCCTGCTGGCCGTGCTGCCCGCGGATGCGGTGATCCAGGACGAGGCGGAGACCCGCGCCTATGAATGCGATGCGCTGACCGCCTACAGATGCCCGCCGCTGCTGGCGGTGCTGCCGCGGAGCACGCAGGAGGTCTCAGCCGTTTTGCGGATCTGCCACGAGGAAGGCGTGCCGGTGGTGCCGCGCGGCGCGGGCACCTCGCTGGCGGGCGGGGCGCTGCCGACCGCGGATTGCGTGATCCTGGGCGTGGCGCGGATGAACGAGGTGCTGGAGACCGATTTTGAAAACCGCATCATCCGGGTGCAGACCGGGCGCACAAACCTGAGCGTTTCGGGCGCGGTGGAGGACGAGGATTTCTTCTATGCGCCTGACCCGTCCTCGCAGCTGGCCTGCGCCATTGCCGGCAATATCGCGATGAACTCCGGCGGGGCGCATTGCCTGAAATACGGTGTCACCACCAACAACCTGCTGGGCGTTACCCTGGTGATGATGGATGGCACCGTGGCGGAAATCGGCGGCGCGCATCTGGATGCTGGGGGCTTGGACCTCTTGGGTGTGATCTGCGGCAGCGAGGGGCAGCTTGGGGTGGTGACCGAGGCCACTCTGCGCATCTTGCGCAAGCCGGAAGGCGCCCGCCCGGTGCTGATCGGTTTTGATAGCAACGAAGTGGCCGGCGCCTGTGTCAGCGGCATCATCAAGGCGGGTGTGCTGCCGGTAGCGATAGAATTCATGGACCGCCCCTGCATCGAGGCCTGCGAGGCCTTTGCCAAGGCGGGCTATCCGATGTGCGAGGCGCTGCTGATTGTCGAGGTCGAAGGCAGCGCGGCCGAGATCGAGCATCAGCTGGGGCTGATCACGGAGATCGCCCGCTCCCACAACCCGGTGGAGCTGCGCGAGGCAGGGGATGCCGATGAGGCGGCCCGCATCTGGCTGGGCCGCAAGTCGGCCTTTGGCGCCATGGGGCAGATCAACGATTACATGTGCCTGGACGGGACGATCCCGGTGTCCTCTCTGCCCTTCGTGCTGCGCCGGATTGGCGAGATGAGCAAGGAATTCGGGCTGGATGTGGCCAATGTCTTCCACGCAGGCGACGGCAACATGCACCCCTTGATCCTGTTTGATGCCAATAAACCGGGCGACCTGGAAACCTGCGAGGCCTTTGGCGCCGAGATCCTGAAGCTTTGCGTTGAAGCAGGCGGCTGCCTGACCGGCGAGCATGGGGTCGGGATCGAGAAACGCGACCTGATGCTGCATCAGTACAGCGCGGCGGATCTGGAAGCGCAGCTGAAGGTCAAGGACGTGTTTGACCCCAAGTGGCTTCTGAACCCGGCCAAGGTGTTCCCGCTGTCCGTAACCGAAAGCCGCCGCGCGGTGGCGCTGGCTGCCGAGTGATGGGGGCTAGCCCCCAAACCCCCAGAGTATTTCCGGAAAGATGAAGATGATGACACCAGGGAGCGAGGCAGAGCTGGCCGAGGCCATTGCAGGCGCAAGCGGGCCGCTGTGTATCCAGGGCGGCGGCACCCGCGGGCTGGCTGTGGAAGGTGAAGTTCTGAGTACACGCAGTCTGTCCGGTGTGGAGCTGTATGAACCCGGCGCGCTGACACTGGTGGTCAAGGCGGGCACCCCGGTAGCCGAGGTGGAGGCGCTGCTGGCGGCGGAAAACCAGCGGTTGGCGTTTGAGCCGATGGACCACCGCGGGCTGCTGGGGAGTGGCGGCGCGCCAACCATCGGCGGGGTGATCGCGGCCAATGTCTCGGGTCCAAGGCGCATCCAGGCTGGCGCGGCGCGGGATCATCTTCTGGGGGTGCGGTTCGTGGACGGGTCCGGCCAGGTGGTCAAGAACGGCGGCCGGGTGATGAAGAATGTCACCGGCTATGACCTGGTCAAGCTGATGTGCGGCGCGCATGGCACCCTTGGGGTGCTGACAGAAGTTGCGCTGAAGGTGCTGCCGCGGGCTGAAGCCGCCGCCACCGTGACCCTGACCGGGGTCGATCTGCCAGGGGCGGTGCGGGCAATGTCCGCGGCGCTGGGCTCCCCTTATGACGTGACCGGTGCGGCCTATGATGCAGAGACCTATCAGGCGCATATCCGGGTGGAGGGGTTCCGGGACTCTGCCGCCTACCGCAGCGCGGAACTGGTCAAGCTGCTGTCGCCCTTGGCCACGGCAGAGGTGCAGGAGGATGCAGACAACTTGTGGCGGGGCATCCGGGATGTTGCGGCTTTCCAGGGACGGGACGGCGATGTCTGGCGGATTTCGGTGAAGCCGTCCGATGCGGTGGAGCTGGTGCCGCATCTGGAGGCAGACGCATTGCAGTTCGACTGGGGCGGCGGGCTGATCTGGGCGCTTGTCCCCGCGGGGACGGAGCTGCGAAACCGGATCAATGTCCCGGGCCATGCCACGCTCGTGCGCGCCGCGCAGGAAACCCGGGCGCGGCTCGGCGTGTTTCAGCCGCAGCCCGGCCCCCTGGCGGCCGTTTCCGAAGGGCTGCGGCGGCAATTCGACCCGCGCGGTATTCTTAATCCGGGGCTGATGGGATAAGACATGCAGACCACATTCACCGAAGAACAGCTTCAGGACCCCGGCACCAAACGGGCCAACGAGATCCTGCGCTCCTGCGTGCATTGCGGCTTTTGCACCGCCACATGCCCGACCTATCAGGTGCTGGGGGATGAGCTGGATTCACCACGCGGGCGGATCTACCTGATCAAGGACATGCTGGAAAACGAGCGGGTGCCGGACGAAAAGACCGTCAAGCACATCGACCGCTGCCTGTCGTGCCTGGCGTGCATGACCACTTGCCCATCGGGCGTGCATTACATGCATCTGGTGGACCACGCCCGCGCTTATATCGAGAAACACTATGACCGTCCCTGGAGCGACCGCGCGCTGCGCTGGCTCCTGGCGCGGATCCTGCCCTATCCAACCCGGTTCCGGCTGGCGCTCCTTGGGGCGAAAGCGGCGCGGCCCTTCAGAGGGCTGATCCCCGATGCGCGGCTGCGGGCAATGCTGGAGATGGCGCCGAGGACCATTCCGCCAGTCAGCCGCAATGATGATCCGCAAAGCTTTACGCCGGAGGTGCCGCGCAGGAAACGGGTGGCCTTGATGACCGGCTGCGCCCAGAAAGCGCTGAACACCGATATCAACGACGCCACCATCCGTCTGCTGACCCGGCTGGGCTGCGAAGTTGTGGTCGCCAAGGGGGCGGGCTGCTGCGGGGCGCTGACCCACCACATGGGGCGCGAACAGGAGAGCCATGCCGCCGCGGCCAGAAATATCCGCGCCTGGGCGGCGGAGATGGACGGGCAGGGGCTGGATGCAATTGTCATCAACACCTCCGGCTGCGGCACCACTGTCAAGGATTACGGGTATATGTTCCGGAACGATCCCCTGGCCGAAGATGCGGCGCGGATCGCGGGGATGGCGATGGATGTCTCGGAACTGCTGATGCAGCTGGAGCTGCCCGAAGGCGCGGACAAGGGGTTGACGGTGGCCTATCACGCGGCCTGCTCGCTGCAGCACGGCCAGCAGATCAAGACCCACCCCAAAACGCTGCTGAAGCGTGCGGGCTTCAAGGTGGTTGAGCCTGCCGACAGCCATCTGTGCTGCGGCTCTGCCGGCACCTACAACCTGATGCAGCCGGAAATCTCCGCCCAGCTGAAGGCACGCAAAGTAAAGACACTGGAGGCGAAACAGCCTGATCTGATTGCGGCGGGCAATATTGGCTGCATGATGCAGATCGGCGGGGGCACCGGATTGCCCATCGTGCATACGGTGGAGCTGCTGGACTGGGCCACCGGCGGCCCGCAGCCGCCTGCGCTGACCGCACCGGGCAAGCGGGCACCGGAGGTGCCGGTGCTGCGCTGAGACCGGCGGCAGAAAGAATCGGGCTGCATTCACCGCAGGCTTGCCGTAATTTTGCCTGAACAGACAAATAATCTCCCAGCCGGTGGATAAGAGGAGACGCATGTGAGGCAGTGGATTCTTGCGGTTGCAGCATTGTTGCTGCCAGCCGCAGCGATGGCGCAGGACAGCCGGCTGCAGCGGATGGACACGCTGGATGCGGGCCGCAAGTGGGAGGCCGTCGGGCGGCTCGATGTGAACGGCGAGGGGTTTTGCACCGGCGCGCTGATTGCGCCCGATCTGGTGCTGACCGCCGCGCATTGCCTTTATGACAGCCGCACCAAGGCGCCGATCGACCCCACCAGGATCGAATTCCTGGCCGGCTGGCGCAACGGGCGCGCCTCGGCCTACCGCTCCGTGCGCCGGGCGGTGCAGCATCCCTCCTATGTCTATGACGGTGAACTGTCGACGGACCGGGTGCGCAATGACATTGCCCTGCTGCAGCTGCAGCGCCCGATCCGCAATACCACCGTGACCCCTTTTGAGACCGAACAGCGCCCGCGCAAGGGCGCCAAGATCGGTGTGGTCTCATACGCCCATGACCGCTCGGAGGCGCCGTCCTTGCAGGAGGTCTGTGCAGTGATGGCCCGCCAGCAGGGGGTGCTGGTGATGTCCTGCGACGTGGACTTCGGCTCTTCCGGGGCGCCGGTGTTTTCCTTTGAGAACGGCACCCCGCGGATTGTGTCGGTGATCTCTGCCAAGGCGGAAGTCAGCGGTGAGCAGGTGTCGCTGGGGTCGGCCCTGGCGGAGGAGCTGACGCTGCTGCAGGCGCAGCTGACCGGCGTGAACACCGGCGGGCAGCTGCCGCCTGGCGTCGGCCGGGTGAAAGCCGGGGAGCGGGCCGGTTCCTTTGGCGCGAAGTTTGTCAGGCAATGAGCTGGCGGGCGCTGATACTGGGTGCCGCCATGCTGGCCTATGCCGGGACCGCGCTGGGTCAGGGGACCGGCCTGCGCCGCCTGACCGACCGGGATGACCTGTTCGGCTGGGAAGCCGTCGGACGGCTGGAGCTGAACGGGCAGGGCTATTGCACCGGCACGCTGATTGCGCCGGAGCTGGTGCTGACGGCGGCGCATTGTGTTTACGGCAAGGACGATAAGCTGCGCCCGGCAGAGCAGATCAGGTTCCGCGCCGGGCTGCGCGACGGCGTTGCGGTTGCCGAGCGGCAGGCGCTGCAGATCGCGGCCCACCTCGGCTATGATCCGCGCCGCCGCCTGAATATGGATAACATCCGCCATGACGTGGCGCTGATCCGTCTGGCAGAGCCCATTCTCAGCAGTCAGGCAAATGCGTTTGCGCTGCATTCGGGCGAGGACTATGGCAGCGGTATTTCCGTGACCTCCTATGGCCAGGGGCGGGACGAAGCGCTGTCGCGTCAGCGCCAGTGCAACCTGATGGGGGAGCACAGGGACGTGCTGATGATTGACTGCAATGTCACCTTCGGCTCCTCCGGGGCGCCGGTGTTTTCGCAGGTGGGCGGCCGCGGGCGGATTTTGTCGCTGGTGTCCGGCGGCGGCCGTTTCCGGGGCAAGCAAGTGGCCTTTGGCATGAAACTGCCGCAGCGGGTGGCGGAGCTGAAGGCGCAGCTGCGCCGCAATCCGGTGGCCTCGCCGGACCGTCGGATCAAGCGGATACGGGTCGGCGGCGGTGCTTCCGCAGGCGGCGCAAAATTTGTCAGCGTTGGCGACTGACCGGCCTCTTGAAGCCGTAAATTGCGTTTCCTATCTCAGGATTGTCCGGGCAGCCGCTGATTGGGGCCCGGCGCAAAACCAGCCTGTCCCCGCGGGGAAGGCACTCTGAAATCGCTCATGAATGAGGATGGAAAATGCGTACTTTTGACTTTGCACCGCTGCACCGTGCCACTATCGGCTTTGACCAGATCGCCAGCCTGATGGACCGCGCCCTGAGCGCCGACGCGGCGCAGTCCAGCTACCCGCCCTACAACATCGAGAAGACCGACGCCGACAGCTACCGCATCTCAATCGCTGTGGCCGGTTTCTCTGACGAGGACCTGAACGTCGAAGTGAAGGAAAACGCGCTGGTCGTGTCTGCCAAGAAAGCGGAAGACGGCGACGGCCGCACCTTCCTGCACCGCGGTATCGCCACCCGGGCCTTCGAACGCCGTTTCACCCTGGCCGACCACGTGCATGTGACCGGGGCCAGCCATGAAAACGGCATGCTGCATATCGATCTGCACCGCGAGGTGCCGGAGGCGCTGAAACCGCGCCGGATCGAAATCTCCTCCTCCCGCCCGAGCCGCCCGGAGATCGAGGCCAAAGCGGTCAACTGATCCTCTGGACAACGGTTCGTGCGCACGATGCCCCCTGGTTCTGCCAGGGGGCTTTTTTGTTTTGCCGGGTTGTCCCCGCGGGGACAATTCAGGGCTGTGCCGGCAACAGGATGTTAGGGAATTGGCGGCACACTGGGGCGGTAAAGGGGTTTTGCGCCGGTGTTTGACCGCCCGCCGGCGCTGTCACTGGGCGGTCCGGGTGAGCCGCATGGAACCGCAGCAGATACAGCATGTTCAACAAAGCTTCGCAGGCATATTTGCCCGCAAGGCCGATCTGGCGGAGCGGTTCTATGTGCATCTGTTCACCCGCCTGCCGGAAGCACGGGGGTTGTTCCGCGGCAATTTTGTGAAGCAGAAAGCGATGCTGACCGCGATGATTGCGTCCTGTGTGCGCAATCTGGACGATCGGCGGACGCTGGACGAGATCGGCGCGCAGCTGGTTGCAGTGCATGCGCATTTGGGCGTTGGCCCGCGCGAAACAGAGGCGGCAAAGCGGGCGCTGATCGCCGCTTTGCGCGATGTTCTGGGGGCGGAACTGGACCCGGAGACAGAGCGCGCCTGGGCCAGTGCCATCAGCCGGGTGGCTGGGACGATGACCCGGCACTGATCATCCGGCTGCCGTGATCCGCGGGGCGGATCAGACCGCCATGCAGATGTATTTCATCTCCAGGTAATCCTCGATGCCGTGGTGGCTGCCTTCGCGGCCCAGGCCGGACTGCTTGACTCCGCCGAACGGGGCCACCTCGGTGGAGATGATACCGGTGTTGACCCCGACGATCCCGTATTCCAGCGCTTCGGCAACCTTGTACACGCGGCTGAGGTCCTTGGCGTAGAAATAGGAGGCCAGGCCGAAGATGGTGTCATTGGCCATGGCGATCACCTCGTCCTCATCCTCGAACTTGAAGAGGGGGGCAAGGGGGCCGAAGGTCTCGTCGGTGGCAAAAGCCATGTCCTGGGTTGCGCCCTTGACGATGGTCGGCTGGAAGAAGCTGCCGCCCAGTTCCGAGGGGTTGCCGCCCAGGATCACTTCGCCGCCCTTCGAGGTGGCATCGGCGATATGCTCCTGCACCTTCTCGACCGCTTCCATGTTGATCAGCGGGCCGAAGTGGATGCCGTCCTTGAGGCCGTCGCCGACGTTCATCTTTTCAACGGCGGCTTTCAGCTTCTCCGCAAAGGCATCGTAAACGCCTGCCTGCACATAGATCCGGTTGGCACAGACACAGGTCTGGCCGTTGTTGCGGAACTTGCACATGATGGCGCCTTCGACGGCGGCATCCAGATCGGCATCGTCAAACACGATGAAGGGCGCGTTGCCGCCCAGTTCCATCGAGCATTTCATGACGGTGTCCGCGGCCTGGCGCAGCAGGATGCGGCCGACCTCGGTGGAGCCGGTGAAGGTCAGCTTGCGCACCGCGTCATTCTCGCAGAACTCCTTGCCGATGTCGGAAGCGCGCGAGGACGGCACCACGCTGAACACGCCCGCCGGAATGCCGGCCCGGTCGGCCAGCACGGCCAGCACGATGGCCGACAGCGGGGTTTCCGCGGCAGGGCGGGCAACAAAGGCGCAGCCGGCGGCCAGCGCCGGGCCGGCCTTGCGGGTGATCATCGCGTTGGGGAAGTTCCAGGGCGTGATCGAGGCGGCAACGCCGATCGGCTGTTTCAGCACGGTGATGCGCTTGTCGCGCTGGTGGCCGGGGATGGTCTCGCCGTAGATCCGCTTGGCCTCTTCCGCGAAGAACTCGATGAAGGACGCGCCATAGGCAATCTCGCCGCGGGATTCCGCCAGCGGCTTGCCCATTTCGGCGGTCAGGATCACCGCCAGGTCCTCCTGGTTTTCCATCATCAGGTCGAACCACTTGCGCATTGCCGCGGCGCGTTCCTTGCCGGTCCACTTGGCCCACTCCTTTTGCGCGGCGTCGGCCTGGGCAATGGCGCCCGCAACCTGCGCGCGGCTGGTGTCGGCGACTTGGGCGATCACGTCGCCGCGGGCCGGGTTGGTCACGTCAAAGGTGCCTTCGCCATCGGCAAACTGGCCGCCGATATAGGCGCGGGTTTCCAGCAGGCTGGGGTCTTTGAGCAGGGATTTCAAGTCAGTGGTTGCGTCAAGCATGGCGGGCCTCCCGGGTGTTCTGTTGCGGAATGCAAAGCAGTTGTGCCTTGATATGTCCAGAAGGATCAATGAGTCCAGAATTTGATCAAATTATGGGCGAAGATTTTGAGCCAAGCAATTTGACATGCGCTGTGCCAGACTGTCTGGTAGCGGCCAACAATAAGAACAGGGGAGACTGGGCATGGAATTGGATGATGCCTATGCCAACGGGGCCTATATCGGGAATGCAGACAGGTATCCGCCGCGCTGGGCGGCCTCGGCGGAGGATTTCCGCAACAGCCTGCATGAGCGCGCCCGGCTGAACAATCCCTATGGCGAGGGGCAGCGGCAGGCCTTTGACCTGTTCCTGCCGGAGGGCGCGGCCAAGGGGGTGTTTGTGTTTGTCCACGGCGGCTATTGGATGGCCTTCGACAAAAGCTCGTGGTCGCATCTGGCGCGCGGGGCGCTGGCGCATGGCTGGGCGGTGGCGATGCCGTCTTATGACCTGTGCCCGGAGGTGCGGATTGCCGATATCACCCGGCAGATCGCGGCTGCGGTGACGCGGGTTGCGGAGGAAGTGGAGGGCCCGATCGCGCTGGCGGGCCATTCGGCTGGCGGTCACCTGGTGGCGCGGATGCTGGACAAGGCGCTGTTGCCCGCGGAGGTGGGAGAGCGGATCAAGACGGTGATCCCGATCTCGCCGCTGTCGGACCTGCTGCCCTTGCTGCGCACCTCTATGAACCAGAAGTTCAAGATGGATTCGGCTGCAGCTGTGGCCGAAAGCCCGGTAGAGATGCAGGACCGCTATGAGGCAGATGTCACGGTCTGGGTCGGCGGCGAGGAGCGTCCGGCGTTCCTGGATCAGGCGGTCTGGCTGGTGGAGGCCTGGGGCGCGGATCATGTGATTGCCTTTGGCAAGCATCATTTCAACGTGATCGACCCGCTGGCCGACCCGGAAAGCGATCTGGTGGCGCTGATCGTGAATTGAGCGCGGCACGGCGGCGGGCGGAAACGCCCGCCATGCGGGACCACAGATTGTAAATTCTTCTTGCCAGAATCCCAAATCCGCCGCATCTTCCGGCGCAAGGGCCAGGCGATGGCGTCGCCGCATGGAATACATGCCCGCCCCCACATTCCAAAACTGTCCTGAACGCCGGGACCTTTCTTGTAAGAAGGAAGGGTCTGATATGACTGCACGTCCTGAAATGTACCGTTTTCACAATGGTGAGAAGGCGCCGCTGCAATTTGCCGTCTCGGAATACGAGGCGCGGATTGCCGGCCTGCGCAAGATCATGGCAGGCAAAGGGGTGAGCGCCGCGGTCTTCACCTCGATGCACAATATCTCCTACTACTCTGGCTTCACCTACTGCGCCTTTGGCCGCCCTTACGGCCTTGTGGTGACCGCGAGCGAAGCCGTGACCATCTCGGCCGGTATCGATGCGGGCCAGCCCTGGCGCCGCTCATTCTGCGACAACATCACCTATACCGACTGGCAGCGCGACAATTTCTGGCGTGCAATCAAGTCGGTAAGCGGCGAGGGCGTGGTGGTTGGCTATGAGAGCGACCACCTGACGCTGCTGCAGAAGGTCAAGCTGGAAGGGTTCCTGAAACCGTCGCAGCTGGTCGATCTTTACGAGCCGACGATGCGTCAGCGGATGGGCAAATCTGCGGCTGAACTCGACATGATCCGCGCCGGTGCGGCTGTGGCCGACGTCGGCGGCTTTGCAATCCGCGATGCGGTCAAGGAAGGCGCGCGCGAGATCGATGTGGCGATGGCCGGACGTGATGCGATGGAGCTGGAGATTGCCAAGCGCTTCCCGGATGCGGAGTACCGCGACACCTGGGTGTGGTTCCAGTCCGGCATCAATACCGATGGCGCCCATAACCCGGTCACCGGCCGCACCCTGCAGCGCGGCGACATCCTGTCCCTGAACACTTTCCCCATGATTTCAGGGTATTACACTGCTCTGGAACGGACCATGTTTGTGAAGGAAGTGGATGCCGAGAGCCTGCGCATCTGGGAGGCCAATGTTGCTGCCCATGAGCTGGGCATCTCGCTGCTGAAGCCGGGAGCAAGCTGTGCGGAAATCACCCACAAGATCAACGCCTTCTTTGAAGAGCAGGATCTGCTGCAGTACCGCACTTTTGGCTATGGCCATTCCTTCGGCGTCTTGTCCCATTACTATGGCCGCGAGGCGGGGCTGGAGCTGCGTGAGGACATCGACACGGTGCTGGAGCCGGGCATGGTGATCTCGATGGAGCCGATGCTGACCATCGCTGACGGCCAGCCGGGCGCCGGCGGCTACCGCGAGCATGACATCCTGATCATCCACGAGGACGGCAACGAGAACATCACCAAGTACCCCTATGGGCCGGAATTCAACGTCGTCGGCTGAAGGCGGGCTGAAAACGAAAAAGCAGGGGGTGCCATGCGTGCATCCCCCTGTACACCCCCTATGCACCGGGCAGGCGCCTGCGGGGCTGAGCCAGACTGGTTGCAGGTCTGGAAGCGGGCCGTCAGCCGTCCTTGCTGTTCAGAACCTTCGCGATTGCGGATTCACCGCAGGCCTCTTCAATGTTCGGGTCTGGCGCAGCCGAAAGTCCGATTGCGCCGATCAACGTGCCCTCGTGGAACAGCGGCAGGCCTCCGGTTAGCAACAGGATGTCGTCTTCCATTTTTCCCAGCTGGCTGTATCCGTCCGCCTGGGGTGCCATATTGAGAACAGATGTTGATACCTTCAGGGACGCGGCCGTATAGGCCTTCCTGAAGCTGGTATGAATGGTGTTCGCACCAGTGCCTTCTCCCCGGAAGAAATAGAGCAGCCGGCCTTGGTCATTCACGACAGAGACCGATACTGCCGCCTCTTGTGCACGGCAATCTGCAAGCGCTTCTTTGGCGATTGCTTCGGCAATTTCGGTTGTCAGAGCCGGGCGGTTCGGTATTTCGACTGCCGAGGCAGCCGCGGCCGCGAGCAATCCGGCCGCAGCCGCGCCGAAGATTACCATTTTCATCTCTTTGTCTCCCTTGTAGCTGATGCTGTGCACACTAGGTGTAAGGCTGGAAACAAAAGACAATCTGGATTGTTTTCCTGATGAAAAATGTGAACTTCCGGAACTGGCTTGATCATTGCTCTCACGAAACCAGGCGGGCGGTGCATGGCAAGGCACAGGCAAGCTGCATACCCAAAGGAGGGCTGATCCACGAAATCGCAGATCCAGCGCAGGAGTTGTACTTCATTGAGTCCGGTACAATTCGATTCGGGGCAACGCATGAGGGCGGCAAGGAGCTGATCGTCCGCGATCTTGGTGCGGGTGACTGGTTCGGTTTTATCGGCTGCCTCGGGCCCGGGTTGAGGCCGAATGCGGCCTATGCAAGGTCAGAAACCAGGCTGCGGGTGGTGAACTGGAAAGACGTCGAGGAAATAGGCCAAACAGACCCGCGTCTTTGGCAGGCGATTGCAGCTGTCCTGGCAGGGCTTGCCGACCATTTTTATAAGAATTTTGAGAACACGGTTTTTCTCTCTCTGGAACAAAGATTGAAAACCGCATTGCAGCAGATTTCCAAGTGGCAGAACACACGAAAGCTACGAGTCAGCCAGGAGGAACTGGCTGCTATTTTAGGTGTGACCAAGGAAGCAGTGGGTCTTCATTTGAATGCCTTAAAGGCTAAAGGCCAGGTGCAGCTGGGATACAGGAGCATCCATTTGCTGGAGAAGGCCGGACCTTAGCCGGATGGCAGAGCGCCAGGCGAACGCTGACATGAGGTGAGGCCGGCAGGTGCCGGGCGCCAGCGTGCAGGGAGCTTTCAGCCTGGACGCCTAGCAATTGGTCTTCTGGCAGGGCCGTTGCGCCGGGGCGGGTCTTGGGGCATATGTGCGCCACGGCATAGCCTGCCCCGTTGTTACCCTCTTGCTGAGGACGCCCGCATGTCCGCGCGCGCCCCGCGAGGAAGAAAGAGCCACCGCCATGTATGACGCCCCGGAAAAGAAGAAATCGGAATTTGCGCTGATCCAGCTGATGCCGAACCTGATGACCATCGGCGCCATCTGCGCCGGGCTGTCGGCGATCCGCTTTGCCATCTCCGGCAACTTCAAGCTGGCGGTGATGCTGATCCTGCTGGCCGCGGTGCTGGACGGGCTGGACGGGCGGCTGGCGCGGGCGCTGCGCAGCGTCAGCAAGATGGGGGCGGAGCTGGACTCGCTGGCTGATTTCCTGAACTTCGGTGTGGCGACCCCGATGGTGATCTACCTGTGGGCGCTGCAGGACATGCGCGGGATCGGCTGGATTTCGGTGCTGGTGTTCTCGGTCTGCTGCGTGGTGCGGCTGGCGCGGTTCAATGTTTCTGCCAAGTCGGAGGAAGACGCGCCAAAGCTGCGCAAGGGCTATTTCGAGGGCATCCCGTCGCCCGCCGGGGCGCTGCTGGCGCTGCTGCCGATGTTCGCTTCCTTTGCCTATGGCGGCCGCGAACCGGTGCTGCATGAGCTGCTGATCTGTCTCACCATGGTGCTGGTCGGGCTGGCAATGATCAGCCATATTCCGACCTGGTCGCCGAAAGCGGTTAAAATTTCTCGAGAGAATGTTAAGTACCTGCTTGTGGGCTTTGCCTTCATGGCTGCGGCATTGCTGACCTATGCATGGACGGTGCTGGTTGTGCTATGCCTTGCTTACGTTGCTATGGTGATTTGGGGGCTGGTTTCCAAGCCAAAGGGCTAGCCCATGACGTCCGGGGAGGGACGAATTGGATATCAAGGCAGTTGAAGAATCATACGCGCGCTGGGCGCCGGTGTATGACAAGACTTTCGGCGCGGTGACGCGCACCGGCCGCCGCAGGGCGACCCGCTATATCAATTCCCGCGAGGGCAAGGTGCTGGAGGTTGGGGTCGGCACCGGCTTGTCCCTGCAGCATTACGCGCCGCATCTGCAGGTGACGGGGATCGATTTCAGCCACGACATGCTGAAGAAGGCCCAAGGCAAGGTGCAGGAGCTGGGGTTGAGCCAGGTTGAGGCGCTGCGGCAGATGGATGCCCGGCAGCTGGATTTCCCGGACAACTCGTTCGACACGGTGGCGGCGATGCATGTGCTGTCGGTGGTGCCGGACCCGGACAAGGTGATGCATGAGATCGCGCGGGTGCTGAAGCCCGGCGGCAAGGTGGTGATCACCAACCACTTCAAAAGCGGCAAGGGGGTCCGGGCCTCGCTTGAGAAGCTCTCGGCGCCCCTGGCCAATGTGATCGGCTGGCATTCGGACTTCGAGTTAAAAACGGTGCTGCAGGAGGACCGGCTGCAGGTCGAGCAGCAGGAAAGCATTCCGCCCTTCGGGATGATGACTTTTCTGGTGCTGGGCAAGCAGCAGACGATGTGAAACACCCTGTTTCCGCGATGCAGCCCCGGGGGTGTTCCCCGGGGCTTTTCTTTATGCGGCACCTCTGCAACAGTGCATTTGAAACGGGCGGAATTGCACCGCTCCGGGGGATGTAAATTCTTTTTACATACCCATATCGGGATCAGATATTTGACAGGGAAGGAACGGATGCGATGAGTGTGTCCCAATTTGAGAAAATGGTGGCGGACAGCCAGGAAAAGGTGCGCGAGTCGCAGTCCAGGATCGAGGCGCTGACCTCGCGCATCGAGGCCGCGCGCAGCAAGATCGAAGCGGGCGAGGACGCCAGCGTCGATATCGAAAACGCCACGCTGGAAGATGTGCACGCGCATACCGAGGTGATGAACGCCAACATCGCCGAGCTGATCATGGGGCTGGATGATGTGACTGCGGCGTTCTCCAAGGACTTCGATGAGATGCGCTCGAAAACCGGCTGGGAGAGCTTTGTCGGGTTTTTCTCCAAGGGCAAGTCGGACTCGATGCGCCAGGAGCGGATGCGCACCGCCAGTATCGACGACAAGCTGCAGGATCTGATCGCCAAGTCCGATGTGATCGTGAAGCTGCTGGAAGGCCAGCTGGCCACCCTGGAAGAACAGCGCGAGAAGGTGCAGGTGAACCTGTCTGCGACCCTGGACGACCGCGAGTTCACGGTGCAGGAGCTGGAAGGCGTGAAGGCGGAAATCACCGCGCTGGACCCGCAGATCATCGAGCTGGAGAACAAGATCGCTGTCGAGCAGGACGCTGCCGCGCGCACCAAGCTGGAGACAGAGCTGGCGGAGATCAACGCCAAATACAACGCGCTGGTCCAGGAGGAGCAGGTGAAGCTTGCGAAATCCCAGACGCTGGAGCGCTATATCGAAAAGGGCAAGACCTGGGTCGACAGTTTGCAGAACCAGGCGGCGACTCAGATGGTGCTGATCAACAAGCTGCAGACGGACACCCAGCAGCGGGTGGTGCTCTATGATGCGCTGACCAAATCGCTGAAGACCGCGCAGCAGCAGGATGTGGCGCACCGGATCAACGAGATCGGCGTGCAGACCGACAAGGAAGCCCAGACCGCAATGGCGGCGATCGGCACCGCGACCAACCAGAAGATGGCCGACATGCTGGAAAGCCACGAGGACAACATGGTGTTCGCCCGCGACGTGCTGGAGAAGAAGGCCAAGGCGGATGAACGCTTTGCCCGCCGGTTTGCGGCGATTGTCGAGAAGCACGACAAGAACCTGTATGGGGGGTGAAGGTGCGGATTCCATTACTTCAAAACCCCAAAAACTGGCGTGATTGGTGGTTAGATCTCTGCAGCGCCGGATTATGCGTGTTGTTGCTTGCGGTTTATACCGAGCTTTCAAAAGCCATATTATTCTCTGCCGCGGCGGGTAGCATGATCGGCACGGCACTTCATTTGCGATCGCGTTTGAAGAAAGCTCAAAGTGAGAAACCCGTTGAGGGGGCTGGCTGAGTTTTCCGCGCCGAGAAATAACTGGGAAAGCCGGAGCAATATGTCGCCACTGAATTTGAAGACCAACAGAGGACGGCTCCCGGCCGCGGGTGGGCGCGTAGCGCCCACCGTTTTGCCGGAGGCAAACCTGCGGTTTGACGGGGGCGGCCGGGCGCTGTCCGCGCCGCAAGCGGCACGTCCGGAAAGGGGGCCGGCATGACCGACCCCGCACACGACCACGCAGGCCTCAGCGATACCTTCGCCTCGCGCCGGTATTTCAAGAAGTTCGAGACCATCATCCGGCATCTCACCCGGGTGGCGGCAGCGATGCAGGCGGAGGGGCGGCTCAGCAAGTCCGATGTGAAAGTTCTGACTGCCTATCTGATGCGGCTGAACTTCACCTTCCGCGCGCTGTCGATGAAATACCTGATGGCGGGGCGCGATACGGGCCGTTTCTTCGGCAGCCTGGCGATGGACAAGCGCGACAGCGGCTTTCCGGTGGCGGCGGAGCTGATGACTATGGCCAATGACGCCCAGCAGGCGGAGCGGCATCTGGCCAATATGGCCAGCGAGGCGCAGCTGAAGGATGATATGGTACGCACCATCATCTCGGACCGCACGGTGCCTGCCAAACTGCAGTTCGCGCTGTCGCAGCGGCTTTATTATCAGGAGCTCTTGAAGGGGCAGCTGTTCTGGGTCCAGAACGATCCGGTCTGCGAATGGCTGGAAAACATCGGCGAGCGGCGGCGGCGCTTCCTGCTGCACTGGGCCGCCTATGACAGCCAGGTGAACCTGCCGGTGATCTACCTGATGGAACTGGAGGACAGCGGCAGGGTGGCCTTGCCCAAGGATGAGCGCCGCTGGCCGGAGGTGCAGGCGCATCTGATGGCGCAGGCGCTGGCGGGGCTGAAGCTGGTGACCATCGCCAAAGGGTTTGACGAGGATTTCGACAACCTCCACCCCAAGCATCTGCGCCGTTACCACGTCGGGCCGATGTATTCCTCTGCCTATACCGAGCAGTCCGGGCCGCTGCACCGGGTGCTGGAGGAGGCGGAGGCGCCCGCGGGCCAGGACTGGGCCTTGGCCTGGACGCTGGAGGAGCTGGAAAGCGAGGACGTGCGCGAGGAGCGCGCAGGCTGGTTCGGCACGGTGGAGCGGGAGATCTTTGCGCTCGACCCCTTTGGCGGCCGCGGCGCGGATACCGGGGCAACCCGGACCCAACGCGCCATCATCCTGCCGCAGCGCCCATTCCAGGTGCTGGCAGAGCTGGATCCGCCGGGGTTCGGCGATGTGCAGAAATTCGTGGTGAGCGATGCGGGGCAGGTGCTGCGGTATTGAGCGGCTGCGCGTGCTGCCGGTTGCGGAGCCTCCGGCGGGAGTATTTTTAGAAAGATGAAAGCGAACCGGGTTTTGGGCGGCGCGCTGCGGATTGAGAGGGTGAGATGAGCATTTCAGGCAATCAGATGGAGCTGCGGGAAGAGGATATCCGCAAGCATTACGCGGCTGCGGCGGCGATGCTGGAGGGGTTTGACCACACCCCGCGCATTGCCAAACCGCAGGCGGAGGGCAAGGCGCCGGAGCGCTCGGCGGGGATTGGCACGCGGCGGCGTTTCCGCTCCACCACGCCGGGGCTGGTGACGCGCTCCACCGCGCGCCCCGAGGGCGTGCATCTGATTGCCCGCATCGAGGCGGCGGATGAGGATGATCCGCTGACCTCGCCCCTTCAGGCGACCTTGCAGCATGCCTTGCGCCGGGCGCTTGCGGTCTCCCTGGCGATGGGGGAGGCTTATGCGGATGTGTCCGGCCTGGCGGATCTGAAGCGGGCCAATCTGGCCGGTTCTTTGGACGCGGCGCGCAAGGGGGAGTTCACCGAACTGCTGGCCGCCGAGGCGCTGATTGCGGCGCATGTGTTTGCCAATGCCGCGGCCTATCTGCTGGCGCCGCACGGGTCCGAGGCGCAGGCCGAGGTGGGCGAGGCGGAGGAGCTGCTGACGGATAACGCGCCGCTGGCCCTGCACGGGGCGCTGTGGGAGCTGGACCAGAAGCTGGCGCTGCATGCCCCCGATGATGCGCATCTGATCGCGGCCACGGCGGCCTATGCCGAGCAGCTGATGGAAAAGGCGGCCTTGCGCGCGCAGAACGCGCCGCGGCTGGAGGCGTTCACTGCTGCCGCCTGGCGGGTGGAGGCGGATGACCTGACCATCAGCGGCTTTGAACCGGCGGCCAAGGCAAAGTCCACCACGCTCACCATGGCGTTCAAGAAACCGCATGAGGTGGTCGGCAACCATATCGCCAAGTACCAGGCCTTAAGACTCTCCAAGATGCTGATGGCCTATGATTTCGACCGCCGTTTGAACCCGTTTGCTGAGATGGGCGGCTTCATCTTCACCTTCATGGGGGATGGCAAGCCCGGGACGGGCAAGACGACGCTCATTCAGATGATGGCCGGCCTCATCCATGATTATTGCCAGAATGCGGGTTATGCCTTCCGCTACCAGAATTTCGGCATCGACAATATCGACAGCTATCAGGGCAAGTCCGGCCAGAACGCTAAGTCCTTCATCCAGAATGTGATTGACCCGCATGTCATCGGCTTTGGCACCATCGACGACATCGACCAGATCGCAGGCAAGCGCGGCGACCGGCAGTCCAGCGCGGGCCAGCAGGAGGTGACGGCGGTGTTCATGGAGGCCTTTGCCGGCGCCAACACCGTGGTGCGCGGCAACTGCACCTTTGGCATGTTCTCCAACTACCCGGAGAATGTGGACGACGCGCTGCGCCAGCGCGCCGGCGCGCGGTTCCTGGTGGACGGGCCGCAGACGCGGGAGGATTACATCGACATCCTGACGCTGCTGATGGGCAAGAACCATGCGATCCCGCTGGGTGAGCACGACCTGTACGGAGCACAGGAGATCAAGAAGGCCGTGGCGCGGTCGTTCGAGGCGCACAACCGCCCGCAGGAGCCGGGACTGATGGAGGTTTTTGGCCGGGTGCGTGACCAGATCGGTGAGCTGGATGATCTGGCCAAGCTTGGGACCTATCTGAAGGCGATCCAAGCCGCGGATGAACGGTTTACCGGCCGTGCCATCAAGAACATCACCGATGCGGTCAAGGTCCGGGCGATGGATTTTGAGCTGCCGGATGAATGGATGGAGAACCCGGAGCTGTTCCTGTTCAAGGATTACGAGACCAAATCCTCGATGATTGCGGAGCTGCGGGTGCCGATCACCATCGACATGGTGGTGCAGGAGATCAACCGCTACGCCGACTCTGAGTTCCGCTATGCCGACAAGTCGGATGAGGTGGCGATTGAAAACCTGGTGCGCGATTTCGGACGGCAGGAAGAGGCCAAGCGGCGGTATCTGGAGGGGAAGTGATCTGTGGGGGTCGCGCTTTTATACATTGCAATTGGGGTGACCTTCTTGGCAGCTCTCTTTACCCTTCCAGCCGCGTGGATCAACGGCGACAGAGTGGGGAATATGGAGACAGTTTGGTGGCGGGCAGCAGGCCTGACGCTCTTGCCGACCGTGATCATCTGCCTTGGCGCCTATGGAGTGGCCGGAGCCGTAATTTTACCTGATTGGTCCCCTGATCCAGTTAGTGTCTTTGAGTTTGCTCAATTCGCAGTGGCTGGCCTGGCTGCCTCTGGCGTTGTGCTGGTTCCACTGTCAGCGCTTGTTTTTGCTGCGGCTTGGTTCATGGGCAGACGATCATTCACCCGTGCACGGGTGCAGGAGGAAACCTGATGACTGAGTGGCAAAACAGCAGGGCAGCGCCCGTCCGCCCGCGGACGGGCGCTGCCCGAGCCGCAAGCGCCCCGGGCGAGGGATATTCGCAACTGCTCTGGAAGGGAGTGCATCGCTTACGTGATGCGGACAGGAGGAACATATGAAACGCCTCATCCAGCATGGCCTGATGTTCGGCAATCTCTTCCATGTGGCCTCGCCCGCGCTGGTGGAGCGGTATAACCGCGCGCTGAAGCATCTGACTGGCAAGACCACGGCTCTGACAGATTTCCACGTCGATATTTCGGGCTTTTCGCCCGAAATCGGCGATGAGCTGGGGGATGATCACTATCTGAACCATGCGGGCGTGAACCGGCAATTCATTCTCCTCAGCACCGAGCAGAAACGCTGCCCGCTGCTTCACGTGAAATTCTCCACCAGCCGGGACATCCTGCGCCGGTTTATCGAGGTCAATGAACGCCAGCTGTTTGCACTGACCGCGACCGACGCGGTGGCGGGCGAGCTGGTGAATTCGGTGTTTGAGGTGTCCTCGCCCGCGCGCCTGTTCGACATCCGGCAGGTGCGGATCGAGGCGGATACCACCCGCGGCACGCTGCGCCATGCGGACCAGCTGGCAGCGCTGGTGGAGCGGTTCAAAACCGGGGAGGATGCCTGGTTTGACGATGAACTGATCGGGGAGATGATCGCAACGGCGGAGCAGACCGGCGATGTGACCCGCAATCCGGTGCATCTGGAGCATGAGGTCTTTGAGCAGGGCAATTTCTGGACCGCGCATTTCGGCGGACTGTACCTGTTTCAGGACGTGGAGCACCCGGCGGTGATTGCCAGCGGGGCAAAGCCGGAGGGCGTGCCCTTGGACCGCGTCTTTGACCTGAGCCAGCGCAATGCGATTGCCAAGTTCCTGGAGCTGAACGGGCTGGCAGAGCCGGTGATCCGCGCGCGCGGCGTCGATGGCGCGGCGATCCTGCGGCAGAAGATGGGGTTCCTGGCGGTTTCGGTTCTGACGGAGCGAGGCAGGGACCTGTCGGGCCTGTCGCGGTCGGACCTGCGGCGGCTGGCGGCGCGCCACGCGGATGAGCTGCCAGAGGAGTTCGAGGGGCTGGCAGCGCTGGTGCGCTGGGCCGAGGGGGGCGGCAAGTGGCCGAAGATCACCTCGGATCATCCGGCCTATTTCTATTCCTTGCGGGCGTCGGACACGCCCTGCCGCGATCTGGTCAACATGCTGCTGGCGGAGCTGTGCCCGCATGATTTCCGCCAGATGTTCATCTGCCACAAGGAAGAGTTTTACCGCCAGTACCGGAGCTGGCCAGAGACCAAGAAGGCCTATGCAGCGGAGTTCCTGGCGCGGGAGTATGCGGTGGACAAGGCCGGCGCGCGCGAAGCGCTGTTCGGGCATGAGCCGGATATGGAGGGGCGGATGCCCAAGCTGCCACGGAACCGGCGCAAAGCGGTGGTTGACCGGGTCGGCCCCTGGGGGGCTGTGGACCGGGTGAGGGGGCGTTAGAGATGTTCGGTTTCATCCGCCTGATCCTGGTCCTCTTGGTGGTCTTGACCGTGGTCTACGCTGCGGTGTCGCTGTACTCGCGCGAGATGCGGCGGCTGAAGCTGAAGCGGCGCTGGAAAGAGAAGGGGTTGACCGGCGACCGCGCGGCCTTCATCCAGCGGGGGCTGAAGCAGTACGACACTTCGTTCCGGCGCAAGCTGATCCTGTTGGTCTATATCATCCCGCTGGGGGCGCTGGCGCTCCTGATCTACGTCATTAACTTCATGTGAGGTCTACCCCCATGCGTTTCATCAAATGGGCTTTCCTGATTACCTTCTGGGTGCTGTTCGGCGCCTTCCTGCATTACACGCTGCCGCAGTATGACGTGGTGCGGATCGTCAACACCTACGAGGAACGGCAGGAGCTGAACGACTGGACGCGGGTTTTCTGGTCCAAGCCTGACGACCAATCGGCGCAGCTGATCAACCGGGATGTGCAGTTCATCCAGGCGGTGCGCGCAAACGGCCGCAACATGGTCTACCGCAACGAGGATACCGGCTGGAACTGGCCGCCCTATTTCAAGTTCGACACCGCGAACCTCTATACGGACGCCAATGACAGCATCTCGACCAAGGCGAACCCGGAATGGGTGGCGGTGATGCATTACGGCTGGCGCAACGAGTTCCTGTCGATCTTCCCCAATGCGGTGACAATCAAGCCGGTGGCGGGGCCGGAGGACAAGCCAACCAACTGGTTCTCCATCATTTTCCTGGTGCTGCTGGCGGCGCTTCTGTGGGCCATCTATGTGCGCTGGCGCCGGTTCCGGCAGGCGCGGATCGACCCGATGATCGAAAGCGCCGAGGACAGTCTTTATGCGGCAGGCGATGCCATTGCCGAGCGCAAGGGCCGGTTCCGCCGCTGGCTGGATACCTGGAAATCGAATTGAGGAGGGGCCGCCCGTTGGGCGGCTCTGCAAGACGCAAGCGGATGCGCGGGCCTGAAAAGGCCCGCGTTTCTTTATTCGATCCGGTCCAGCACCCAGTCCAGCGCGGGGGAGAAGTCGTCAGGTGAAAGTGCTCCGCGTGGTGCCGCAGCGGCGGCAAAGGCGAAGCCGTGTGTGTAATCCACCAGCAGGCAGAGAAGGGTACGGGCCTCTGCACCGGTTACGCCTGCGGCGGTGATTTCCGCCTCGATCAGCCGGGTCAGCCCGGTCAGGGCAGGACCGATCAGAGACGGGTTCTCCAGGATGTATTTCGCAAGTTCCGGGTGCCGGGTCACCTGAGTGCAATAGCGGGTCATCAGATCGCGCAGGCGCAGTTTGGGCGTTGACGCTTCTGATGGCGCATCTGCACCTTCAAAGGCAATGGCGACGAGGCTGGCAATCATCTCGTCCCTGGTGCCGGCGTGGTGGGCGACGGCCATCGGGGTGACGCCAAGCGCCGCTGCCAGTGCCTTGAAGGTGAGAGCCTTGCTGCCGCCCTCATCGAGCAGCTGCAGGGCCTTTTTCAGCACATCATCCTTGCTGAGGGTGCGGCTGCCCCTGGGCGGGCGGCCTATGCGCGGGGGCATTGGTCAGGCCACCCGGAACGTGGTCTGGACCATGCCGGTGGGCAGGATGCGGGAGCTTGCTACCTGGAGGTCGATGTCCCGGTCCAGGCTGCCGAAAAGCGGGATGCCGCTGCCGATCAGGACCGGGACCGTTGTGATGGTCAGATCTGCGATCAGCCCCTGGCGCAGGAAGGACTGCACCATCCGCCCGCCGTCGATATAGGCGCGGGTCCAGCCCTGCTCTTGCAGCTCCTGCATGAGGTCTGCGGGCGCGGTGGTGCTGAGACGCACCTTATCCTTCAGCTCTTCGGGAATGTCCTGTTCTGTCAGGCTGTTGCTGAGGACCACAACCGGCTTGCTGTAGGGCCATTGGCCGAACCCCAGCACGGTGCGGAATGATCCTGTTCCCATAATCAGCCCGTCTACGCTGTCCATGAAGGCGGCAAAACCGCCATCGTCATCCTCGGCAACGGGCTGCTTGGACAGCCAGTCCAGCGAATGGTCCTGGCGGGCCACAAAACCGTCGAGGCTGGTGGCGATGAAGACATGGCCGGTGGTCATCGGATTCTCCTGTGCATCATTTAACTATATAGCATATAGTTAAATGCATTTCACCATCCAAGGGGCCGGCGCAAGACTCACTGCGTGCGAATCGATTCGGTGTGCCTAGCAGCGCCTAACCGCATGAAAGATAAGCGCCTGCCGCAAACGAACCGGCGGATGCCGGTTTGAGATTCTGGACATCCCTGTCCCTCCGGGCACGGCAATCATGCATGTCTTTTTCCGGTTTCGGCGGGTCGGATTTGTCTCCGCTTGGGGGGCGGGATTAGGGCAGTTTGCGCCTCAGCAAGGTGCCGCCCCTAGGGGCGGAGAATTGGGAAGCTGGTGAAACTCCGGCACTGCCCCCGCAACGGTGACCCCGGGCAAGGCATGGCAAAAACCACTGAAGCCGCAGCTTCGGGAAGGTGCCAGGCCCCGCCGCCAAAAGGCCCCGGGACAGTCCGGAAACCAGCCTTGCCCCGAAAACGTCAACCGCGGGCGGCGGCGGGGCGGTTGCAGGCGCGTGGCCTGCAATCTCTCTCCCCATGCCCGCAGCCAAGCCAACCTGCCGCGGGGATGCGGCAAAGGAGAGAAGCAGATGCTTCACGACAGCGAAATTCTGGCCAAACTGGTCGCCCGTCAGAAAAACTATTCCCTGGAGCAGGCGTTTTACACTGATCCGGGGGTGCTGGATCTGGACATGCGCCAGATCTTCTACCGCGAGTGGCTGTTTGCCATTCCGGCCTGCGAAATTCCGAAGGCCGGCAATTATGTGACCCATCAGGTGGGGTCCTACAATGTCATCATCGTGCGCGGCACCGATGGTGAGGTGCGTGCGTTCCACAATGCCTGCCGCCACCGCGGGTCGGTTGTGTGCAAGGCCAAGAAGGGAAATTCGCCCAAGCTGGTCTGCCCCTACCACCAGTGGACCTATGAGCTGGACGGCTCGCTGCTGTGGGCGCGCGACATGGGGCCGGAGTTCGACGCCTCCAAACACGGGCTGAAGCCGGTGCATTGCCGCGATCTGGCCGGGCTGATCTATATCTGCCTGGCGGATGAGGCGCCGGACTTCGATGCTTTTGCCGCAGTGGCCCGCCCCTATCTGGAGCCGCATGACCTGGGCAATGCCAAAGTCGCCTATGAAAGCTCGATCATCGAGAATGGCAACTGGAAGCTGGTTTGGGAGAACAACCGCGAGTGCTATCACTGCGGCGGCAACCACCCGTCGCTGTGCCGGACCTTCCCGGAAGATCCGTCCGTCACTGGTGTCGAGGGCGGCGAGACCCCGCCGCACCTGCAAAAGCATTTCGACCGGATCGAGGCGGCAGGTGTGCCGGCCCAGTTCCAGATAGACGCGCGCGGACAGTACCGGGTGGCGCGGATGCCGCTGAATGAAGGCGCCGAGAGCTATACCATGGACGGCAAGGCGGCTGTCGCCAAGAAGCTGGGCCGGGTGCCGTTTGCTGATGCAGGCACGCTGCTGAAATTCCACTACCCGACCACCTGGAACCACTTCCTGCCGGATCATTCCATCGTGTTCCGGGTGACCCCGATCAGCCCGACCGAGACTGAGGTCACCACCAAATGGCTGGTGCACAAGGATGCGGTCGAGGGCCAGGACTACGACCTGAATCGGCTGACCGAGGTCTGGGTTGCCACCAACGACGAGGACCGCATCGTGGTGGAGGACAACCAGCGCGGCATCAACTCACCTGCTTATGAACCCGGCCCCTATTCGGAAGTGCAGGAAAGCGGCGTCATCCAGTTCTCCAACTGGTACGCTGAACACCTGACCCGCGCGCTGACCGGCCGCCACCTGATCGCGGCGGAGTAAGCAGATGGGACTGCAGGCCAATTTCGAGACGCTGGATGAAACCCTGGCGTGGAAGGACGACGAGATGCTGGAATGCGTCTCAGTCGTGCCGGAAGCGCCGAACACCGCCACCTTCAGCTTCCGTGCGCCTTCCGGCGCGTGGTTCAAGTATCAGCCGGGCCAGTTCCTGACGCTGGAGCTGCCGGTGCCGGGTGAAACCGTCTGGCGGACCTACACCATCAGCTCCTCGCCGTCGCGGCCGCTGTCGATCTCGGTGACGGTGAAGGCGCAGGGAGACAGCATCGGTACCCGCTGGATGCTGGACAACCTGCGCCCGGGCATGTTCCTCAAGGCCTCTGGCCCGGCGGGCGTGTTCACCCTGCCGAAACGCCCGAACGGCAAGTTCCTGTTCATCTCCGCTGGCTCCGGTATCACGCCGAGCCTGTCGATGACGCAGTATCTGTTTGACCGCGGCCAGTCGCCTGACGTCTGCTTCATCAACTGCGCCAAGCGGCCCAGCGAGATCATCGCGCGGCGCCAGCTGGAAGGCATGGCGGCGCGGGTGCCGGGGATCAAGCTGCATTTCGTGGTGGAAGAGGACGACCCCTATCAGGTCTGGACCGGCTACCGCGGGCAGCTGAACCAGATCATGCTGGGTATCATTGCGGGGGACTACCTGGAGCGCGAGGTCTACTGCTGCGGGCCGGAGCCGTTCATGCAGGCGGTGCGCGACATGCTGAACGGCCTGGGCTTTGACATGGAGAATTACAACCAGGAAAGCTTTGGCGCGCCGGTGGAGACCGAGGCTGATGCGCCGGAGCTGGACGATGTGGTTCCAGAGGAGACCGCGGCCGCCGAGATCAGCTTTGCCGCGTCGGGCGTCACTTCCGCCTGCACCGAGACCGACACGGTGCTGGCAGTCGCCAAGGCCTCGGGCCTCAACATCCCGTCAGGCTGTACCTTCGGCATCTGCGGCACCTGCAAGGTCAAGAAGACCGCGGGCGACGTGCATATGGTCCACAACGGCGGCATCTCGGAAGAGGACATCGAGGCGGGGTATATCCTGGCCTGCTGCTCCAACCCGATCGGGCGGGTCGAAGTGGACATCTGATCTGAAGGAGGGCCTTTCGCGGGCCCTCCGCTCCCTTCTGGTCCGGGCCTGCGGCGATAAAGGGATTGACGCCGCGCCCGTCCCTTGGTCAACACGGGGCCAAGCCTCATACCCCCGTTGCGACACAGGACCATCAGACCATGACTGCCAGCAAACGCATTGCCCTTTCCAGCGACCACGCCGCCATCGAGCTGCGCAAGGCCGTTGCGGCCCATATCGAAGCCCAGGGCTGGGAGGTCGAGGACATCGGCCCGCAGACCCCGGAAAGCACCCATTACCCCAAGCATGGCGCCGCCGCGGCAGAGCTGGTCGCCTCGGGCGACTGCGCGCTGGGCATTGTCCTGTGCGGCACCGGCCAGGGCATCATGATGGCAGCCAACAAGGTGAAGGGCATCCGCTGCGGTGTCTGCTCCGACACGTTTTCTGCCAAGATGATCCGCGCCCACAACGACGCCAACATGCTGTCGATCGGCGCCCGTGTGGTCGGCGAAGGGCTGGCGCTGGAGATCGTCGATGCCTTCCTGGGCACCGAGTTCGAGGGCGGCCGCCACGGCACCCGCGTCGACATGATCAAGGCGCTGGAAGACTAAGGACCGTCTTCAGCTTTTGATGCGGGGCGGAAGAGCCCCGTGTCAGTCGGCAAAAAGGTAGCCGGTCCCGGCAATCTGCCGGGCCTTCTCTTCGGTCAGGTTCAGGAAACTGCTGAGTTCGCCCGCGTTTGCCTCGGGAGTGCTGCCTTCGCGGATCTTGTAGAGATAGCTGAAGCCTGCATCGCGGATGCGGTCGCTTTCATGCAGGATGTCATTGCGGATTGTCGGCAGCAGCCGTTCCAGCGTTTGCTGCGGCGTGCGTTCGCCCGCCAGGCCAACGCGGTGGGCATGACCGATCAGATAATCGTCGCTGAAGTCGCATTCGATATGCAGGAAGCGCGTCGAGGACCGGTCTGAATGAAAATCATTCATCAGCTCAATGGCCCCGGGATCCAGGCAGATGATCAGCTGGTCGGACTCGTAATATTCGAACAGCATCCGCATCAGCGCCCGGCGGTGGCGGGTGCGTTTCATCAGTGCCGCCTGAATCCCGCCGAGGTCGGGCAGGGGGGTGTCCTCCTCGTTGAACAGGTATTCGATCGCCGGAATATTGGTGACCTGGCGGATCTGTTCCAGCAGCCGCTTGGCGACATGCCATTTCTTGCAGACCACGATCAGCAGTTCTCGTTCCCGGCCAAGGGTGCTTTCCGTCTCCCAGAACCGCGGCGCAAAGCGGCGTCCGTCACGGCCGCGCTGGGCGAGGAACTTGTAGAGGCTGCGCCCCTCGTTGGAGATCTGGAACTCCACCCCCTGTGCTGCATAAAGCCGTCCGAGCCGTGACTTCAGCTCCTTGGCGTCAGAGCTGATCTTGCGGGCGAACAGAAAGTCCTGGCTGAGCAGAAGGTCATAGTGGTCGTTGTAGAAGTTCACTGGCATCCCGTAGTCGGTGAACATCAGAAAGGTCAGGGTGCGGGCCTCGATCTCCGCCTCCGGGATGAGGTGGCGCACCAGGGTCTGAAAGAAGGTTTCATCCGGAATCCAGGTGGTCCGGAAGAAGCGCACAACGTCGCGGCGTTTGCGGATGAACCCCAGGATCCACTCGACAGTGCGGCGGCGCAGGCACCACCACTGGCTGCCGATCTGCACCTGAATATCGGCCGGTATTTCCCTCTGCAGCCCCATGCGTTTTTGCAGGCCGTGGCTCCAGTAGAACAGTTGTTTGTGCTTGCGCTCATTGAAGAAGTGCCGGTAGATCAGCCGGTCCTCCTTCATGCCCGTCTTGATCCAGTCGCTTTCGAAGAAGTCGAAGCTTTCGATGAAATCCTTGTCGTGCTCGTCCAGAAACTGGTGCGCGTATTCCGCCGTTTTCACCGCCATGCAATCGCCCGACAGCATGTAGAAATGGGTGGCGCGCGGAAACTCCTCCACGGCGCTGCGCAGCGCGTGCAGCGTCGCTTCGACCAGCGACCATTCCCCCCAGCCGCATTTGATCCGCTTCCTGGCAAAGGTGACGTTGGGGTTGTCCGCAAGCTCCGACCGGATCCGCTGGTAATCCTCGGGCGCCGCCCGCCCGTCGAAGTGAATCGCCATGCAGTCGCCAGCTGCGGTCAGCCGCTCAGCCTGCTGGATGATCGCGTCAGGGTCTTTATGGCACAGCAGAATATATGCGATTTTTGCCATGGGGAGGACGGACTGCCTTGTTCTGCCTGATTGTTTACCTTGATAAGCGGCCTCGGCACACGAATAAACCAGATAGTTCCCGTTTCGGTAAACATATGCGATTACTGCTGGGAACAGGCAAAGACGGACAAGAGGGCGGCAAATGGGTTTTCCCGGCACCTGGATGACGGAAAGTGAAAGTGTGGTCTACCGCGTGGTGCCGAAATGCGCCTGCTCGACCATCGGGCAGATCCTCTACTACTCGGACCACGGGCGGTTCTTTGACGGCGACATCCATGACGCCAAGGACGGCCTGCACAAATGGGCGCTGGAGCACAGCCAGGATCCGATCACCCGTAATGTGCAGGGTCAGCAGTCCTATGCTTTTACCTGCGTGCGCAATCCTTACACCCGCATCCTGTCGTCGTTCTTCGACAAGATTTGCGGCATTCAGCGCAACGGCAAGCGCTACCGCGGCAACCTGGTGCCCAAGCTGGCTTATGAATACGGGATCGAGGTCGGCGGCGAGGATGGCAAGCAGGAGTTTGACCAGATCGCCAGCTTCCGCCGGTTTCTGCTGTTTGCGCGCGACACCATCCGCTGGCGCCGCCCGATGGATCCGGATATCCACTGGTCGGCGATGTCGGGGCATGTGTCGACCTTCATCCAGAACGGCGGGCGCTACAACCGGATCTTCTGGACCGAGGCGTTCAATGATGGGATGCAGGGGGTGCTGGACGCAATCGAGACGCCGCATCCCGTGGACCTGGCCGCGATCCCGCGTTTCAACGAGAGCGAAGGCCACGGCCCCAAGCGTGCGCATCCTGTGGAGGACTACTTCGACGACCTGTCGATGCATCTGGTCTACGAGATCTACAAGCGCGATTTCGAGCTGTTCAAATACGATTTCGAGAACCCGGGCAACAAGATGCCGGTGGGGGAGATCGACCTCGATGAGGTGCACGCCAAGCTGGGGGAGTAACGGGGCGGCGGAAATCTCCCGCGCCTTGCCGCCGCATCAAAGATGCGGTGGCACAAGCCTTGGGCCGGGCGCCGCTGGCGCGGCGCAGACGGGTTCGGCAAGCGGCCCTTCAGCTTCACCTTTGTCCAAATACTCCCGCCGGAGGCGCGCCGTGCGTCAGCACGGCGCCAAGCCCAACGCCGCGTGGCAGTCTGGCGCCAGCCAGAGGGCCGCAGCAGGGGCGGGAGCATCTTGCTGAAGAAGATTTGCTGAGAAGCGGTTCAGGGGCAGGTTCGCCCTGAACGCGCCTTGTCCATCGGAAAGCGACTTGGACCGCCTCAAGGGCAAGCGGCTGCGCCGCCGCGCCTTGCGCGGCCCTCGATCCGGCCTCTGGCGCGGAAAGCAAAAGAAAACCCGCCGCTTTGAGGCGGCGGGTTTGGTCTGTCTTTCTTTTGTCTTGCCTCAGTCCTCGTCGGGCAGTGCACGCACGGCGCCCTTGGCGGCGGAGGTGGCCAGCAGCGCATAGGCCTTCAGCGCCTTGGAAACCTTGCGCTTGCGCGGCTCTGCGGGTTTCCAGCCTTTGGCGTCCTGCTCCTCGCGGCGTGCCGCCAGCTCCTCTTCGGAGACCGCCAGATGGATCGAGCGGTTGGGGATGTCGATCTCGATGGTGTCGCCCTGGCGCACCAGGCCGATGGTGCCGCCCTCGGCCGCCTCGGGCGAGACATGGCCGATCGACAGGCCGGAGGTGCCGCCGGAGAAGCGCCCGTCAGTAAGCAGCGCGCAGGCTTTGCCCAGGCCCTTCGACTTCAGGTAGGAGGTCGGGTAGAGCATTTCCTGCATCCCCGGACCGCCGCGCGGGCCCTCATAGCGGATCACCACTACGTCGCCTTCCTTGACCTTGCCGGTCAGGATGTCGTTCACCGCCGCGTCCTGGCTTTCGCAGACATAGGCCGAACCGGTGAACTTCAGGATGTTTTCATCCACGCCCGCGGTCTTCACGATGCAGCCGTCCAGAGCGATGTTGCCGAACAGCACCGCAAGGCCGCCGTCCTGGCTGAAGGCGTGCTCCTTGGCGCGGATCACGCCGTTTTCACGGTCGGTGTCCAGTTCCTTGTAGCGGTTGGCCTGGGAGAAAGCCTGGGTTGTGCGGACGCCGCCGGGGGCGGCTTTGAACAGCTCCTCGGCCTCGGGGTTGTTGGCGACCTTGATGTCCCATTTGGCAATCGCTTCACCCATGGATGAGGAGTGCACGGTGTGACAGTCATTGTGCAAAAGACCGGCACGGCTGAGTTCGCCGAGGATCGAGAAGATGCCGCCGGCCCGGTGCACGTCTTCCATGTGGACGTTGTGAATGTTCGGCGCGACCTTGCACAGGCAAGGTACTTTGCGGCTGAGCTGGTCCATATGGGACATGTTGAAATCCACCTCGCCCTCGTTGGCGATGGCCAGCAGGTGCAGCACGGTGTTGGTGGAGCCACCCATGGCGATGTCGAGGCTCATCGCGTTTTCGAAGGCCTCAAACGTGGCGATCTCACGCGGCAGCAGGCCTTTTTCCTCGTCCTGGTAGTGGCGCTTGGTGATCTCGACGATCTTGCGTCCTGCTTCCAGGAACAGACCCTTGCGGTCGGCGTGGGTGGCGAGCGTCGAGCCGTTGCCCGGCAGCGCCAGGCCCAGGGCCTCTGCCAGGCAGTTCATTGAGTTGGCGGTGAACATGCCCGAGCAGGAGCCGCAGGTCGGGCAGGCGTTTTCCTCGATGTGCTTCACCTGCTCGTCGGTGAATTTGTCATCCGCCGCGGCCACCATGGCGTCCACCAGGTCGATCTTTTTCATGTCCAGATCGGCGATGTCGATCTTGCCTGCCTCCATCGGACCGCCGGAAACGAAGATCGCCGGGATGTTGAGGCGCATGGCGGCCATCAGCATGCCTGGCGTGATCTTGTCGCAGTTGGAGATGCAGACCATGGCGTCGGCGCAATGGGCGTTGACCATGTATTCGACGCTGTCGGCGATCACCTCGCGCGAGGGCAGCGAGTAGAGCATGCCGTCATGGCCCATGGCGATGCCGTCATCCACCGCGATGGTGTTGAACTCCTTGGCGACGCCGCCGGCCGCCTCGACCTCGCGGGCGACCATCTGGCCCAGGTCCTTGAGGTGGACGTGGCCGGGCACGAATTGGGTGAAGGAGTTGACGATGGCGATGATCGGCTTGCCGAAATCATCGTCCTTCATGCCGGTTGCGCGCCACAATCCGCGCGCGCCCGCCATGTTGCGGCCATGGGTGGAGGTTCTGGATCGGTACTTTGGCATCAGGCTGGTTCCCTTAGTCTTTGCCCTCAGGGACACGATTTGCGCAACAAAGGCAACCGGCCGGGGGGCTGTTCGGTAATTTTGGCGCAGTTTGCGCCGGATTTCAGTGGCGAAATGTCTCTGGGGCTGTTTCTCAGGCGCGGGCGGGGGCCGGTTCGGGGCTTTTCAGCCAGTGATTCACCGCAAGCCCCAGCACCAGCGCCCAGAACGGTGCGCCGATTCCATAGAAACTGATGCCGGAAACCGTGGTCATGAAGGTGATGAGCGCGGCCTCGCGCCCGTGCGGCTGGGCCAGCGCGGCGGAGAGGCTGTTGCCGCTGGTTGCCAGCAGCGCCAGGCCTGCGACGGTGGCAACCAGCGCCTTGGGTGCGATCAGGAACAGGCTGATCACGGTGGCGCCTCCCAGCCCCACAAGGATGTAGACAAGGCCCGTCATCACGCCTGCCAGATATCGGGTATCCGGGTTCTCGTCCGCCTCCGGGCCGGCGCAGATGGCGGCGGTGATGGCGGCGAGGTTGAAGGCGAAGCCGCCGAAGGGCGCGAGGACCAGCGAGGTGAGGCCAGTAACCGTCAGGCTGGCAGAGACCGGCGGATTGTAGCCGCAGGCCCGCAGCGCCACCACGCCGGGCATGTTCTGCGAGGACATGGTGACGAAATAGAGCGGCAGGCCGATGCCGATCAGCACCGGCAGCGAGAAGGCGGGCATCACGAATTCAGGGCGGGCGAGCGTCAGGTCCAGCGCCTCCAGGCTGCCGAATGCGCCGGTGCCTGCGCACCAGGCGACACCCGCCGCCAGTACCGCGGGGATACAGTAGCGGGGGAACAGCTTGCGCCCGGCCAGAAAGATGAGGCCCATGACCGCCACCAGTGCGGTGTCGGTCTGCAGCGAGGTAAAGGCGGAGAGGCCGAACTGGAACAGGATGCCCGCCAGCATGGCGCTGGCCAGACTGTCCGGGATCAGGCGGGAGAGGGCCGCGAACCAGCCTGTTATTCCGGTAAGAGTGAGCAAAGCCGCGCAGAGAAGAAAGGCGCCCACCGCCTCGGCCAGCGGCACGCCATTGAGGCTGACCGCCAGCAGCGCTGCGCCCGGCGTCGACCAGGCGGTCAGGATGGGCATCCGGTAGATCAGCGACAGGATCAGGCAGGTTACGCCCATGCCGAGCCCCAGCACCAGCATCCAGCTGTTGGCCTGGGCCTGGGTGGCGCCGACGGCCTCGATCGCCTGAAAGATGATGGCGACCGAACCGGTGTAGCCGACCAGAACGGCAACAGCGCCGGAAACGATGTGCGAAAGCTTCAAGTCCTTGAGCATGCGGCTTTTCCTTGGCGGCTGGGCAGGGTAGGGTGGCGTGCGTTATAGCGCACAATACAATCCGTGCGTTATAGCGCACAAGGCTTTTTTGACGGGCAGACACAATGAGCGATGACGGCATCACCCTGAACCTGCGGGAAATCCGCACGGCAGCAGGGCTTAGCCTCAGCAAGGCCGCAGAGGCCACCGGGGTCAGCAAGGCGATGCTGGGGCAGATCGAGCGCGGCGAATCAAGCCCGACAATTGCCACTCTGTGGAAGATCGCCAAAGGATTCCACCTGCCGCTTACGGCCCTGCTGGGTGAGGCCGCGAGGCCTGTGAGCGCCGCCACCGGGGTTTATGAAACGGTGCAGTTTCCCGGCAGCATCGGGGTGAAAATCGTCTTTCCCTTTGATCCGCTGCTGGGGGCGGAGACCTTTCAGGTGACGTTGAGGCCGGGGCAAAGCCACCAGTCACTGCCGCATGACACCGGCGTGACCGAGGAGGTCTATGTGCTGCACGGGTCCATGGAGGTGCTGCGGGATGGCGAATGGGTGGCGCTGGAGCCGGGGCAGGGGCTGCGCTTTGCTGCCGACCAGCCGCATGGCTACCGCAGTCTTGAGACCGGCGCGGCGTTTCTCAACATGCATCATTACCGGCAGGCGGTTCTGACGCAGCGGGAGTGACCCCCGCTCTTGTGCATGATCCGCTACGCCCCTACCACTTGCGCAAGTGATTGAGTTTGCGGGATTTGGAGCCGGGAATGGACACGCTGCGCGGAAGCCTTCTGATGGTGCTGGCCATGGCGGCCTTTGCGCTGGAGGACATGTTCATCAAATCCGCGGCCCTTGCGCTGCCGGTGGGGCAGATCCTGATCCTGTTCGGGCTTGGCGGCATGGCGGTCTTTGCCGCGATGGCGCGTGCGCAAGGTCACGCCCCCTGGCACCCGGGCTTTGGCACGCGCCCGATGCTGTGGCGCTCCTTGGCGGAGGTGGTCGGGCGGCTGTGCTTCACCCTGGCGATTGCACTGACGCCTTTGTCCTCGGCTTCGGCCATTTTGCAGGCAACACCGCTGGTGGTGGCGGCCGGCGCGGTGGTGTTCTTTGGCGAGACCGTCGGCTGGCGGCGCTGGCTGGCAATCGGGCTGGGCTTTGCCGGGGTTCTTCTGATCCTGCGGCCGGGCCTCAGCGGGTTTGAACCAGCCTCGCTTTTTGCCGTTGCCGGCACGCTGGGGTTTGCGGGCCGCGATCTGGCCACCCGCGCGGCGCCCAAGGATATGAGCAATAACCAGTTGGGGTTTCTGGGCTTTGCCATGCTGGTGGTTGCCGGGATCATTGCACTGGGCTGGACCGGCGGTGCGGTCTGGCCTGCGCCGCGCAACTGGCTGGACATTGCCGCCGCCACGGTGATCGGGGTCATTGCCTATAATGCTTTGTCGGGCGCGATGCGGGCAGGGGAGATCTCTGTCATTGCTCCGTTCCGCTACACAAGGCTGGTCTTTGCAATGGTGCTGGGGGTGCTGGTATTCGGCGAGCGCCCCGACACGCTGACCCTCATTGGCAGCGCGGTGATCGTCGGCAGTGGTGTTTTCACGCTGCTGCGCAGCCGCAAGGCGTAAGCGCCATCTTGCGCCCGCCGCGGCGCGGCCTTACATCTGCCGCCCATGGCCAAGAAGAAGCAGACATCAGATCCGAACTACAAGGTGATCGCCGAGAACCGGCGGGCGCGTTTCGATTACGCGATCGAGGACGATATCGAATGCGGCATCGTGCTGGAGGGGTCCGAGGTCAAGGCGCTGCGCGGCAATGGCACCAATATCGCGGACAGCTACGCCGCGGTGGAGGAAGGCGAGCTGTGGCTGGTCAACTCATACATCCCGCCCTATGCGCAAGCCAAGGTGTTCAAGCATGAGGAACGCCGCCGCCGCAAGCTCTTGGTGTCGCGCAAGGAATTGTCGGACCTGTGGAACCTGACCCAGCGCAAGGGCATGACCCTGGTGCCGCTGGTGATCTACTTCAACCACAAGGGCCGCGCCAAGATCAAACTGGGCATCGCCAAAGGCAAGAAGCTGCACGACAAGCGTGAAACCCAGGCCAAGCGCGACTGGGGCCGCCAGAAGCAGCGGCTGCTTAAGGATGCGCGGTAGGCATCAGTTCTATCAGTCTTGCTGATCAGCGCCGGTGACGTATCTGGCAATCTGCTTGCGCCCCAGCAGCCGCCTGTGCGGTCCGCCTTCCGGTCCGGCGTAGAGGATCCTGAGGTTTTCGGTCCTGAGCAGCGGCAGAAGAGTGTCCTGAGGCAAGCCGATGGCCCGCAGGATTGACAAGTTCTTCAGGTCTTCGAGCGGTTGCAGGTCCCGGACGGCAGTTCCGGAAATACCAAGTTCCTTCAGGCCTGGCATCTGCCGGACAGGCGCCAGGCTGATCACCGCAGTGCCAATTGCTGAAAGCTCGCGAAGGCTTGGCCCTGCAAGCGGCTCAAGGCTGCTGACAGGGGTGCCGTCCAATACCACTGCGTGAAGGGCGGACAGGTTTGACAGGGGCGTAAGATCTTGGACTTGCGTATGTGCCAGGTCCAATTCCGCCAGCCTGCCGGCGCCTGCCAAGGGCGACAGGTCGGCAACGCGGCTGCCTGTCAGGACTACGGTATGAAGGGCGGGTTTATCCTGCAGCCCTTCGAGGCTTTGCACGCGGGTGCCATCCGCGCGCAGCATTTCCAGCCTGCTGGAGGCCGCCAGCGGCGCCAGGCTTTGGACCGGGCAGCCGGAGATCCAGAGAACGCGCAGGTTCGCGGCTGCAAGCGGTGACAGGTCGGATACACCGGTGTTGAATGCCAGCAGGTTCTCCAGCGTAGAAATCTCTTCCAATGGGGTCAGATCGGTGACGCCGGTGCCGGCAATATTGAGGCTTTGCAGGCGGGTGTAGCCGCGCAGAAAAGAAAGATCGGTCAACTCCCTGATACCCCAGACGGACAGGTGCTCAAGCCCGGTCATCTGCGCCAGCGGCGTGAAATCGGGTGCCTGAACAGAATCAAGGCTCAACCGCCGCAGCTCCGGCAATCTGGTCAGTGGCTTCAGGCCGGATACGGCAAGCCCAACCAATGCCAGCTTCTCCAGGCTGGGAAGTTGAGCCAGCGGCGACAGGTCCAGCAGGTCTTCAAATCCCGGTTCCGCGATCAGCGACAGATCGGTTAAATGCTGAAACTGTGTCAGCTCCTGCAAGCCTGAGGTTGCGGCGCCTATCCGGATGCTTGCCTTCAAGTCATTGCCGAATATGCATGTATTTCCAAAATCGATGCATCCGGCCTGCGCAGGGGACGAGGCGGCAAAACAAGCGGACGTCAAGACAAATGCGAGTAAATTGCGCAGACGGGGCATTCGATTACCTTTTCACAATGTGCGGCCAGTATGCAGGCAACTTGTTGCTGCACCGTAAAACAGGTTCATGATGCCTGGATTGGCTGATGAGGGGACAGGATAGCTTGCACCGCCCAGCCACGGGATGTACCCATGGCGCTAAATGCTGATAGGGAGACGCTTTGATGCAGGACGATCCGAAGACGCTGGTTTCCACGGACTGGCTTGCCGCCCATCTGAAGGACCCCGATCTTCGGGTTCTGGACGCGTCCTGGTATCTGCCGCAAGAGAATCGCGACCCCAAGGCGGAATATGACGAAGCTCATATCCCTGGCGCGCGCTTCTTTGATATTGATGATATCTCGGACCACCGTTCGGACTTGCCGCATATGGTGCCGCCGGTTGAAAAATTCATGTCCCGCCTGCGGGCGATGGGCGTGGGAGACGGCCACCAGGTGGTGGTTTATGATACAGCGGGGCTGAAATCCGCGGCCCGCGTTTGGTGGCTGTTCCGTCTGATGGGGCAGCAAAACATTGCAGTGCTGGATGGCGGTTTTCCGAAATGGCAGGCCGAAGGCCGGCCGGTCGAGGACCTGCCGCCGGTGATCCGCGACCGCCACATGACCGTGCGGGTGCAGAACCATTTGGTGCGCGATGTGACCCAGGTTTCTGCCGCCGCCAAGCTGGGCGATCATGAAATCATCGATGCCCGCGCCGCCGAACGGTTCCGTGGCGGCGTTCCGGAGCCGCGCGAGGGCCTGCGGGCTGGTCACATCCCCGGGTCGAAAAATGTTCCCTTTGGCCGCCTGCTGAATGCGGACGGCACCATGAAGGATGCAGAAGGCCTGCGTGCCGAATTTGCCGCCGCCGGCGCCGATCTGAAGAAACCTGTGATTACCACCTGCGGTTCGGGTGTCACCGCTGCCGTCCTCAGCCTTGCATTGGAGCGTATCGGAAAAACCGATCATTCGCTTTATGACGGCTCGTGGTCGGAGTGGGGTGCCTTCCCGACCCTTCCCGTTGCTACCGGAGAGAACTGAGCAATGTTCGAGACCCTGAAACCCCAGCCCGCCGACAAGATCCTGGCGCTGATGCAGATGTACCGCGACGATCCGCGCGCGGACAAGATCGACCTTGGCGTCGGCGTCTACAAGAACGCCGAGGGCGTCACCCCGGTGATGCGCGCGATCAAGGCTGCTGAGCACAAGCTGTGGGAAGAGCAGACCAGCAAGTCCTATGTCGGGCTGGCCGGTGATCCGGCTTACTCGGATGCGATGATCAAGCTCATCCTGGGTGATGCGGTTGCGCGTGAAAACATCGCGGCCGCGGCAACCCCAGGCGGTACCGGTGCGGTGCGCCAGGCGTTCGAGCTGATCAAGATGGCCAACCCCAAGGCACGTGTCTTTGTGTCGGATCCGACCTGGCCGAACCATGTGTCGATCCTGAACTATGTCGGCATCGAGACCGTCGTCTACCGTTACTTCGACCGCGACACCCGCGGCGTGAACTTCGACGGGATGATGGAAGACCTGAAGGGCGCGCAGAAGGGCGACGTGGTGCTGCTGCACGGCTGCTGCCACAACCCGACCGGTGCCAACCTCAACGAGGTGCAGTGGAATGAGGTCATCGCGCTGTTGAACGAGCGCGGCCTGATTCCGATGATCGACATTGCCTACCAGGGCTTTGGCGACGGTCTGGAAGAAGACGCGCTGGGCGTGCGCCTGGTGGCTTCCAACTGCCCCGAGGTGCTGATTGCGGCCAGCTGCTCCAAGAACTTCGGCATCTACCGCGAGCGCACCGGCCTGTTGATGGCGGTGTCCAACGATGCCTCGGCACAGGCGCTGAACCAGGGCACGCTGGCCTTCCTGAACCGGCAGAATTACTCTTTTCCGCCGGATCACGGCGCCCGGCTGGTGACCATGATCCTGAACGACGACGCCCTGCGCGCCGACTGGGCAGCAGAGCTGGAAGAGGTGCGGCTCGGCATGCTGGGCCTGCGCCAAAGCCTTGCGGATGAGCTGCAGCGGCTGACCGGCTCCGACCGGTTCAGCTTCATCGCCCAGCACCGCGGCATGTTCTCGCTCCTCGGAACCTCGCCGGAGCTGGTCGAGAAGATGCGGGTCGACAACGGCATTTACATGGTCGGCGACAGCCGCCTGAACATCGCCGGTCTCAACGCAAATACCGTTCCGGTTCTGGCCAAGGCGATTGTCGACGCCGGCGTCTGAGACCTGCTGCATAACAGCCAAAAAGAAACGCGGCCCTGCTATAGGGCCGCGTTTACTGTTTCAGGTTTGCCCGGGCTCAGCTCGGCGAGAACTCGGGGTAGGCCTCCATGCCCAGTTCCGCCATGTCGAGCCCGTTGACCTCATCCTCTTCATCAACCCGGATACCTGTGGTGGCGCGCAGGATGATCCAGACCACGGCAGAGGCAGCGACGGTGAACACGCCGACCACGGCAATGCCGGTCAGCTGGGTCAGCAGGCTGGCTTCGGGGTTCGACAGGACCACGGCCACTGTGCCCCAGATGCCGCAGAGCAGATGCACCGGTATGGCGCCGACCACGTCGTCGATCTGCAGCTTGTCCAGCAGCGGCACCGCAAACACCACGATCACACCGCCGATGGCACCGATCAAGGTGGCCAGGCCCAGGCCCGGGGTCAGCGGCTCGGCAGTGATGGCCACCAGGCCGGCCAGCGCGCCGTTCAGGATCATGGTCAGGTCCGGTTTCTTGAACAGAAGCTGGGTCAGGATCAGCGCAGCCACCGCGCCGCCTGCCGCGGCAGCATTGGTGTTGGAGAAAATGCGGCTGATGTCCGCCACGTCACCGATCGAGCCCATCGCCAGCTGCGAGCCGCCGTTGAAGCCGAACCAGCCCATCCACAGGATGAAGGTGCCGAGGGTTGCCAGCGCCAGGTTGGAGCCGGGCATCGGGATGGTCTTGCCGTCCTTATACTTACCGATACGCGGGCCAAGGATCAGCGCGCCGGTCAGTGCGGCCCAGCCGCCCACCGAATGCACCACGGTCGAGCCTGCAAAGTCCAGGAAGCCCATCTCCTCCAGGAAGCCGCCGCCCCATTTCCAGCTGGCCTGGAACGGGTAGATTACTGCGGTCAGCACGATGGTGAAGATCAGAAACGGCCACAGTTTGATGCGTTCCGCCAGGGTGCCCGACACGATCGAGGCGGTGGCGGCGCAGAACATCAGCTGGAAGAAGAAGTCCGAGCCGGTGGCGGCATAGGAGTAATCATCCGCGCCTTCCGCGGTGATCCCCACCGCCTCCAGCACGCCGGGGCCAAAGACGCCGGACAGCACACCGTCAACGGCCCAGTTGCCCAGCGGATACATCAGGTTGTAGCCGATCAGCCAGTAGAACACGGCAGCCAACGAGAACAGCGCCATGTTCTTGGTCAGCTGCATTGTGACATTCTTGGAGCGCACCAGACCGGCCTCGAGCATGGCAAAGCCTGCCGCCATCCAGAACACCAGGCAGCCGCCGATCAGGAACAGCAGCGAGTTCAGGATGAACACGGTGTCGGTTGCGGGGTTCACGCCCGGGGCCGGACCGTCCTGGGCCAGCGCAAGGCCCGGCAGCGCGCTCAGCGCCAGGGCCGCAAGCGGGAGTTTCAGGGTCTTCATTGGTCTTTCCTCCATGCCGGGCGCGCTTACAGCGCCTCGAGATTGGTTTCGCCGGTGCGCACCCGCAGGGCCTGTTCCACGTCCAGAACGAAGATCTTGCCGTCGCCGATCTTGCCGGTGCGGGCGGTCTCGGATATCGCGCTGACGGCCTGTTCGGCCTGATCGGCGGGCACCACCAGTTCCAGTTTCAGCTTCGGCACGAAGTTCACTTCGTACTCGGCGCCGCGGTAAATCTCGGTGTGGCCCGCCTGGGCGCCAAAGCCCTTTATTTCGGTGACCATCAGCCCGCTCACGCCAAGACCGGTCAGCGCCTCGCGGACCTCGTCCAGCTTGAAGGGCTTGATGGCGGCAACGATCATTTTCATCTCTGCATCCCTTTTGGTTTCGCGCTGCCCCGGCCCCATGCCGATGCATTGTGCACCTGCAGCAAAACCGCCGCCCCGAGTCGTGCAAAGCAAACGCCAGCAAATTTCCGCGCGTCTTTCTGCGGGCGCACAATAATTTTGCGCCTTTTGCCCGCTTCGCTTAAAAACCGGCCATCTGGCAAAGGGGGAAAGGTCCGGATTCTGCCCCCTCTACAATCCGGCGCAGGCAGGGTATTGTCGCCGGACAACGGGCAAACCGGGCAGGAACAGACGATGGCACAAGGATCCGGGCGCAAGCCTCTGGTGGCAGAGAAACGCTATTCCACGGGCGGCAAGGGGAAACCACCCGCCAAGAAACCTGCGCGCAGGAAACCGGCAGCCAAGGCGAAGAAGCCGGGTTTGCTGGGACGGCTGTTCGGCCGCAAGAAGTCCCGCGCCAGACCGGTGCGCAGGAAACGCGGCCCCTTCGGCTGGCTGCTGGCGCCGTTTGCCTTTGTGTTCCGGCTGGCCTGGGGTTTCACATGGCGTATTGGCATGGTGGCCTGCGGGCTGGTGGGCCTGGCTGTGGCATTCCAGTATGCAAAACTGCCGGATGTCACGGCCTACCTGGACGGCCGCGCCCGCGGGTCTGTCACCATTCTGGACCGTGAGGGGGAGGTCTTTGCCTGGCGCGGTGACCAGTTCGGCGGGGTGGTGACAGCAGACACTGTCTCGCCGCATCTGAAAAACGCGATTGTGGCGACCGAAGACAAGCGGTTCTACCGCCACCTTGGCCTGTCGCCGCGCGGTATTGCCAGTGCCGTCCGCATCAACCTGAGCGAAGGGCGCGGACCGCTGTCTGGCCATGGCGGTTCCACCATCACCCAGCAGGCGGCGAAGCTGCTCTGCCTCGGCAAAATCTATGACCCGGCCGAATGGAAGAGCGAAAGCGCCTATGAGGCGGACTGCCGAAAGGGCTCGCTCTGGCGCAAGGGGACTGAGGCGATCTTTGCCCTGGCGATGGAAGCCAAGTACAGCAAGGATGAGATCCTCTCGATCTACATGAACCGCGCCTATATGGGCGGCGGCGCCTATGGGGCGGAGGCTGCGGCGCAGCGGTACTTTGGGAAATCCGCGAACCAGCTGAACCCGGCAGAGGGCGCGATGCTGGCGGGGCTGCTGACTGCGCCCTCGACACTGGCCCCCACCAACAATCTGCAGCGCTCGCAGGACCGGGCCGCCACCGTTCTGCGGCTGATGCAGGAGCAAGGCTACCTGACAACGGCGGAGATGCAGAAGTACCAGGACAACCCGGCAGAGCTGAGCGAGGCAGCAACGGCGCGGGCCGGCGGCTATTTCGCCGACTGGGTGATGGACAGCATCCCGGACTTTCTCGGCGATCAGACCACCGAAGATGTGGTGATCCGCTCCACCATGGACCAGCGCCTGCAGCGCGCGGCGGAGGAAGCGCTGAAGTTTGTCTTTGAAAACAAGGTCCGACAGGGGTCCAAGGCGCAGGCCGCAATTGTGGTGATGAGCGCCGATGGCGCCGTGCGCGCGATGGTGGGCGGGCGCAAGACCCGCGTCTCGGGTGTGTTCAACCGCGCCACCCAGGCCAAGCGGCAGACCGGGTCGGCTTTTAAGCCCTTTGTCTACGCCACGGCGCTTGAGCTGGGCTACTCGCCTTACGACCGGGTTCTGGATGCAAAGTACTGTCTGAACATCCCCGGCTCCGGCCAGTGGTGCCCGGACAACTACACCCGCAAGTTTTATGGAGAAGTAACCTTGGCGCGAGCGCTGCGGGACTCATTGAATGTGCCGGCGGTGAAAGTGTCCGAAGCTGTGGGCCGCGACAAGGTGAGCCTTGTGGCCAAGGATTTCGGCATCGACAGCGATCTGGCCGCGGGCCCGGCGCTGGCGCTGGGCGCATCAGAAAGCACGCTGCTGGAGATGACCGGGGCCTATGCGGGCATCCTGAACGGCGGCTCTTCGGTGACGCCTTATGGTGTGACGGAACTGAAGCTGGTCGAGGACAGCGAGGCGCTGATGGGTGCCAGCGGCGGCATCGGCGAGCGGGTGATCCGCCCGGAGGCCGCGCAGCAGCTGGTCTGGATGATGGAAAAGGTGATTGCCGGCGGCACCGGCCAGCGGGCACAGATCCCGGGCTGGCAGGCGGCGGGCAAATCCGGCACCACGTCAGCCGCCAAGGACGCCTGGTTCATCGGTTTCACGGCAGACTATGTTGCCGGGGTCTGGATGGGCTACGACGACAACACGCCCCTGTCCGGTGTGACCGGTGGCGGGCTGCCCGCCGAAATCTGGCGCGAGACAATGGTGCGCGTGCATGAGGGGCTGGAGCCGAAGCCGCTGCCGATGCTGGAACCGGCGCCGATTGCTCCGCCGCCGCAGCCAACCCGCCGCGAGCGCCGCCGCCAGGGGCCGAACCTCGGCCAGGAACTGGGCCGCGCGGTCGATAACATCCTGCGTGATATTCTCGGCAACTGATCCTGCGGACAGGGCGTGGTCCCGCCCGTCTCCGGCCTCCTTGCGGAGGCCCCGCCCGTTGGGCCCGGCGCCGTGCTCAACAGGAGTGCGGCATCCTGGATGCCGCTGCGGCGGGCGGGAGGACTTTGCGCATTCAGCTGGCAGCCCCGTTTGATCTGCCCCGTCAGAACAAAGAAAAAGGCTCCCCGGAGAGAGCCTTTCCTGCAATCTGCAAACTGCCGGGTCAGCTGAGCCGCTTCAGCTCGCCGATCAGTGCGTCGATGTCGCCCTTCTTGCTGTCCAGGATCGCACCAATTTCGGTGCGCTCCGTCAGCAGCAGGTTCACGCCTTCGATGAACATGTTGAAGAACAGGTCGCGGCCGGAGCGGTCTGACACAAGGAAGGTCACCTCAAACGGCGACTGGCCCTTGAGGTAGGCGATGGTGCTTACCTCGTACCATTTCTTCACCTTTTTGACGCCCTTCACTTCCAGCTTGCCGCCGATGAACTCGCGGAAGCGTTTGCCGTATTTGCGGGAGATGTAGCCCTGGAACGCCTTGGAGAACGCCTTCTTCTGAGCCGGAGATGCGCGGCGCCCATCTGCGCCCAGCGCATAGGCTGCGATGTAAGATGTGTCGCTGTATTGCTGGAAGATCCGCTCAAAGTCGCGGAACATGGCGCTTTCACCCTTGCCGGATTCAATCACCCGGTTGATGTCGGCTACCAGACGGTTGATCAATGTGCTGGCACTGCTTTCGGTCAGCGCCCACAGAGCCTGCGGTGCGGCTATGAGTGCGGCAGCTCCGGCACACAGGCCGGTCAGGAAATTGCGGCGGTCCATTTTCAAAATCCTTCAGTGTTCAGTTCGAACGGATCGATTTCCTTGATCTCCTCGCCATCACCCAACTGGAACCGGCGGTTCTGCAGGTAGATCAGCCGCGACTGGGCATAGCTGTCGGCACTCTCGTAGAGAATCGAGTCGATTGTGTCGGAATAGTTGCCACGATCGCCCATGCGGCGCACGATCTCGGCGTAGATGGTGATATTGTCGGCAGTATTCTGCTCGACATGGCCCAGGGGATTGGTGAAGAAATCAACCGCTATGCCCACCGCATCGCGGCTGGTGGACGGGCCGAGCAGAGGCAGTTCGACATAGGCGCCCTCACCGACGCCCCACTTGTGCAGCGTTTCGCCGAAATCGGTATCGACCGCAGGCACCTTGAATTCGGATGCAGGGTCAGCCAGGCCCGCAAACCCCACTGTCGAATTGATCACGAAACGCGAAAATGCATTGCCCGCTGTTCTCAGGTCACCTTGCAGCAGCGCGTTGACCATCTGGCCGGGCATCGACAGGTTTTCCGCGAAGTAGGAGAAGCTGGTGACCATCGGCGCGGGCACAATCGCCACATACCCCTTGGATGCAGGGCGGAAAGCGATCCGGTCGACACCGCGGTTGAAGGCATGAACAGTGCGGTTCGTCCGCTCATAAGGGTCGAACACTTCACCGGAGGCGCGCGCTACCGGGTCCTGGGTGGCGCAGCCAGCGGCAAAAGCGGCCAAAATCAGCGCAGGTACAAATTTAAGCGGTCGCAACATCAAGAGCATTCGGATAAGTGTCCAATTGGAACTGGAACGGGCATGTCGGAGGGCAAATAAGGGTTCTGCTGCCGTTTTCCAGTCTGATTACATTTTTTTACCTGGCTATGCCACAACTGGTACAATTCCAGCCCTGATCTGAAGCCATCGAACCACTATTGCAGTCTGAGCATGAATAAAACCCTTTACAAAAACGGATATGAGGAACTGCGGCAGGTGCGGCGGCAAAGCCGCGGCCTGTACTGGTTCACCGGGGTCTTCAGTTTCTTTGTGAATTTGCTGATGCTGACCGGCCCTCTGTACATGATGCAGGTTTATGACCGGGTGCTGGGCAGCCGGTCGGAGGCGACGCTGCTGGCGCTGTCGCTCTTGGTTGTGTTCCTCTACGGGATGATGGGGCTGCTGGATTACGCCCGCGGCCGCATCATGGCGCGGGTCGGCGCGCGGTTCCAGGCGGCACTGGACAAGCGGGTTTTCGACGCGATGATCCGCCGTTCGGCGGTGGCGCAGGATCCGGTGGCGCAGACCGGCCTTTCAGACCTGGAGTCAGTCCAGAGGCTGATTGCCTCGCCTGTGCTGACGGCGGCCTTCGACCTGCCTTGGGTGCCGGTGTTCCTGGCGGGCATCGCGTTGTTCCACCCCTGGCTGGGATTGCTGGCGCTGGCTGGCGGGGCGGTGCTGGTGGTGATCGCGCTGCTGAACCAGATCTTCACACGCGTCCCGCAGCAGAAGGCGAACATCACCGGCCACAAGGCCAACCTGATGTCCGAGGAAATCCGCAACGAGGCGGAGATGATCCAGTCGATGGGGATGCGCGGGGCGTCGTTCGCGCGCTGGAAACAGGCCAGGGATGCGGCCTTGGCCGACAGTGTGACGGCCAATGACACCGGCGGTGGATTTACCACGCTGACCAAGACACTGCGGCTGTTTCTGCAATCGGCAATGCTGGGCCTGGGTGCCTATCTGGTGCTGCAGAACCAGGTGACACCGGGGGCGATGATTGCGGGCTCCATCCTGATGGGGCGGGCGCTGGCACCGATTGAACTGGGACTGGGGCAATGGGTGCTGGTGCAGCGGGCGCTGAAAGGCTGGCACAATCTGGCGGAGCTTCTGGACAAGGTGCCAGAGGAGGAGGTGCGCACCGCGCTGCCCAAGCCAAAGGCGCTGCTGGAAGTGCAGGGGCTGGCGGTGGTGCCGCCGGGCAGCAGCGCGCCGCTGTTGCGCAACGTGAACTTCCGGGTGCAACCGGGCCAGGCAATCGGTGTTATCGGACCCTCGGGGTCGGGCAAGTCGACTCTGGCCCGTGCCTTGACCGGGGTGTGGCGGCCCGCCGCCGGTTCGGTCCGGCTGGACGGGGCCGCGCTGGACCAGTACGCGCCGGATGTGCTTGGCGGCCACATCGGCTATCTGCCGCAGCGGGTGCAGGTGTTTGATGGGACCATCGCCCAGAACATCGCCCGGCTGAGCCAGCAGCCGGACGCCGAGAAAGTGGTGGAAGCCGCCCGCAAGGCCGCGGCGCATGAGATGATCCTGAAATTGCCTGAGGGCTATGACACCCGCGTCAACGCCACTGGCGGGCGGCTGTCCGGCGGACAGATGCAGCGGGTCGGGCTGGCCCGTGCCCTGTTCGATGATCCGGTGATCGTGATCCTGGATGAGCCGAACTCCAACCTCGACAACGATGGCTCGATCGCGCTGAACAAGGCGATCAAGCAGATCAAAGCGGAAGGGCGGTCAGTGCTGATTATGGCGCACCGGCCGGCGGCGATTCAGGAATGCGATATGCTGCTGGTGATCGACAAGGGGACACAAACGGCCTTTGGGCCCAAGGACAAGGTGCTGCAGGAAATGGTGGCCAACCATCAGAACATCCGCCAGGCCACTGGCGCGGGAGGTGTGCGGTGAGCGTGGAAACCAACTGGCCTGCACGGCGGCCGCTGATGATTGGCCTGATTGCCCTCCTGGTGCTGGTGGGGGGCTTCGGCTCCTGGTCGGTGCTGTCCTCGATTTCCGGTGCCGTGGTGGCAACGGGGCGTATCGAGGTGGACCGGAACCGGCAGGTGGTGCAGCATCTGGATGGCGGTATCGTGGCTGAAATCCTGGTGGATGAAGGCGATACGGTAGCCAAGGGTGCGACCCTGATTAGGCTGGACGCCAATGAACTGGCCTCGCAACTGGTGATCGTGGAAGGTCAGCTGTTTGAGCTGATGGCGCGGCGTGCCCGGCTGGAGGCGGAGCGGGATGAGGCGGCAGAAGTCGCTTTTGACCCGGAACTGCTGGAAGCCGCGGAAAACCAGGCGGAAGTCAAGGATCTGGCCGACGGGCAGCAGCGTCTGTTCCAGGCCCGCAGGGATACCACTGCGCGCGAAATTGAACAGCTTGAGAAACGCCGTGCGCAGATCGAGGAGCAAATCCGGGGCATCGAGGCGCAGCAGAAATCTATGAAGGTGCAGCTGGAACTGATTGGCGAGGAGCTGGGCAATCAGCAATCGCTGCTGGACCGCGGCCTCGCGCAGGCCGCAACGGTGCTGAACCTGCGCCGCACTCAGGCCAGTCTGGACGGGCAGCTTGGGGAGCTGGTTGCCTCCGAGGCGCAGGCAGAGGGGCGGATCACCGAGATCGAGATCGAGATCCTGAAGCTGGGCACCGGCCAGCGCGAGGAGGCGATCACCCGCTTGCGCGACCTGCGCTACCAGGAACTGGAACTGGCAGAAACCCGCCGTTCCCTGAAGCAGCGGCTGGCACGGCTGGACATCACGGCGCCGGTTTCGGGCGTGGTTTACGGGTTGCAGGTGCAGACACCGCGCTCAGTGATCCGGCCTGCTGATCCGGTGCTCTACCTGGTGCCGCAGGACCGGCCGCTGGTGATTGCGGCGCAGGTGGCACCGACGGATATCGACCAGCTGTTCACCGGCCAGGAAGTGACCTTGCGGTTCTCGGCTCTGGATCAGCGGTCGACACCGGAGCTGTTCGGCCGTGTGACCCAGGTTTCCGCGGACGCGTTTGAGGACCAGGGCAGCGGCCTGTCCTACTACCGCGCCGAGATCGAGCTGAACCCTGGCGAACAGGGCCGCCTGCCTGCGGGCACGGTGCTGATCCCGGGAATGCCGGTTGAAAGCTACATCCGTACAGCCGACCGCTCGCCGCTGGCTTATCTGGTCAAACCGCTGGCCGATTACTTCAACAAGGCCTTCCGCGAAAGCTGAGGCCCCGCCGTTTTCATCGCATAGAACCGGAATGCGGCCGCTGCCGCGCCTGCAGGTGCGGAAAGCTGCGCTGGGGCTTCGCATTTTCCCTTTCCGAAACCTGCCGGGGCGGGTAGCGTCCCGGCAATTGAAGACTCGGAGGAATGCACCATGAGCATCGAAGCAAAACTGAAAGAGCTGGGTGTGACCCTGCCTGACGCGCCGGCACCGGCAGCCAACTATGTGCCTTATGTGGTGGCGGGCGACATGGTCTATATCTCCGGTCAGATTTCCGCGGATGAAAACGGGCTGATCACCGGCACCCTGGGGGCCGATATGGACGTCGATGCAGGCCAGGCCGCTGCCAAGCGCTGCGCGATTGCGCTGCTGGCACAGCTGAAGGCAGCCTGCGGCGGCGATTTGGACCGCCTGGTGCGTGTTGTGAAACTGGGTGCCTTCGTTAACTCTGCATCGGATTTCACCCAGCAGCCGCAGGTGGTGAACGGCGCCTCCGACTTTCTAGTGGAAGCCCTGGGTGACATCGGCCGACATGCGCGCGCTGCTGTGGGATCGGTTTCACTGCCGCTGGGGGTCGCGGTTGAAATCGACGGCGTGTTCCAGATCAAATGATCCCGTCCCTGCCTGCCGCCTTTTTGACCGTCCCGCTGGCCCACCGTGCCTTGCATGATGTTGCGGACGGGCGTCCGGAGAACAGCCGGGCTGCCGTCCGCGCAGCAATTGCGGCAGGCTACGGGATCGAGATTGACCTGCAGCTGTCCAAGGACGGCTGCGCCATGGTGTTCCATGACTATGATCTGGACCGGCTGGCTGCAGGCACCGGCCCGGTCCGCGCGCTGACGCGCGCGGCGCTGGGATCGGTTCCGCTCAAGGGGGGCGATGGTGAAGGCATTCCGGATCTTGCGGAGGTGCTTGACCTGGTTGCGGGCCGGGTGCCGCTGCTGATCGAGCTGAAGGATCAGCATGGGGAAATGGGGATCACTGACGGGATGCTGGAGCGTGCCACGGTAGAGGCGCTCCAGGGCTACGCGGGCCCGGTGGCGCTGATGTCCTTCAATCCCAACTCGGTAACGGAACTGGCGCGGCTGGCGCCGGACACCGCCCGCGGTATCACCACCAGCGCCTATGACCCGGCGGAATGGCCGGAGCTGCCCAAGGCTGTGTGCGATGACTTGCGCGCCATTCCGGATTTTGACCGCAGCGGATCCGGTTTTATCAGCCACGAGGCCGGCGATCTGGCCCGGCCGCGGGTGCAGGCGCTGCGCAGCGCCGGCGTGCCGGTTCTGTGCTGGACGGTCAGATCGGCGGCTGAGGAAACCGCGGCGCGGGCGTTTGCCGACAATGTCACATTTGAACAGTACCTTTCGCCGCTAACATCTTGATCGCGCTGGCTCGCACCCCACATCTTGAAGCGGTGCGGAGGAATTGAATGGCTCAGGCGCAAATCGACATCCGGGTGCTGGCGTCGCTGTCTCAGATCACGGCAGAGGACTGGGATGCCTGCGCTTGCCCTGAAACCGCGGACGGCGGGCGTCCGCTGGATCCTTTCACGACACACCGTTTCCTGAGCGCACTGGAAGACAGCGGCTCAGTCGGGCCCGGCACCGGCTGGCAGCCGCAGTATCTGACCGCCTATCAGGAAGGCAGCCTGATCGCCTGCGCGCCGCTTTATGCCAAGGGGCACAGCCAGGGCGAATACATCTTCGATCACAATTGGGCGCATGCCTATGAGCAGGCGGGCGGCCACTATTACCCCAAGCTGCAGATCGCGGTGCCCTTCACCCCGGCCACAGGACGCCGGTTCCTGGTGCGCCCGGGTTTTGATGGCATTGGCCATTCGGCGCTTCTGCAGGGCGCTGTGCAGCTGGCGGCGGATAACAATCTGTCGTCGCTGCATGTGACCTTTTGCACCCAGGACGAGGCCCGGCTGGGCGCGGAGATGGGGCTGATGCTGCGCAGCACGCAGCAGTTCCACTGGCAAAATGATGGTTACGCCGACTTTGAGGCGTTTTTGCGGGCACTGTCCTCTCGCAAGCGCAAGAATATCCGCAAGGAGCGGATGCAGGCGCAGTGTTTTGGCGGTGATATTCGCATTTTCCGGGGCAATGACCTGCGCCCGGAGCATTGGGATGCTTTCTGGGAATTCTACCAGGACACTGGCGCGCGCAAATGGGGTTCCCCCTATCTGACGCGGCAGTTCTTTGACATCGCACATCGGATGATGGGGGATGACATGGCCTTGATTCTGGCGGAACGCAACGGGCGCTACGTTGCAGGAGCGTTGAATTTCATTGGCCGCAAAACGCTTTACGGCCGCTACTGGGGCTGTGTCGAACAGCACCCCTGCCTGCATTTCGAGTTGTGCTATTATCAGGCCATTGAGCTGGCCATTGCCCTGGGGCTTGACCGGGCGGAAGCTGGCGCACAGGGTGAACACAAGCTGGCGCGCGGCTACATGCCGTGCCAGACACACAGCTTGCACTGGATCGGCGATCCCGGGTTTGCCGGGGCCGTCGGACGCTACCTTGAGGCTGAACGGGCTGCCACCGAGGAAGAGATCGAAATCCTGACCGATTACGGCCCGTTCCGCAAAGCCCATGTGGAGGAGCAAGAATGACGGAGAAACTGTCCGACGCCACCCGCGGTCCGCTGCTGGAGCCGCTGTTCGCCACCGGCTGGGAGATGGTTGATGGCCGCGACGCCATTACCAAGACCTTCAAATTCAGCAATTTCGCGGATGCCTTCGGCTGGATGACCCGTGCCGCGATCTGGGCCGAGAAGTGGAACCACCATCCCGAATGGAGCAATGTCTACAACCGGGTGACGGTGGTGCTGACCACCCATGATGTCGACGGGATCAGCGCCCAGGACGCCAAGCTGGCGCGCAAGATGGACGGGCTGTTCGGCGAGCCGCAGGAGTGATCCAAGCCGGTTGAAAAGTAAGTCAGCATTGCTGCCCGAATGTTTCGCGCGCGAAACATTCGGGCAGGTGTTCTGACCCTATTTTTTACAAAATATTAAGGGGTTGGTGTGGCAGCCGCCTGCTTCGGCGGCTGCCGGGATTTCACGCTCAGCCCATGGAGTCCAGCAGGCCCTCGCCTGCAGACAGTTCGCACTGACCGGGGTTTTCTTCCTTGTTGAGGATCTTTACCTCGCCGTCCTCCACCAGCATTGCATAGCGCAGCGAACGGCCGATAAGACCTGCCGGCGGGGCGTCAAAACGCATCCCGATGGACTCGGTAAAACTGCATTCGGCATCCGACAGCATTGTGATGCCTGCTTCGGTGGCACCGGTGTTGTCGCCCCAGATCGACATCACGAAAGGATCATTGCCGGCCAGGCAGATGATCTCGTCGACGCCCTTGGCGGCAAACTGATCCTTTGTGCGGATGAAGCTGGGCACATGGGCGGAATGGCAGGTGCTGGTAAAGGCACCTGGAACCGCAAAAATCACAACTTTGCGCCTTTTCAGCTTGTCCGCGAGCTGCACCTGTTCAGGGCCGTCCTCCCCAATCCGTGTCAGTGTCGCGTCCGGCAGCTGGTCTCCAACAGAAATCATTGCACGTTCCTCTTTCTCCTGATTGCGTTTTGGGGTCCCGGGTATATAGGGTCCGGTGAAAGCGTGACGGGAACTATTGCGGGAGGCAAGGGGATATGTCCCATATCGTCGTGATTGGAGCGGGGCAGGCGGGGTCTTCTCTGGTGGCAAAGCTGCGAAAGGACGGGTTCGACGGGGAGATCACCCTGATCGGTGCGGAAGAGGTGCTGCCCTATCAGCGGCCGCCGTTGTCCAAGGCATACCTGCTGGGGGAGATGGAGCTGGAGCGGCTGTTTCTGCGCCCCGAAAGCTTCTATGCGGAAAACAACATCACCCTGAAGCTGGGCCAGCGTGTCACCGGGATTGATCCTGCGGCCAAAACGGTCAGCCTGGACGATGAGGTGATTTCCTATGACCAGCTGGCGCTGACCACCGGCTCCGACCCGCGCCGCCTGCCGGCGGCAATTGGCGGTGATCTGGACGGCGTATATGTGGTGCGCGGGCTGAGTGATGTGGACGCCATGGCGCCCCATGTGACCGAAGGCAAGCGGGCGCTGATCGTCGGCGGCGGCTATATCGGGCTGGAGGCGGCGGCGGTTTGCGCCAAGCGCGGCGTGAAGGTCACCCTGGTTGAGATGGCCGACCGCATCCTGCAGCGCGTTGCAGCCCCTGAGACCTCTGATTTCTTCCGCAGCCTGCACAGCAGCCACGGAGTGGACATCCGCGAGGGCGTCGGGCTGGAACGGCTGGAAGGGGAGGGTGGCAAAGTCACCCGCGCAGTATTGAGCGGCGGTGAAGCCGTGGATGTGGATTTTGTGGTGGTTGGTGTTGGCATCACGCCGTCCTCGCAGCTGGCAGAGATGGCCGGGCTGGAGCCGGACAATGGCATCAAGGTGGATGCCAAGGGGCGCACTTCCGATCCTTTCATCTGGTCGGCGGGTGACTGCGCCTCCTTCCCGTTCCAGGGCAGCCGGATCCGGCTGGAAAGCGTGCCGAACGCCATCGACCAGGCTGAGGTCGTGGCACAGAACATGCTGGGCGCGGACAAGGATTACATCGCGACTCCCTGGTTCTGGTCGGATCAGTATGACGTCAAACTGCAAATCGCGGGCCTCAACACCGGTTACGACAATGTTGTGACCCGTCAGGGCGAAGGCAATCAGGTTTCCTTCTGGTACTACAAAGGCGACCAGCTGGTGGCCGTGGATGCGATGAACGATCCGCGCGCCTATATGGTGGCCAAGCGGCTGATCGATGCGGGCAAGACTGCCGACAAGGCGGTTGCCGGTGACCCCGCCGCGGACCTGAAGCCGCTCTTGAAGGCGTGAGGATCATCGCCGGAGACTTCCGCGGCCGTGCCTTGGCCGCGGTGGGCAAGGGGGATGCGGGCGCTCATCTGCGCCCCACCACCGACCGGGTGCGCGAAAGCCTGTTCAATGTGCTGATGCACACAGGTGCCGTTCCCGGTGCCCGGGTGCTGGACCTGTTCGCGGGCACCGGCGCGCTGGGGCTGGAGGCACTGTCGCGCGGTGCGGCGGAAGCGGTGTTCGTCGATGACGGCCGTGTTTCCACCGGGCTGATCCGCAAGAACATCGGCATCTGCCGGGCAGAGGACCGCTGCACGCTCATGCGCCGCGACGCATTGAAGCTCGGGCAGAACCCGGACGCTCCGTTTGACCTGATCTTTCTCGACCCGCCTTACGGTAAAGCATTGGGAGAGAAGGCGCTTGCGGCAGCTGCCGCTGGCGGCTGGGTTGCGGATGACGCGCTGGTGGTCTGGGAGGAGAACGCTCCCGCAGCCGCGCTTGAGGGGTTTGAACTGCATGATAGCCGCAAATACGGCGATACACATATCACCCTGATGTGGAGGGATGTTTCGGGTTGAAACAAGCCGGGCGGGGGATCGCTCAGGGCTGGTTTGCTGCAGTGCCTACGCTACTCTAGTACAAAACAGGATCCACGCCTGCGCGCCACGAGTGCTCAGCCAATTCTGCGATGAGGTGTCCTTGCATGCCCAAGACTTTTCCGACCCCGAAGCTGGTGATCTTTGATTGCGACGGTGTCCTGGTGGACAGCGAGCCAGCTTCGAATCAGGCGCTGGCAGACAACCTGTCCCGTCATGGGCTTCCGCTGACGGTGGAGCAATCGATGGCGCATTTTGTCGGCGGCACGATGGCCGGAGTGATGGAGAAAGCCAGGTCACTGGGGGCGGATCTGCCGGCCAGCTGGATTGAAGAAATCTATGCGGAAACTTTTGCAATGCTGGAGTTAGGAGTGCCGCTCATGCCGGGCATTTCCGGGTTGCTGGCACGGCTGGATACATGTGGCATCCCGGTCTGCGTTGCCTCCAACGGCAGCGAGGACAAGATGCGGATCACCCTGGGACAGAACGGGCTGTGGGAGCGGTTTCATCCGCATGCGGTGTTCTCAGCCCATTCGCTGGGTGTTGCCAAGCCTGAGCCGGGGCTGTTTCTGGCAGCGGCCAGTCATTTCGGGGTGCAGGCCCGCGATTGCCTGGTGATCGAGGACAGCGGCAGCGGGGTGACCGCAGCGGTGCGGGCAGGCATGCGCTGCCTTGGTTTCGCGCCACGCGGCGGCGGCAAAAAGCTCGCGGCTCTGGGAGCGGAAGTGTTCACTGACATGTCAGAAGTGCCGGCGCTTTTGTCGATCTGACCCTGTTGTGGTACGATCGCGTGCATGGAACAGACCTTGGACGCTTCTTTCCTGCAGACTTCAGAAGCAGCAGAAACGCAGAGCCGGCCGAAACCGGGAAAGCTGCGCGCACCGCTGTTCATTCAGGATGCGGTGACGCCTTTTGGCGATGGCACGCTATTGCTGGCGCTCTGGCGGTTTCAGGAAGCAGTGGATCAGGGCGATGTAAAACCCTGACCGGATCAGCCCTTCATCTGGCTGAAGGTATGCCGGGGTGCGGGGGCTGGCCCCCGCTTGCCTTGCTGTAGCTTAGCCGTAGGTCGGGTGGAACTTGCCCGCGGGCGACAGGGTGAAAATCTCCGCACCGTCCGAGGTTACGCCGATCGAATGCTCGAACTGCGCCGACAGCGACTTGTCGCGGGTCACGGCGGTCCATTCGTCTGCCAGAATTTTGGTTTCGGGACGGCCCAGGTTGATCATCGGCTCGATGGTGAAGAACATACCTTCCTCCAGCACCGGTCCGGTGCCGGGGCGGCCATAGTGCAGCACATTAGGCGGTGCGTGGAACACGGTGCCCAGCCCGTGGCCGCAGAAGTCGCGCACCACGCTCATCCGCTGCGCTTCGGCATAGGTTTGGATTGCATGGCCGATGTCGCCGAAGGTGTTGCCCGGCTTCACCGCCTCGATCCCCATCATAAGCGAATCATGGGTGACCTGGATCAGCCGCTCCGCCTTGCGGCTGAGCTTGCCTGCGACGAACATCCGGGAGGTGTCGCCGAACCAGCCGTCGACGATCACTGTCACATCGATGTTCAGGATATCGCCATCCTTCAGCTTCTTGTCGCCGGGGATTCCATGGCAGACCACATGGTTCACCGAGATGCAGCTGGCGTGCTGATAACCCTTGTAGCCGATGGTGGCCGACTTGGCGCCCGCATCCTCGACCATTTGAGTGATGATGCGGTCGATCTCGCTGGTCGCCTGGCCCGGGAAAACATGCGCTGCGATATCGTCCAGAATGCGCGCGGCAAGCGCACCCGCCTTGTGCATGCCGGCATAGTCGCCGGCTTCATGAATGCGGATGCCGTCCTTGGTAGTGCGGCCGTCTTTCGATCTCATCACGCAGAGCTCCATCACGTTCTTTGCGTAGCTATGTAAGCGGTTCCTGCCGAAAGGGCCAGAGCGGGGTTGCGGGAACTTTTTCGTCTGAAGCGCGTTTAATCGTTTGAATATTCGATTTGGCAACAAGGGGAACGCAGCGGAATGGACAGCTTCAACAGTCTCATGCAAACCGAAATCTACGATGGCAGAACGCTTGCGGATCTGGTGACGCTGGAATTCCTGGCGCAGGCGCTGGGCAGTGTGCTGGCCGCGGTGGTTATCCTGCTGGCCGGCTTCATCGTCGCAGGCTGGGTCAAGCGCCGGATTGTGCAGCTGGGCGACAGCAATGCCAAACTGGATGTCACTCTGTTCCATTTTCTGGGCAACGTCGCCCGGTACGTGATCCTGGCGTTTGCTGCCTTGTTCGTGCTCAACACCTTTGGGGTCAAGACAACATCCATCGTCGCGGCAATCGGTGCTGCCGGTTTGGCCATCGGCTTGGCTATGCAGGGGGCGCTTTCGAATGTTGCGGCAGGCGTGATGATCATCCTGTTCCGCCCCTTCAAACTGGGCGACTTTATCGCAGTGGACGGCGAGATGGGCACGGTGCAGGAAATCACCTTGAACAACACCGTTATCGCCAGCATGTCCAACCTCAAGGTGATCATCCCGAACGCTGAAGTCTGGGGGAATACGATCACCAATTACTCTTCGTTCGACACCCGTCGCGCCGAGTGGACATTTGGCGTCGGTTATGGCGCGAACCTTGCCACTGCCGAAAAGGTGATCCGTGACACGATCATGGGCGACAGCCGGTCGCACAGCGACCCGGAGCCGTTCATTCAGGTCAATGAACTGAACAGCAGCTCGGTTGATTTCCTGGTGCGCGTCTGGGTCGATGCCGGGGACTACTTTCAGTATCAGGCCGACATGAAGCGCAAAGTGAAGGAGGCGCTGGACGCGGCAGGCGTGGATATTCCGTTCCCGACCCGTACGCTGATCCAGGCCCAGCCGGAGCGCGAGGAGGAGGGCGCTGAAAAACAAGTGGGGCAGGCAGCCTGATCTGCCGCCCGGTCCGGGCCGTTACTCTGATGAGAGCGGTCCGGCGACCTCAACACCCTGCGGGGTAACCCGGGTGCCCAGAACCAGTTTCTCCACCCCGGCGGCATAGGCGCTGGCAAAGGCATCTGCGTAGGCCGGGTCAATGTCGGCGGCCAGTTGGAAGCGTTCGCAGCCGGTGCGCTGGACCAAGTACAGCATCACAGCCCGGTGGCCCTGGGCCACCATGTTGGCCAGCTCCCCCAGATGTTTGGTGCCGCGGGCGGTGACGCTGTCGGGAAATTCGGCCAGTCCTGGTTCGCGGGAGAGTGTCACGCTTTTCACCTCGACATAGCAGTCCGGCAGCCCGTCCTGGCTCAGCAGGAAGTCGATGCGGCTGTTTTCCCCGTATTTCACCTCGGCGCGTATGGTTTGATAAGCGGCAAGGTCTGCGACCGCACCGGCCTCCAGTGCAGAGCGCAGGGCACGGTTCGGCACCGAGGTGTCAACGCCAGTGAAATGGCCGTTTGCGTGTTCCACCAGGCGCCAGCCGTACTTCAGTTTCTTCTTCGGGTCGTCGTTGGGCTCCAGCCAGATCTTCATGCCCGGGTCCGCCAGCCCCATCATGCTGCCAGGGTTGGCGCAATGGGCGGTAATCTCCTGCCCGTCCTCCAGCCGGCAATCGGCAAGGAAACGTTTGTAACGGCGGATCAGAGTGGCGGGGATCAGGGGCTGGGCAAACTTCATACCCGGATGACTATCCCAGCCCTGCCCGGCGGCAAAGCGTTAGTTGCGGGCGGCCATGACGCCGCCGTCAACATCCCAGATGGCGCCGGCGACCCAGGCGGCCCGATCGGACGGCAGGTGCACAATGGTGGCCGCAATGCCAGCCGGGCGGCCGATGCGCCAAATCGGATGGAACGTGTCGAAGCCAGCCGTCGGCGTGTCCGCGATCTGCGCCGGGTCGAAAAAGGCGCCGTAAATCGGGGTGGCCGCCACTGCAGGGGCAATCGCGTTCACCCTGATGCAGTGGTTCGCCAGCTCCATCGTCAAGTGCTGGGTCAGGGCATGCAAGCCCGCCCTGGCGATGGAATAGGCAGAGTTGGGTGCCGCCTTGGTTGCTTGTTTGGCCCACATCGAACCGATGTTGATGAGGGCACCGCCGCAGTTGTGCGCCATGTTGACTGCAACGGCCTGTGTCAGAAGGAAAGTTACGCGGTTCAGGCCCATGTATCGGTCAAAACCGTCGGGGCCATGTTCCTAAAAAGGTTTGAGGCAAAGACACCGGCGGCATTGACCAGCTTGCTGAAATAGCGGCTGTCGGTCTTTAGCTCTTGCACCAGCATCTGGACGTTTGTGAGGTCCATCAGGTCAACCTTCCAGACATTCGCGAGGGGTCCGAACTCAGCCTGGGCGGCCTCCAGCTTGGCTTCTGATGGTCCGAGCAGGGTGACTTGATGTCCGGATTTTGCCGACTGGCGGGTGGTTTCCAGACCGCTTCCCGAGGACTCGCTGATGATACATGCTGTTTCAGGGGTTGTTGCGACCCCTCTATCTATTGTTAGTTGATGGGATTGGATTGTGCGGTGTTCCGCTAAGGCCAATCTGCAAGCAGGTAAGGCGTGACGAGGCAAGCATGCCGGGATCTAACTCCGCAAATCGGATTTTGGTCATAGCGAAGAAGGCAGCGCGCACGGATGGTTGCCGCGCCTTCAGCTTTCGGGGAGTAGCCGCTGAAGCTGGCCTTAAGTCAGCCTCGGTTCACTATCACTTCCCGACCAAGTGAGGGCGTTGGGGAAAGCCGCGGCGACTGTGACCGCAATCCTCGAAGGGATGATGATTCTGGCCCGTGCAACGGGCGACGCGGAGTTGTTCGACGCTGCGGTTGCCGGGCTTATCTAGTCGCTTTGGCTCTTGTGCCGCCTTTCAGGCGGGGTATTTTCGCATTCAATCAAGGGAGATGCTTATGCCTGCAACGACCAACCCAACAGCCGCCATGCTGGTTATCGGCGACGAGATCCTGTCAGGCCGCACCCGCGATGCAAACATGCACTTTCTGGCGGGGGAGCTGACCAAACACGGCATCGATCTGAAAGAAGTGCGGGTGGTGATCGACGACGAACCCGCAATCATCGCTGCGGTCCGGGCGCTGTCAGGCGCATATGACCATGTATTCACCAGCGGCGGCATCGGGCCAACCCATGACGATATCACTGCGGATTGCATCGCCAAGGCTTTTGAAGCGCATCTGGGTGTGCGTGATGACGCCCGAGCGATCCTGCAGGCGCATTACGATACCCAAGGGCTGGAGATGAACGAGCCGCGGCTGCGGATGGCCCGCATTCCGGATGGTGCGATGCTGATCGACAACCCGGTCTCGGCGGCGCCTGGGTTCACGGTCGGCAACGTGCATGTAATGGCGGGGGTTCCGATGATCTTTCAAGCCATGGTGGCGAGTGTGATGCCGACGCTGACTGGCGGCAGCCCAATGCTGTCCCAGACCCTGCGGGTGCTGCGGGGAGAGGGCGAAATCGCCGTTCCGCTGCGTGCCCTGGCTGAGGCCTATGATGACCTTTCGGTAGGCTGCTACCCGTTTCAGAAGGACGGCGCGTTTGGCGCCAATATCGTGATCCGGGGCACCGATGGTGCGCGCATCGATGCGGCGATGACCGAACTGGCAAGGGAGCTGGAGCAGTGACCACCGATCCCCGTTACTATGCCGTGACTGAGGCAACCTGGCCGCCGGCTTCGCTGCGTGAACTTGGGCCTGTCACCCTGCGCGAAGGGCAGGGCGGCGGCAGCCGGGTGTCGGCGGCGACAGTCAACGGAACGGCCACAGACGCAGAGATCGCCGCGGCTGAAGATGCGATGCGTGCGATGGGTCAGGATTGTTTGTTCATGGTCCGTGACGGCGAGTCTGAGCTTGATGCGCAGCTGGAGGCGCGCGGATACGTGGTAAAGGATCCGGTCAATCTCTGGACCTGTCCGGCGGAGCAGCTAACGGATGTTGCTGTGCCGCGTGTCACCGCCTTTTGCGTCTGGGAGCCGCTGGCGATCCAGCGTGAGATTTGGGCGCAGGGCGGCATCGGGCCAGCGCGGCTGGCAGTGATGAGCCGGGTGCAGGGGCCAAAGACGGGGCTGCTCGCCCGCCACAAAGACAAGCCGGCGGGCGCTGGTTTTGTGGCGGTTCACGACGGAGTTGCGATGGTGCATGCGCTTGAGATCCTGCCGCATCAGCGCCGGGCTGGCATGGGCGCCTGGATGATGCGCCAGGCAGCATTCTGGGCGCTGGAGAACGGCGCCGGAGAATTGGCAGTTCTTTGCACGAAACGTAATGAAGGCGCCAACGGGCTTTACGCTTCCCTCGGCATGGACTGTGCTGGAGAGTATCACTACCGGATTTTGCAACAAGGCGATTGAACACGATGAGTGACCAGACCTTACCCACAGCTCTTGATCTGCCAATGGTGGACCCGTTGCCGCCGGAAACGCAGAAATACTTCGATATCTGTGTCGAAAAACTGGGCTTTGTGCCGAATGTGCTGAAGGCGAACGCCTTTGACATTGATAAGCTCAACGCTTTTACCGCCATGTACAACGATCTGATGCTGGCGGACAGCAGCCTGAGCAAGCTGGAGCGGGAGATGATTGCGGTTGTTGTCTCCTCGATCAACCGCTGTTTCTATTGCCTGGTGGCACATGGCGCGGCGGTGCGGCAGCTGTCAGGCGATCCGCAGCTCGGCGAAATGCTGGTGATGAACTACCGTGTCGCTCCGCTGGAGGCCCGTCAGCGGGCGATGCTGGACTTCGCCGCCAAGATGACCACCGCCAGCGCGGAGATTGAGGAGGCGGACCGTCAGGCCCTGCGGGAAGCGGGCTTCAGCGACCGGGATATCTGGGACATCATCAATGTCGCAGGCTTCTTCAATATGTCCAACCGGGTGGCAAGCGCCACCGCGATGGCACCCAATCCGGAATATCACAGCCAGTGCCGTTGAAACGTTTGATTGCAGCGGCTGCGGCTGCGCTTTTGCCTGCCATGCCGAGTGCCGCTCAACTTACTTTTCCTGCCGGTGCGGCCCGGATATCCGAGCGGATAACGGCACTTGGTGTCTATCAGCTGCCTGTCGCGGCGGAAGACGGGGACAAAGTGCCGTCAGAACGGTTTGAAGGCCGGATCATCCGTCGCACCTGGCGGGTGGATGGTCAGAGCACGGTGCTGCAGATCCTGGCCCCGCTGCGGGATCAACTGGAAGGGCTGGGCTACGAAGTGCGTCTTGACTGCGCGGCGCGTGATTGCGGCGGCTTTGGTTTCCGGTTCGGGATTGAGGTGGTGCCGGCGCCGGACATGATGGTGGATATCTCCCGCTACCATTTTTTGTCGGCTGTCCGCGGACAGGACGCGATCTCTATCCTGGTGTCCCGGACCGGGGCCGCGGCCTTTGTTCAGATGATCAGCGTAGGGCCTGGGCGTGCAGCCGCTGAAGCTGAAAAACCCGTTGTGCAAGCAGAGCCGGGCCCGGCGCTGCCTGTTGAACTGGCCAAGGTGCTGGAAGTGCGCGGCCATGCCGTGCTGACCGATCTTGTTTTTGACAGCGGTTCCACCCGCCTGCGCGACGGAGAGTATGACAGCCTAAGAGAACTTGCGGGTTATTTGGCCGCTAACCCGCAGTACCGGCTGCTGCTGGTAGGGCACACCGATACAGTCGGCTCTCAAGCGCAGAACGCAGGTATATCAGAGCGCCGGGCGCAGTCGGTGAAGGAAAGACTGATAGAAACCCATGAGGCGGACGAAGGACGTATCGACGTTGCAGGCGCCGGATTTCTGGCGCCTATTGCCAGCAATCTGATCCCGGAAGGCCGGGAAGCCAACCGGCGGGTTGAGGCAGTTTTGCTGGCCGATTGAGGCGCTTGGTCCGAGGAGCAGGAAAAACGCAGGCCATATGCGTCAGAACAAGCAGCGAAATGCATCTGAAAAGATGCAATCCTTCCGGGAGCAGGGGCTTGGCAACGCGGAGGGCCGACGGGTTTTCGCACAGGTTGGGCGAAAACCCAGGCTTTGGATCTGCGCTAGTTACGCATCACGTTGATAACTGCCGCGCCCAGCTCCTTTAGCGCGGCGTTACGGACCGCGAAGTCCGCGTCCGTGCCGGATATGTAAATAACGGCAACCCAAGGGGCGCGGCCTTCGGGCGTGACAAGCGCAATGATGCTTCGGGTGTGGCTGCCAGCACCGGATTTGTCGGAAAATGCCCAGTTTGCAGGCGCTTGATCTCGCAACAGTGCACTGGTCACACTGCCATGGCTCATCCACTCGCGCAGCAGGTTGCGGGAAGATGCAGACAGCGCGTTTCCAACCAGAAGGGCGCGCAGTGTTCCTGCCATTGCGGCGGGAGTTGTGGTGTCCAATGGGCTGTCTGCGGCGAATGTGTTCAGCTCTGGTTCATAGCGGTCCAGCCGGCTGGCCGTGTCACCGATGCTGCGGAAGAACTTAGTGACCTCCTGCGGGCCGCCCAGACGCGAGATCAGCAAGTTTGCCGCGGTATTGTCGCTCCAGTCGAGCGCAGCCAGGCAAAGATCTGCAACCTGCATGGTTCCGCCGGCATGTTCCTTGGTGACCGGAGCGTAGGAAAGCAGATCGGAGTCGCGGACAGGCAGCTGTTCCGAGAGGGACAAGCCGCCTGCATCATGGCGCGCAAGAACAGCTCCGCAGACCGGCGTCTTCACTGTGCTGTTCATGAGGAACCGCTCGTCTGCACGATGGAGCCAGGCTGCGCCTGTATCAGTATCCACCAGCGCGATTCCAACGCGGCCATCGAGCCGTTCTTCTATTTGGGACACAGACGCGGCCAGTTTCTTGAAGGGCGACTGCGCAGCGGGAGCGGTGGCGAAAGCCAAACAGAGAGCAATCCCGGCCGTAATGCGCGGCAGGACCGAAGCGGAGAACCGCATGATTGAGTTCCCTTTTGAAAGTGCGCCCTGAGGGGCGTGTTAACTTTGTAGAGGCATAACGTGATGTTATGCGGAAGTCATAAAACAACTTGAAATCCGGCCTCAAACGACAAATCCTGTGAGCAGTCATTAGGTGAAGTAATGTTATGGACCGTCCGGATCTGCCTCTGAACGCTCTTAGGGTTTTCGAAGTTGCCATGCGTCAAGGCAGTTTTACCCGCGCCGCTGTGGAGTTGCGCGTGACGCAAGCCGCCGTTAGCCACCAGATTGCGCGGTTGGAGGATCTTCTGGGAACGACGCTCTTTTTGCGCACGCCTCAAGGCTTGATGCCGACGGATGAGGGGCTGCTGCTGTTTCCTGTCCTGGAGCATGGGTTCGAAGCGATCTCCCGTGTCCTTGACCAACTTGGTGGCCGCCGGGATGTGGAAGTGCTGAAAGTCGGTGTGAATACCACCTTCGCGCTCGGCTGGCTTCTGCCCAGACTTGATGCATTCCAGCGGCTGCATCCGGAAGTCGATTTAAGGGTTTCGACCAATAACAACCGCGTGGAAATCTTGCGCGAAGGCCTCGACATGGCGATCCGGTTTGGATCCGGGGCCTGGACGGGTCATGATGCGGTCCCGTTGATGGAGGCACCGCTGGCGCCCCTCTGCGCACCTGCCATGGCCGGCCGCTTGAAGTGTCCGGCGGATCTGGGGAAGGTCACGTTGCTGCGGAGCTATCGCAGTGCGGAATGGCCAGGCTGGTTTGACGCGGCTGGTGCTGCTTGCCCTCCTGTCACTGGACCTGTTCTGGATAGCTCGGTTGCTCTCGCCGAACTTGCCGCTTCTGGTGCAGGGGCCGCATTGCTGCCAGTCCGCATGTTCGAACGCTATCTGGAGCAAGGCCGTCTTGCGCAGCCTTTCGGTGCAACTGTGGCGGCCGGTAAATACTATCTGGCTTGGCCGTCAGACCGCCCGTTTACTGCGGCGATGAAGAGTTTTTCGAACTGGCTGACAAACGGATCGGGAGGCGTTTAAAGCCAAAGGTTGCCCGGCGTGGTCAGGGGAGGCGCTGCGGCAGTGTCAGCAAATCCCGCCAGCTCCGGAAATGGAAAGCGGCAATACCTGCAAAAAAAGAACCCCCGCAAATAGTGCGGGGGCAGGTGTTCGAGGGAGATCTTGGTTTCGTTTCTGTTGAACCGGTTCAGGTTTTCCATTCAGAAGGGTCGCGGTCGGCAAAGGCCGCCACCAGGAAATCGATAAAGGCCCGCACCTTGGGCTGGGTAAACTTGCCGGGCGGGTAGACTGCGTAAATGCCTTGGGTTTCCACGGGCAGGCTGGGCATCACATCCTCAACGAGTCCCTCTTCCAGGGCCTCTGAGTAGAGGTAGCTGGGAAGATAGGCGATCCCGAGGCCGGAAATTGCTGCGTTCAGTAGAGATTGACCGTCATTCACGGACAGCCAGCCAGAGGTGCGCACTTGGCGTTTTTCACCCGACGGCGCAGTGATTTTCCAGACGTTGCCGCTGGACTGGCTGGAATAATGCAGCAGCTTGTGATTGTTCAGCTCGTCGATCTTTTGCGGGCGGCCGAACTTTTCCAGATACTCTGGAGAGGCGATCATCCGCTTGGTTGTCTCGGTCAGCTTGCGGGCGCGGAGGCTGCTGTCCTCCAGCTCGCCGATCCGCACTGCCATGTCGAAACCCTCTGAAATCAGCTCAACATAGCGGTTGTTCAGCACCATGTTGACAGTGATGTCCGGGAAATCGCGCAGGAAGTCGGACAGCACCGGCGACAAATGGTTCACGCCGAAATCGGTGGCGACGGAAATCCGCAGCAGGCCGGAGGGCGCGGATTGCATCGAGGTGACCAGCGCATCTGCTTCACCTGCATCATTCAGCACCCGGCGGGCGCGGTCGTAATAGGCAAGGCCGATCTCGGTTGGGGAAACCCGGCGGGTGGTACGGTTGAGAAGCCGCGCGCCGAGGCGGGCCTCCAGGCTGGAGACATGTTTGGAGACGGCCGACTTGGAAATCCCCATTTTCCGGGCAGCATCGGTGAAGCCGCCCTGATCCACCACATTGGCGAAGGCCTCCATTTCCATCAATCGGTCCATATTCACCCATCCTCGTAAAGCCGTGTTGCCTCGAAACTGACGGTGAAATCGGGCAAGAACGGGGCGGAGGTGGGATAATTGCGAGGTTTCGCGGTTATCGTTTGCGCTCTGGAAACGGCTGCCGCGGGATGGCAGAGAAGATCTTGAGAAGGTTACTGAAACCTTAAATCACAAGCCTGATTGTGAGTATCCACAGCGGCAGTGTCACCGCACTGAGAAGGGTGGATTGCGCAATTAGTGTGGCGGCCAGAGTGCGGTCGGCGCCAAAGGCAGATGCGAGCACATGAGCGGCGGAGGCTGTCGGCAAGGCTGCAAACAGCACCAGCACTGATGCAAAGCCGGGATCACTTCCCAGCAGCAGGCAGGCAGCCAGAACAATGGCGGGAACCAGAACCAGACGTACCAGGCAGAGGTAGCTGTTGAAGAAATCCAGCCGCGCCAGTGCGCGCCAGTTCATGGTGGCGCCGATCGACAGAAGTGCAATCGGGATCGCGGCATGGGCCAGCATCTCGGCTGGCGCCAGGATCGGCGCAGGAACCTTGTAGCCGGAAAGGCCGACGGTGACGCCTGCGACAGATGCTATAAGAAACGGATTGAGCGCGATTTTTGCAGAGGTTTCGCGCAGTGAAAGGCTGCTGCCGCGCGACAGAGCGGTGACGGCCATGACATTGGCCACCGGAACGGCCATCCCGATGGCAACCGCCATCTGGCCGGTCAGCTCTTTGCCGATCGATGGCAGCGCGACAAAAGCAATGGCCGTGTTGAAGCGCCAGGCCGCCTGCCAGGCTCCTGCGAAATCAAGAAACTTTTCCGGCCCTGCCCGGCGCGCCAGGAAGCCAAGGGCAAGCGCCAGGGCTAGGATGCTCCAGACGGCGGGTCCGATGCGGCCGAGGTCTGCAATGGCAATGGGACGGCCGCTGGCGGCAAAGAACAGCAGCGCTGGAAACAGCACTTCAAAGTTCAGTTTGTCCAGGCCTTGCCAAGCTTGCGGTGACAGCCGCCTGCGCACCAGCCCTCCAAGGGCCACCATCAGGAAGCTGGGAGTCAGGCCCATCAGGATGACTGCAAATATCACGGTTGCCTCGTTTTGCGGTTCTGGTGCGACACTGCCGCCGCCAGATTGAGCAGGCAAGAGCGATGGGGACGGCAAGGGGGACTTCTGTGAAGATGACAAAAAAATGTGCATCTGCTGCAGCAGAAGGGTTTGCGGCCGCAGGCAAGGCGCATAGCTTTACATTTGTTTGTTGAACAAATTGCTGGAGAACCCGCTATGAAAGTTTTGCTTGCCGCCGCCGCTGCCCTTTGCCTGGCTGCACCGCTTGGGGCGCAGGAGCGCACGCCGTCACACCCGGATGCTAAGGTTTACTTTGTCAATCTGAAGGATGGCGATACCGTCACCTCCCCGGTAACCGTGGTTTTCGGTCTTTCCGGCATGGGGGTCGCTCCTGCGGGAACGGAAAAGGAGCATACTGGCCATCACCATCTGCTGATCGACAGGCCCGCCATCGGGGAAGGCGAAGATGGCGCGGATGAACTGCTGTACGGATTGCCGGCGGATGAGCACCATGTGCATTTCGGCGGTGGGCAGACTGAGGCTGTCATTGATCTGGCTCCGGGCCGCCACACGCTGCAGTTGGTGCTGGGGGATGCAGGTCATGTGCCGCATGACTCGCCCGTGGTGTCCGAGGTGATCACTATAAACGTCGAATGACACTTCGCTGCGCAGCGAAGCATTTGCGGGACGGCGCAGTTTAGGCAGGAGGTCTTGTTAAACTAAAGGACCTCCTATGCTGACCTGCATCATCCGTTACCACATCGATTCCGCCAAGAAGGCGCAGTTCGAACAATACGCCCGCAACTGGGGACAGGCGATCCCGCGTTGCGGGGCTGATCTGGTTGGCTACTATGCGCCGCATGAAGGGTCGTCGACGTTGGCCTACGGAATCTACAACGTGGACAGCCTGGCGGCGTATGAAGCCTACCGGGTGCGGCTCGCGGCAGACCCATTGGGGCAGGAAAACTACCAGTTTGCCCGGAAGGAGCGGTTTTTGCTGCGCGAGGACCGGACCTGGCTCAAGCTGGTTTCAATGCCGCATGGGGACGGATGAGAGGTGCGCAGATGATTGCGGTGATATTCGAAGTCGAGATCGCCTCGGGGCAGAAGGATGCCTATCTGGAAATTGCTGAGGAACTGCGCGGGTTGCTGGAAGAGATGGAGGGATTTATCTCCGTTGAGCGGTTCCAAAGCCTGACCGCACCCGGCAAGCTGCTGTCCTTGTCCTTTTGGCAGGACGAAGCGGCGGTGCAGCGCTGGCGTCAACTGGCGGAACACCGCGTGGCTCAGGGAAAGGGCAGGGCAGGAATTTTTGCAGACTACAGGCTGCGGGTTGCCGGGGTGATCCGGGATTATGGCATGACGGCGCGGCAAGAGGCTCCTGCAGACAGCATTCAGACTCACGGCTGATCGCTTTTGCGGGCCCGGCGCCTGAAGGGGGGCAGGGGACGCACCCGTAGCGCCTATGGCGCGGCTCCCGGCCAGACTGCGGGCCGGGCCTGACAGGTCCGGCTGCCGCAGGCGGGAGGTTCCTGTTTGCATCAAAGACTGGCAGCCAGCCGGGTGCCTTGGTTGATCGCGCGTTTTGCGTCCAGTTCCGCGGCCACATCTGCACCGCCAATAACATGGGCGGTGATGCCGCGCTCCGCCAGCTGGTCGGCCAGTGACCGTTCGGAGACCTGGCCTGCGCAGAGCACGATGGTGTCCGCCTGGATCACCCGCGGGCTTTCTCGGGCCTCGCCAAAGCTCACATGAAGGCCTTCCGCGTCGATGCGCTCGTAATTGACGCCGCCGACGAATTCCACGTCCTTCATCTTGAGCGTTGCCCGGTGAATCCAGCCGGTGGTCTTGCCCAGCCGCTTGCCGTGGCGTTCGGCCTTGCGCTGCAGCAAGGTCACTTGGCGTGCAGGGGCCGCGGGCTGCGGGCCCTCGGGCGCGAGACCTGCGCGGTGCTCTCCCGGATCGGCCACGCCCCATTCCTTCATCCAGGCGGGCAGGTCGGTTGCCGGGCTGTGACCCTCTTCAAGCAGGAATTCGGAGACGTCAAAGCCGATGCCGCCGGCACCGACTACAGCGACCCGCTGTCCCACCGGTTTCTTGTGGCGCAGAACGTCAATGTAGCTGAGCACATTGTCGCGGTCCTGGCCGGGAATAGCGGGGTCGCGCGGCGTGACGCCGGTGGCGATCACCACTTCGTCAAAGCCGGTGAGGTTCTCTGCATTGACCTCACGGCCCAGTTCCAAGGTAATGCCCGCGTCAGCCACCATGACCCGGTACCAGTCGACCAGCCCCCAGAATTCCTCCTTGCCCGGCACCTGCTTGGCCATGTTGAGCTGGCCGCCAATTTCGTCGGCGCGGTCGAACAGCGTCACTTGGTGGCCGCGCTGGGCAGCCGTTATGGCAGTGGCGAGCCCCGCGGGGCCGGCGCCGACGATGGCAACGGTCTTGGAGGTTGCAGCAGGCTCGATCACCAGCTCGGTTTCGTGGCAGGCGCGCGGGTTTACGAGGCAAGACGTCAGCTTGCCGCTGAAGGTATGGTCGAGGCAGGCCTGGTTGCAGGCGATGCAGGGAGCGATCTGGCCCGCCCGACCGGCCTCCGCCTTGGCCACGAAATCCGCATCCGCCAGCATCGGCCGGGCCATCGACACCATGTCGGCGCAGCCCTCTGCCAGCACCTCTTCGGCCACTTCCGGCGTGTTGATGCGGTTGGAGGTGATCACCGGGATGCCGACCTTGCCCATCAGCTTCTTGGTGACCCAGGCAAACGCCGCGCGGGGAACCGAGGTGGCGATCGTCGGGATACGCGCCTCGTGCCAGCCGATGCCGGTGTTGAGGATCGTCGCACCCGACTTCTCAATTTCCTGAGCCAGCTGCACAACTTCCTCATGCGTTGAACCATTGGGCACCAAGTCGATCATCGACAGGCGGTAGATGATGATGAAATCACGGCCCACGGCCTCGCGGGTGCGGCGCACGACCTCGATCGGCAGCCGCATACGGTTTTCGTAGGAGCCGCCCCAGCGGTCGGTGCGCTTGTTGGTGTGGGTGACCAGGAACTGATTGAGGAAGTAGCCCTCGCTCCCCATGATCTCGACGCCGTCATAGCCTGCCTCCTGCGCCAGCCGGGCGGCGTTCACGATGTCGGCGATCTGCTTTTCGATGCCGTCTTCGTCCAGCTCATGCGGCGGGAAGGGCGAAATCGGTGACTTCACCGGGCTGGGAGCGACACATTTCGGGCCGTAGGCGTACCGGCCTGCGTGCAGGATCTGCATGGCAATCTTGCCGCCCGCCTCATGCACGCGGCTGGTGATCACGCGGTGGTTCTCTACGTCTTTGGGCGAGGTCATCATCGAGGCGCCCGGCAGCACCGAGCCCTCCAGGTTCGGGCCGATCCCGCCAGTCACCATCAGCGCCACGCCGCCGCGGGCGCGTGCAGCATAGAATTCGGCAACGCGGTTCCAGTCCCCGGTTTCCTCCAGCCCGGTGTGCATCGAGCCCATCAGCACCCGGTTCTTCAGCGTGGTAAAGCCCAGATCCAGCGGGGCAAGCAGATTGGGGTACGCAGTCATCTTGAAACTCTCCCTGGCAGTTGCCTCTAGGATCAAGGGTGCGGGCCGCCTTGTCACGGCCAAACGCCGCGTCACCCCCTTGCGTGCCCCGGCGGCAAGCGGTCTAAGGTTGAGAAAACCCATGTTGAGGAGAGCCTGATGACGCCGGAAGAGATTGCCAAGCTGCCCTACCGCCCCAACGTCGGGGTGATGCTGATCAATGCCGAGGGCGCGGTGTTCGTCGGCCAGCGCAAAGACCGCTACAAGGATGCCTGGCAGATGCCGCAGGGCGGGATCGACGCGGGCGAGGATCCGCGGATTGCAGCGCTGCGCGAGCTGGAGGAAGAAACCGGTGTCGCAGCTGAATTGGTGGAGATCATCGCCGAAAGCGAAGGCTGGCTGCCCTATGACCTGCCGCATGACGTGGTGCCCAGCTTCTGGGGCGGTAAATACCGCGGGCAGGAGCAGAAGTGGTATCTGATGCGGTTCCTCGGGACGGATGATCAGGTCAATATCGAGACGGATGATCCGGAGTTCTCCGCCTGGTGCTGGCAGCCGGTGGAGAGCCTGGTGGAGAAGATCGTGCCGTTCAAGCGCGAGGTCTATGCGCGGGTGGTGGCAGAGTTCCGGGAGTATCTTTGAGATGGATTTGCGAGCCTGTTTGCGACCTGCCGGAACTGGGGCTGCCCTGACCGCGTGTATTCTGGCTGTTGCCGCCAGCCCCGCTGCCGCCCTCAGCTGCATGCCCTGGGGCCCCGCAGATGCCTATCTTCATGCTGCGAACGCGGAAAGCGTCTACAACGTTATTGCGGGCGAACTGCAGTTTGACGAAGGCTTGCTTCCGCAATCCCATGCTGACAATCCCAACGATACGCCACCGCTGACCCTTATTCCGGCGCAGTTGTCGGGCAAGATGCTGGAGGGCAAGTATTTCTCCGGCCGGGTGAATGTGCCTGCGGTTCTGGAAGTGGAATGCTTGGGCCCCTGGTGCGGCGGGATCAAGTCCGGTGCAGACTATGTAGTTTTTGCGGAGCAGCGCGGGCAGGAGCTGGTGGTCCGGGCAAACGCCTGTGGCGGGTTTGTGTTTGACGACACGCCCGAAGTGCGGCGGCAGGTGCTGGATTGCCACCGCGGCAAGGCCTGTGAACCGGCCCAGCCGCGGTAGCAGTTTTCATTTTACAGGCGCTGCAGCGCGTTCTGTCTGCCGCGGCAGCCTGGCTTGGCCGAGCCAAAGGCTGAACAGGGCCAGGGTGGCGCCCAGCATCTGATTGGGCGTCAGGGTTTCTCCCAGCAGCAGCCAGCCGAGGATCACGGCGGTCAGCGGGCTGAGCACGCCAAGCAGTGAGACTTGCGACGGGTCAATCCGGGCAAGGCCGCGGAACCACAGGATATAAGTCAGCGCACCGCCGATGAGGCTCATGTAGGCAAGGCCCAGGACATTGGCAGCCGTGAAGACCGGCATCTCCGGCACCATCCACAGCGCAAAAGGCACCAGCAGCAGCCCGCCTGCGGTCAGCTGCCAGGCGGTGAAGGTGAGCGGCGGCACCGGCGGCTGCCATTTGCGGGTCAGCACCACGCCTGCCGCCATCGACAAGGCGCCGCCAAAGCCGGCCAGGACACCCAGCGTGTCCAGCTTGGCGGCCGGGGTCAGCACCAGCAAGGCAACACCTGCCATGCTCAGAAGCGCGGCGGCAACGGCAGCGGCGCGGATCTGCGTCTGCAGCAGCAACGCTGACAGGAACACCACGATCAGCGGCTGCACGGCGCCAAGCGTCGCGGCGACCCCGCCAGGCAGGCGGTAAGCGGACAGGAACAAGAGCACCCAGAACAGCGAGAAATTCAGCGCTCCAAGCACCATCAGCCTCGGCAGCCAGCTAAGCGGCGGCAGCTGGCGCACCAGCACCAGCAGCAGCAGCCCGGCAGGCAGCGCCCTGAGCAGTGCCACCACCAGCGGTGAGTGGCCGGGCAGAAAAGTTGTCGTCACGATGTAGCTGCTGCCCCAGATTGCAGGGGCCAGCGCGGTCAGCAGAAGGGTGCGGATCGGCATGTGGTTCTCCTTGTCTTGATGTCGAGATAATAGGATTTGTCTTGACGTCAAGATGTAAACACCTAAACCAGTGGCATGGACCATGTGGATTTTATCACCCAGCAATGGGAGCAGGAGCGGCCGGACCTGGATGTTACGGCCATGGGAGTGATCGGCAGAGTGGCGAGACTATACCTGGCCTATCAGCGCGAGATGCATAAGACATTTGCGGCATTCGGGCTGAACGCGGCCAAGTTCGACGTGCTGGCAACGTTGCGCCGGTCCGGGGCGCCTTACACGCTGTCGCCGGGCGATCTGCTGAAGGCGACCATGGTGGCGTCCGGCACTATGACCAACCGCATCGACCGGCTGGAGGCGGACGGACTGGTCAAGCGTGAGGTGAACCCGGAGGATAGCCGCAGTTTCCTTGTCGGGCTGACAGAGGAGGGTTTTGCCCTGATCGACCGGGCTGTCACCACGCATGTGCAGACCCAGGCAAAGCTGCTGGAAGGCATGAGCACCCAAGACGTGGAAGCGTTCACAGTGCTTCTGGGACGCGCCCTGGCGGCGGCTGAAAGCGCTGAGGCGGCAAAACTGTGAACTGCCTGCTGCGGTCAGGCTGCGCGGAGCGGCAAGGCCGCTTCGCGCCATGTCCAACTGGCGGCTGCACGCCGTCAGGCGGGTCTCCGGCGGGCCGGAGGTTGCGGTTGGCCTAGACCAGTCCGGCTTCTTCCAGCAGGTGACGCACGTTTCTTTCCGGGCGCGGGCCTATATGCCGGATCACCTCGCCTGCGCAGATGCAGCCCATGCGGGCGCAGATTTCCATGCTGCGCCCGGTGGCCATGCCGAACAGGAAGCCGGCCGCGAACTGGTCGCCGGCACCAGTGGCATCTACCGGGGTGATCATCTCCACCGGCACATCGATGCGCACACCCTCGTTCAGAACGGTCACGCCATCTCCGGAGCGGGTACAGACCACCAGCGGGCAGATCGCGGCGGTCTTGGCCATTGCCTTCTCCAAGTCATCGGTCTCGAACAGGGCGCGGATTTCGTCCTGGTTGCCGATTACAAAATCCAGTTCTTCCCCGATCAAGGTGAGGAAGTCCGCACGGTGGCGTTCAACACAGAAGGGGTCGGAGATCGAGATGCCAACTTTGCCGCCGCCTTCACGGCAGCTGCGTGCGGCTTCCAGAAAGGCGGTCTTACCCTTGTCCTTGTCGAACAGATAGCCCTCAAGGAACATGATCTGCGCCTGGCCAGCCACGTCCTGCGGCACGTCTGCAGAACTCAGATCGGACGAAATGCCGAGGTAAGTGTTCATCGATCGTTCTCCGTCCGGAGAGACAAAGATCATCGACCGCGAGGTCGGCAGCACATCCCCTGAAACAGGCTCGTTCACAAACCCGACGCCTTCGTTATTCATTGCATCGGCATAGAACTTACCAAGCGCGTCGTCCCGGACCCGGCCGATGAATGCAGCCTCGAGCCCCAGCGCGCCGGCGCCTGCGATGGTATTAGCGACCGAACCGCCCGGGGTCAGCACCCGGTTTCCCATTGCCGCATACAAATCTTCGCAGCGGTCGCGTTCAATCAGCTGCATGATGCCTTTTTCGATGCCTTGTTCAGCCAGGAAACTGTCCTCGCACTGCGCGATTACATCCACCACGGCATTGCCAATGCCGACGAGCTGGTAGGTTTTGGTCATGGTCCCTCCTCGGGGATTTCCAAAGCGGTGTCAGTTGAAGTGACTATGCCGCTCAAAAAGTTTACAGGTTCTTGTCTTCGAACATGCAGAGGTCGCGGATGATGCAGGTTCCGCACATCGGCTTTCGTGCCTTGCAGTGGTAGCGGCCGTGCAGGATCAGCCAGTGGTGCGCGTGCTGCTGGAAATCCGCCGGGATATTGTCTTCCACAGCGCGTTCCACGGCATCCACATCCTTGCCCGGCGCAATGCCGGAGCGGTTGCCAACGCGGAAAATATGCGTATCCACCGCTTGTGCAGGCTGCTTCCACCACATGTTCAGAACCACATTGGCGGTCTTGCGGCCCACACCCGGCAACGACTGCAATGCAGCGCGTGAGTTCGGAACTTCGCCGGCGTAATCCTCGACCAGGATCTGCGACAGCTTGATCACGTTCTTGGCTTTATTGCGGTAGAGACCGATTGTTTTGATATGCTCAATCAGCTGCTCTTCGCCCAGGTCCAGCATCTTTTGCGGGGTGTCGGCGATCTTGAACAGTTCGCGGGTCGCCTTGTTGACGCCGGCGTCGGTTGCCTGCGCTGAGAGCGCCACCGCAACCACCAGCGTATAGGCGTTGACATGCTCCAGTTCGCCCTTGGGTTCGGGCTCTGCTGCTTGGAACCGCGTGAAGATCTCGCGCAGGGTGTGATAATCGAGTTGCTTTGCCATCGCGCGCCATATGTACAGAGCGGGTGCCAAAGAGCAATTGAAATTGCGCCTTTCCTGATCCTGGCCCTTTCCCGCAAGGGAAACCCGCAGGTTCCGGGTCGATTGACAGGGCAGGCCCGGTTACCTTGGCAGCACACGTTCAAAACAGGCTGGACCGATGAATATCGAAGCGCGGGAACACACTTATCATTATGGCGTCATGCGGCGGGCGATTGAGCTCATCGACGATGGCGGCGAGGATCTGACACTGGAGCAACTGGCGGCCCGGATGGATATGAGCCCGGCCCATTTCCAGCGGTTGTTTTCGGCCTGGGTTGGTGTGTCCCCCAAGCGCTATCAGCAGTACCTCCGCCTGGGTCATGCAAAGGCACTGCTGCGGGACCGCTTCACCACACTGGAAGCATCACACGCTGTAGGGTTGTCAGGATCCGGAAGGCTGCACGACCTTTTCCTGCGCTGGGAGGCCATGAGCCCAGGCGAATATGCCCGCAACGGAGACGGCCTGCGGATTTTCTGGGGCTGGTTTGACAGCCCCTTCGGTCTTGCGCTGGTGATGGGAACCGAGAAGGGCATTTGCGGTCTGGCGTTTGCAGCCGAAACCGGCGCCGAACCCGCAATGGCTGATATGCGCGCCCGCTGGCCGCAGGCGGAGTTCATTGAGGATCCCACGGCTTTGCGGCCACTGGCTGAGGCGGCCTTCGCTCAGAAAGGCGAGACCGCGCTGCATATGATCGGTGCACCGTTGCAAATTAAGGTCTGGGAAGCACTGCTGCGCATTCCTTCGGGCCATGTCACAACCTATTCCGAGCTGGCTAGTGCGATCGGCTCCCCTAAGGCGGTGCGCGCTGTTGGCACCGCGGTGGGCCGCAACCCGGTCAGCTGGCTGATTCCCTGCCACCGCGCGTTGCGCAAATCCGGTGCGCTGGGCGGCTATCACTGGGGACTGCCGGTCAAGCGCGCGATGCTGGCCTATGAGGCCGCGCGGGATGAGGAGCCTGCGTCAGGCGGTTTGCAGGCCGCCGGTTAAAGAGGCGCTCAAGAAGACTTGGCTCCGGCGGATTTGCGGCGACCCGTGCTTCATATCGTTTCCGCGCCTCTTCGCGTTCAATCAGATAAGGGGCAGGTAGA